>NZ_JBHXSG010000013.1:0-168121 GCF_042714835.1 Streptomyces sp. NPDC058678 | reverse complement strand
CCGGTGAGCAGGTACGTCTGACCGCGGTGCTGCGGGTGGGTCAGGGCGAGGGCGGCCACCGCGGCGATGTCACGCTCGTCGACGGTCGAGGTCCTCGCGTGCGGGTATGCCCCCCGCACGGTCCCGGTCGCCTGGATCTGCCCGGCCCAAGCCAGGGTGTTGGCGGCGAAATCGGCGCAGCGCAGGATCGTCCAGTCCAGGCCGCTCCCCTTGGCGATTTCCTCAACCGCGTGGAACTGCTGCCGGAAGCGTGCGTGCCCAGCCGGGTACTGCACGGTCACGGCGGACAGCACGACCACCCTTGCCGCGCCCGTCTCGCGGGCGCGGGCCAACAGATCGACAGCGGTGGATCCGGCGGCACGCGGGCTGAGCAGGATGGCCTCCACGCCGTCGGTGGTGGGAACCTTCGCGGGGTGGACGAGCTGTGTACCCGCGGGGAATTCGGCGTGCGGGTCGCGGGTGACAGCGGCGACTTTCGCTCCCCCCTCAACCAGGAGGCGGACGGTTTCCCGGCCGACGACGCCGGTGGCCCCGGTAATCAGGATCATGGCTGAACCCCTAACTCCTAGTGCGTGTGCCAGTAGTGGATCCCGCGCGGTGGATGATCGCGGTTCGTGTTGCTGGTCCTATCGCTGTTCGTATCGAGGGAGGACGTCACGGACGAGCCGTGTGCCAGGACCGTCGGTATGCGGCCGCACGTCGGCTGCCGATGTGCGTGGTTCAGGCGGGCTGTTCGGCGGTGGCCGCCGTCTCCCGGCGCTGTGCCCGCAGCAGCCGACGGCCCTGGTCGCCCTTGACCCACGTGTGGGAGCCGGGCTTGCGTGCCTCGTCCACCAGCTGCTTGACGGTGAGCTTGCACACGAGTTCCTTCACCTTCGCGCCTGTCCGGCCGCCGACGTGGAGCCGCTTGGCGGTGTCGTCCTTGTGGGCGAACTGGAAGACGCCCGCGCGGCGCCCCAGGCTGATGCACTGGCCGGCGAACCCCAGGTCGATCGGTGCGGGCCGCTTGCTCGCGATGCGGCTGAGCACCGTGTCGGCGGCGTGCGCGCCCAGCGGGCCGGCGGCCTGGCAGCTCATCCGGAACGGCATGTCCGACGGTGCCGCCGAGTCCCCGGCGGCGACGATCCGCTCGTCGTCGACGCTCGTCAGGGTCTCGTCGGTGAGCAGGCGGCCCAGGGTGTCGGTGCTGAGCCCGCTGCGGGCGGCCAGGTCCGGCACGCCGAACCCGGCGGTCCAGATGGTGACCTCGCTCGCCAGCTCACGGCCGTCGCCGAGCCGCACGGTGTCGCCGGTCACCTCCGTGACCTTCGTGCCGGGGCCCTGCAGCACGGTCACACCGAGGGCGGCCAGCCGCTTGGCGACCGAGCGGCGGCCGTTCGGGTGCAGGTAGGGGCCGACCAGCCCGCCGCAGACCAGAGTCACGGTGCGGCCCGCCTCCGCCAGTTCGGCGGCGGCCTCGATGCCGGTCGGACCGGCTCCGACCACCGTCACCGGGGCCGTGGCGGGAGCGGCGTCGAGGACCGACCGCAGCCGCTGCGCCTCCTCGAACGTGGCGATCGGATGGGCGAACTCGGCAGCTCCGGGCACGCCCGGGTCGGCGCTGCCGCTGCCCACCGCGTAGATCAGGTAGTCGTAGCCGACCGTGCCGCCACTCGCCAGCTGCACCCCGCGCCCCGTCGCGTCGATCCGGGTCACGGTGTCGACCACCAGCCGGACGCGCTCGCCCAGGACCTTCCGGTAGTCGTTGACGGCCTTGTGCGTCCCGCCCGCCAGCTGGTGCAGTCGGATCCGCTCGACGAAGTCCGGGCGGGCGTTGATCAGCGTCACGGTCACCTGGTCGCGCTGTGTCAGCCGGTTGGCCGCCATGACCCCGGCGTAACCGCCGCCGATCACGACGACCTCGATGTTCTCAGCCATGGTTTCTCTCCTCCGCTTTCAGGGATTCGCACGCAAGATGTCGACTTGGCACGCCGTGACGGCGTGCCGGACGGATCAGCTGAGGCGCTGCGGCGCCGAGCCGCGGAGCGGGGTGGCGTCCAGGTACCGGACCTCGTAGGCGCGCTCGCTGAACTTCCAGCCGTCGGCGGTGCGCTCGTAACGGTCGTGGTACACGGCGTGGTTCAGATGTGAGCTGCCGTCGCGCATCCGTCCGAACTCCTGGACGTACGCCCGGCCGGCCGCGGTGTCGCCGTCCAGCCGGATGACGCCCGGGTGGACGTTCTGCACGAAGAACTCCCAGAGCGACTGGCCCCACTCGATCCCCGCGCGGATCTCCTCGCGGCCGACGAACTCCCTGCCGATGTGCGGCCAGCACATGGCGCCGTCGGGCGTGAACAGCGAGGCGGCACGGTCGAAGTCACGCATCATCACCGCGTCCGTGAGCTCGGCTCGCAGCGCCTCTATCTCGACGCGATCGGCGATGGCCCGCATGTCGCCCATCGGTTTCCCTCCCCATCCATGTGTGCGTCAGGCGTGTGCCGCCTGTCCGGTGGTGATGGATCCAGCATCGGCGCGGGCGGGCCGGCGGAACAATGTAAGGTTCCTTGGGCTATTCATAATGTGGCGGTTATGCATGGGGTGGGGGTTGTGCATGGAGCTGCGTGACATCGAGATCTTCCTGACCTTGGCCGAGGAACTGCACTTCGGCCGCACGGCGGAGCGGCTTCATGTGTCGCAGGCCCGCGTCAGTCAGGCCATCGCCAAGCAGGAACGGCGCCTCGGCGTCGTCCTGTTCGACCGCACCAGCCGGCGCGTCGCCCTGACCCCGGTCGGCCGGCGTCTGCGCGAGGACCTCCAGCAGGCCGTCGACCTCCTCCGGGAAGGGCTCGCCCGCGCCGAAGCGGCCGGCGCGGGGACGAGGCAGACCCTGCGCCTGGGTGTGTTCGGCCATGCCGGCCACGAACTGCGCCCCCTCATCGAGGCCTTCCGCTCCCGCCACCCCGGCAGCGATGTCCAGTTCGGCGAGATCAACGGCAGCGACCCGTTCACCGCACTGCGCACCGGAGAGCACGACGCGCACGTGCTGTGGCTTCCGGTGGCCGAACCGGACCTCACGGTCGGCCCGACCGTGCTGACCGGAGGCCGCGTGCTCGCCGTGGCGGCAGACCATCCGCTGGCCGAGCGCGGCACCGCGTCGTTGGAAGACCTCGGCGACAACCATGTCGTCGACTTCGGCCCCGACGCCCCCGAGTACTGGATAGCGGCCATGGTCCCCACCCGTACGCCGCTCGGTCGCCGTATCCCGCGCGGGCCCGCCGCGCGGACTTTCCACGAGGTTCTCTCCCTGGTCGCCTCCGGACAGTGTGTCCACCCGCTGGGCGAGATCGCCGCCCGCTACAACCGTCCCCCCGGCATCGTCTTCCTCCCCGTTCCCGACGCCCCCACCCTCCACTGGGCCCTCACGTGGCGATCCACCGCCGACGGCCCCACCCTCCGCGCACTGGCCCAGACCGCCGCCGACCTCGGCCCCATCTCCATGTGACAGCGGATGACGGACAGTTGATCGGATGGCGCAGGCCCCGTCGGTTCGACCGGAGTCGTCGGCGCCGGCCCGGCCCCGCTCCGGGCGACTGCGTTGTGGCAGGTCATCGAGTCATCAACGAACCTTTGGAATGGATCATCTAGGGAGCGCTCAGCGGCGGCCACGCGGTTTCGCTGCCCTTCAGCGGATCTGCCGATCGTGCCCGCCCCAGCAAGGGCCGGTGCACCAGCACGCAAGCCGGAGTGGGCCGCCGAGGTGCACCCTCCGGTCGTGAGAGAGAGCCGCACACTCCTCACGGGCCCGCCTCGCGGGCGCCAGTGAGCGGCTTGCGCAGGAACATCCACAGACACAGGAACGGGCTGACGTCCCGACCTCCCCCAGGGTCGGAGAGCGTCACCGCGCTGATCGGCAGCCCCGCCTTGTCTCTTCTCCCCACGGCAGCCTCCCTTCCTGCCTCTCCGGCTCCCGCTCATCCGACGAATGAGGCATTCATGCTGAGAAAGCGATCCGCCGCGCCCCCTCCGCTCGGTGGTGCCGGCCCCGACGCCCGCCGCTACGAGAACAAGCTGCTCGTCATCCTCTTCCTGGGCTTCGGCCTCGTCTTCTTCGACCGGCAGGCACTTCTCTTCCTCGTCCCCTTCATCAGCGAGGACATCCCCCTCTCGAACACCGCCCTGGGCACCCTCTCCGGAGTCCTCGCCCTGACCTGGGCCCTGTCCGGAATGATCTCCGGACGCCTGTCCGACCGGCTCGGCCGTCGTAAACCCGTGATCATCATCGCCGTGGTGCTCTTCTCCTGCCTTTCGGCGTCGAGCGGGCTGGTGACCGGATTCGCCGCGCTGTTGGGAGCCAGGGCGCTGATGGGGCTGGCGGAAGGTGCCGTTCTACCGGCGTCACAGTCCCTGATGGTGGAGGCGTCCCAGGAGCACCGGCGCGGTCTGAACATGGGTCTGCTGCAGGGGTCCTCGGCCGGGCTGCTGGGCGGCATCCTCTGCCCGCTCGCGGTGGTGTGGATCGCCACGCAGTACAGCTGGCGACTGGCGTTCGTCATGACCATCGTCCCGGGCCTGCTGCTCGCCCTGTGGATCTGGCGGTCGGTACGGGAGGAGCCGCCGGGTGGCTGTGTGATGACGGAGCCCGTGGCGGAATCCGTGGATGCCGCGGCCAAGCCGAGCATCGGCAGCATCCTCCGGCAGCGCAACATCATCCTCTGCGTGCTGATCGCCTGCGCGTACATGACCTGGTTCTTCGTCATCATCACGTTCGCGCCGGTCTACATGACCTCGGTCAAGGGCTTCTCACCCGCGACGATGAGCGGCGTCGTCACCTGCCTCGGGGTGGCGTGGGTCGTGTGGGGCTTCGTCACACCGGGGATCTCGGACCGGTTCGGCCGCAAGAACACACTGATCGTCTTCACGGTGATGGCCGCGCTCTGTCCCCTGGCCGTGGTGTATGTCAGCAGCCCTCTGGTGCTCGGCGCAGTGGTCGTGCTCACGTATACGGGCCTCGGCTGCTTCACCCTGTTCATGGCGACCATCCCGGCGGAGACCGTCCCCCGCGGCGCGCTGGCGACCGCGCTGGGCCTCGTCATGGGCATCGGTGAGCTCGCCGGCGGTTTCCTCGCTCCGGTGATCGCCGGGTGGGCCTCCGACAACTGGGGGCTTGAGACGGCCATGTACATCTCGGCAGCGGGTGCCGCGTTGGTCGTCCTGCTGGCGCTCGGACTGAAGGAGACGGCTCCCGCCGTCCTGCGCAGGAAGAACGCGGCGGCGGTCCGCCACGGCGCTGCGGAGCGAACCACGAGCGAAGCCGTCGTCTCCTGACCCGGCCCCTTTGCTACGACTCCCGTGACGGCCAGGACCACCGAGGTGGTCCTGGCCGTCACGTGCTGCCTGGGACGAGCTGTGCGCCCGCGCGGTCCGGCCGGTCACCCAAGCAGCTGCCGGGCCACCCATCGGCCGGTAAGGGCAACGCGCGACCGGTCAGGGGGCCTGTCCCGACCCGCACTCAGCCGTTCGTGCCCGCCTCCACAAGAGACGGTGCACCGCCGCACAAGCCGGTACCCCGTCCGCCTGTGACCCTCCCGTCATGCGAGCAACACACACCGTTTACGACCACATCGTGGTGGGCGCCGGGTCCGCGGGCTGTGCGCTCGCGCGCAGACTCGTGGACGCCGGCCGGACCGTCCTGCTGATCGAGATGGGCGACCGGGACGACAACCCGGCCATCCACGACCCCGGGCGCCTGTGGGAGCTGTGGAACTCCCCACAGGACCACGCGTACACCACTGAACCCCAGCGGCACGCCTCCGGAACCCAGGTGTTCTGGCCGCGCGGCAAGGTCCTCGGCGGCTCCAGCGCCCTCAACGGCATGATCTACGTCCGCGGCCACCGGGCCGACTACGACAGCTGGGCCTACCAGGGAGCTGCGGGCTGGTCGTACGACGAGGTATTGCCGTACTTCAAACGCTCGGAGGACTTCGAGGACGGCGCGTCGTACTACCACGGGGCCGGCGGCCCGCTGCCCGTCAGCCGGAACCACTCCCCCAACCCGGTGACCACCGCCTTCGTGGAGGCCTGCCAGGACTACGGGATCCCGTACAACGACGACTGCAACGGCCAGGACCAGCTGGGCGTGAACCTGCTGCACCGCAACATCCGCGATGGCAAGCGCGTCAGCGCGTGGACCGCCTTCATGCAGCCGGTGCTCGACAGCGCGCTGCTGACAGTGATGACCGGCGCCGCGGTCACGCGAGTCCTGGTGGACGGTGGCCGGGCGCGGGGCGTCGAGCTGCTGCGCGAAGGCCGTACGACGGAGATCCGCTGCGAAGGGGACGTGATCCTGTCCGGCGGCACCATCGGATCGGCCCAGCTGCTCCTGCTCAGCGGTGTCGGGCCGGCGGACGAGCTGCGGGCCCTCGGGATCGGGGTGACCGCGGACCTGCCGGGAGTGGGCGCGAACCTGCACGACCACACCCTCGCTCCGGTGGTGTGGGAGTCGGCACGGCCGGTGCCGCAGGGTACGGCCAACGCGCTGGAGGCCCATTACTTCGCCAAGTCCGACCCGACGCTGGCCGTGCCGGACCTGCAGCCGCTGATGTCTCACCTGCCACTGCCGGTGCCCGACATGAACGTTCCGGAAGAGGGCCACGGCTTCTCGGTCCTCGCCGGGACGATCCGTCCGCTCAGTCGCGGCCGCCTGTGGCTGCGCTCGGCCGACCCCACCCAGGCTCCTGCCCTGGACCCCGGCTACTTCTCCGAGCCGTCGGACCTCGCGGCGATGGTGCGGGCCGTGCAGCAGATGCGGGAGATCGGCGACGAGAAGTCGCTGGGCGACTGGCGTGCCCGCGAGGTCGCACCCGGACCGTACGTACGTACGGACGAGGAGGTCGCCGCGTACATCAAGCGGACTCTCCTCAGCTATCACCACCAGGTGGGCACCTGCCGTATGGGCATCGACCGTATGGCGGTCGTCGATCCGCACTTGCGCGTACACGGCGTGGCCGGGCTGCGCGTCGCGGACGCCTCCGTCATGCCCTCCGTCACCTCCGGCAACACCCACGCACCTGCCGTCATGATCGGCGAGCGCTGCGCCGACCTCATCCTGGGAGCACAGCTGTGACCAATACCCTTTTCATCGGTGGCGAGTGGCAAGCCGCGGCCTCCGGAGCGGAGTTCGAGACCCTGGACCCGGCGACGGGGCAACCCCACGCCCAGGTGTCCCTGGCGGGGACCGCGGACGCCGACGCGGCCGTACGCGCCGCCCGCGCCGCCTTCGAGAACCCGGAGTGGGCGGGACTCACCCCGGCCCGGCGCGCCCGGATCCTGTGGCGCATCGGCGACCTCATCGAAGAACACGCCGAGGAACTGGCCGAGTTGGAGACGCGCGACCAGGGCCAGCCGCTCGGCGTCTCCACGGCGGTCAGCGTCGCCACCGCTGCCGAGCACTTCCGCCACTACGCCGGCTGGGTCACCAAGATCTACGGCGAGACGGCGCCACTGTCCATCCCCGGCGTGCTGCAGTACACCAAGCGCGAGCCGGTGGGAGTGTGCGTGCTGATCACCCCGTGGAACTTCCCGCTCATGATCGCGAGTTGGAAGATCGCACCGGCCCTCGCCTGCGGGAACACCGTGATCGTCAAACCCGCGGAACAGACCCCCATGACCACGGTGCGGCTCGTCGAGTTGTGTCGGGCCGCCGGTGTGCCGGACGGCGCCATCAACCTGCTGACCGGTGGTCCCGAGGCCGGCCGGGCCCTCGTCGAGCACCCCGGCGTGGACAAGGTCTCCTTCACCGGTTCGACCGAGACCGGCAAAGAGATCGTCCGGGCTTCCGCGGGCAACCTCAAGCGCGTCTCGCTCGAAC
Source organism: Streptomyces sp. NPDC058678 (assembly GCF_042714835.1). Taxonomy (NCBI): domain Bacteria; kingdom Bacillati; phylum Actinomycetota; class Actinomycetes; order Kitasatosporales; family Streptomycetaceae; genus Streptomyces; species Streptomyces sp. NPDC058678. The sequence continues at coordinate 160,275 of NZ_JBHXSG010000013.1, read as the reverse complement.
TCGGCGGCAAGGCACCGAGCCTCGTACTGCCCGGCGCCGACCTGGACGCAGCCGTGACGGGCTGTCTTCAGGGCGCGCTCCTCAACAGCGGCCAGGTGTGCGCCGCCTACACGAGGTTCCTCGTCCACCGCTCCCTCGCCGACGAGTTCGCCGAGCGCTGCGCCAAGGCCGTCAGCGGGATGCGGATCGGCGCGGGCAGCGCGCCCGACACCGAACTCGGCCCCCTGGTCACCGGCGAACACCGTGACCACGTCCACGCACTGGTGCGCAGCGGGGTCGAGGAAGGCGCCCAGCTGCTCGCCGGCGGGGCCCCGGTCGACGACCTGCCGGGCTTCTTCTACCAGCCGACCGTGTTCACGGGTGTACGGGACGACATGCGCATCGCCCGCGAGGAGATCTTCGGCCCGGTGCTGTCGGTCCTGCCGTACGACGACGAGGACGAGGCCGTCGCCCGCGCCAACGACACCGAGTACGGCCTGGCGGCGGCCGTATGGACCCGCGACGTGGGCGCGGCGCACCGCGTGGCGGGCTCCATCCGCGCGGGCACGGTGTTCATCAACATGCCCAACCCCGTGGACGCCTCCGCCCCCTGGGGCGGGTTCAAGGCCAGCGGCTGGGGCCGGGAGATGGGCAGAGGCGCCATCGACGCGTACACGGAGGTCAAGAGCGTCTGGACCTCGCTCGCCTGAGGTGCCCGCCCGTCACGGACAGGCAGCCCCCGCGGTTCGGACCGCACGATCCTGAGGATGATGCGCGGCCTGTCCGGCCGGGCGTCCGGACGCCCGGACGAGGGTCTCGCGGTCTTCCGGGCATCCCGTTCGCCGAGCCCCCGGCGGGGAGCTTGCGTTTCGCCGCGCCGCGGGTGGTGCGTCGATGGGAGGGCACGCGCGAGACGTTCGTGATCGGTCCCCCGCCACCGCAGGAGCCGTTGAGCCGATCCGGACCCGGCGACGAGGCGCCCGGTGATGGTGTGGATCTACGGCGGGGCCTACCGGTTCGGTGCCGGCGACGACCCCGCCCCCGATGCGGGCTGGCTGGCCGGCTGGCCGGCTGGCCGGCTACGGGAATCTCGTCGTGGTGACCTTCAACAACCAAGTCGGCATGGAGGGGTTCGCCTGCATCGACGGGGCGCCGGCGAACCGCGGACTGCTGCTTGCGATGAACATCGCTGCGCCGACCAGGTCGCGGCCCTGCCGTGGCTGCGGGAGAACATCGACGGCCGTGGGTGCGAGTGCGCAGCGGCCAGGGGCGTACACGGCTGAAACAAGGTGCGGGAATGTCGGCGATAGCGATCAGGTTGCCCCGAGCAGACCCCATGGCAGTATGGTCGTAATGTAAAGGATCAGAAGGTAGTCATGACATCAAGTCGGCCGTGGCACTCGTGACGGGCGCGTCCTCGGGTCTCGGCAAGGCGACAGCGCACGCACTCGCCGAGGCCGGGTTCGACGTGGTCGGGACGAGCCGGAAGACGTCGGGGAGCACTCCTGGCAGCGGTATGACGTTCCTCGCCCTCGACGTGACCAGCGACGACTCGGTGAGCAGCGTCGTCCAGCAAGTGATCGAGCGGTTCGGGCGGATCGATGTCCTGGTCAACAACGCCGGGCTCGGCATCGACGGCGCCGCCGAGGAAATCTCCGTCGCCCAGGCGCAGCGCGTGTTCGATGTGAACGTCTTCGGCCTCATGCGCATGACCAAGGCCGTCCTGCCGCACATGCGCGGCCGGGGCCACGGACGCATCATCAACGTCTCCTCCTTGGGCGGGTTCGTCGGCAACCCCTTCATGTCCGTCTACATCGCGACCAAGCATGCGGTCGAGGGCTATACCGAGTCCATGGACCACGAGGTCCGCGAGCATGGCGTTCGGGTCCTGCGCGTCCAGCCCGGCCCCCTCAACACCCCGTTCGACACGAATTCGGTGAAGGCCGACACCCCTGCACCGGTATACGACCGCCAACGGGCCATCTACGAGGAGGTGACGCAGGAGCAGCTGAGGGGCGGCGACGATCCCGCCGTCATCGCCAAGGTGGTCGTCGCGGCAGCGACCGACCGGAAGCCGAAACTGAGCTATCCCGCCGGCTCGCTTGCCCCACGCCTCAAGGTGCTGCGCCGCATCCTCCCCGCCCGGACCTTCGACAAGTCCGTGCGCAAGTTCAACCGCATGACCCCCTGACAGCCACGGGCCGGGGACCAGCGGGCGACTCGATCGGCTCGCGCCTGGGGATGATCACGATGCACGTTGACCGTCGCGCGCCCTCGGCGCGGGGTCATTGTCAGTGCCCAGGTGCACGCTGAAAAGGATGAGTGCCACATCTGGGACCAGGACGGGCTGACATGGCGGGGTATCCCAATTCCCCGCTGACGCCGGAAGGGCGCCGCCGATGATGCGAACGTGTGGACGCTGGGCGTCCGATCACGCACATCGCCGCTGAGCCCGGCACATCCCACCGCTGCCTGGCGAAGTGGTACGCCCGCCGGCAAGCGCACGGCGAGGACGGTCCGCTCGATCACTCCTCCCGGCCAGCCGGCAGCCCCAGCCGAGGCCCAGGGGGCATCCCGGAGCTGGTAGAAGCGCTGCGGCGGCAGCCCGAGCATTCCGCGGCGAGCGACTGAGGGCTTGTTCCTCCCCACTAGCTGGGATCCCACCTTGCCGTAGGCCGATCCACCAGGGCGGCCCGCCGTGAACGGTGCGGCATCCCGCTGGACGTGGGCCATGTTCGAGAAGTGGCAACTGGCCCTGGACATGATGGACGAGACCTGGTCTGGGGCGTCGAAGTCCATCTTGCCTGGCAGACGGCGGCTCCGGCGACACCGCAGCCTTCCGGCTCGGCATCGAACCTGGCGCTTCGACCTGGTGCCGGTGGCGGCAAAGCTGTTCAGCAGGGCGGCAGCGACGTTCGGGGCGCCCAGCAGCAGCATGCCGGCGCGCAGATGTCACAGTGAGGCCCCGGCGCACTGGACGAGTTGCTGCCCGGTGATCGCTCCGCCGTCCGGGCCGAGGAGGAACGCGGTCAGGCCGGCGACCTCGTCGGGAGAGACGAACCGGCCCAGGGGCGGGTTTGCCGGGGGCGTGCGGACGCGGCCGGGGTCGGACAGCATCGGAGTGTCGGTCGGGCCCGGGGCGATCACGTTGACGGTGATGCCACGGACGGCCAGTTCCGCGGCCCAGGAGCGCGCGAGCGCGGGCAGGGCAGCCTTGGTCGCGGCGTACTGGCTCTTGCCGGGTACTCCGGTGGCGGTGCGGCTGCCGACGAGGACCACGCGGGCCCCGTCGGGCAGCCGGTCGGCGAGCGTGTCGACGAGGATCGTGGCGGCGTGGACGTGTACCCGCCACATCAACTCGCCGTCGTCGGCGGACAGTTCGCCCAGCGGTGCCGAGCGCTGGAGCCCGGCGGCGTGCACGATGGCGTCAGGGGCGGGCACGCCGACGAGGGTCCGGACCAGCTCGGTGGGCTCGGCCAGATCCGCCCGGAGCCAGGTCAGCCCCGGCGCGGGTACCGGACGGCGGCGGCTGATCCCGGTGACCTGCCAGCCCTCCCGCAGCAGGCGACCACTGATCGCCTCGCCGATTCCCGAGCTGACGCCGGTGACCAGGGCGCGCCGCGTCTCAGTCATGGCACACCCGCCCGGCCCGCGTCCCAGCGTGCTCGGCGCTCTCCGTCGAGGTCATGAGGGCGACGTCCGGTGCTCCGGCCCGTTGGGCGCCGCCACCTCGGTCAGCACCACCTCGACGCCGCGCCCGCGCAACTCGGCCACGATCGACGGGTCGGCTCCGTCGTCGGTGACGAGGGTCCAGTCGGCCGGGAGCTTCGCCCAGGCGTGGAAGGGGCGGCGGCCGAGCTTCGCCGCGTGCGCGAGGACGTACACATGGTCGGCGCGGCGGGCCATCAGTTCCTTCAGCCGCGTCTGGCGCAGGTCTGCCTCGCAGATGCCGTGCTCGGGCGAGATGCCGTCGGTACCGAGGAAGACCCGGTCGAAGGTCATCCGTTCCAGCGCGGCCTCGGTCAGCGGACCGACGAAGCCCTGGCTCAGCGGCCGCAGAGTGCCGCCGAGACACTCGACGTGCACCGTCTCGACGTCGGAGAGTTCCTGCAGGGCCGTCAGCCCCGTGGTCGCGACCGTCAGTTCCTTCGCGGAGCGCAGTTCGTGGGCGAGGGCGCCCACGGTCGATCCGGCGTCCAGCAGCACCGTCTCACCTGCGCGCACCTCGATGGCGGCGCGGCGCGCGATGGCCCGCTTCTCCTCGAACGCCTCGCCCGTACGCTGCCGGAGCGACGCCTCGGGATGGGCGGTCAGCGCCATGGCGCCGCCGTAGGTGCGAGCCAGCCGGCCGTCGGCGGTCAGCTTGGCGAGGTCGCGGCGGATCGTGGAGGGCGTGACGCCGAAGCGCTGCGACAGTTCCTCGACGCTGGTGAGGCCGGTCGTGGTGGCGACGTACAGGATCCGTTCGCGCCGGGCCTTGGATCCGAGGGGAGACATCTGTCGTGGAGTCCTTCTCTGCGCGGACTGCGGACTGCGGACTACGGGCGGCGGTCTCAGCGGACCGGTACGGACGACATCTCGGCTGCCTGGCGCACGGCTTCGACCATGCTACCGGCCTCGGCCACGCCCTTGCCCGCGATGTCGAAGGCCGTTCCGTGGTCCACCGAGGTGCGGATGACGGGCAGTCCCACGGTCAGGTTGACGCCCGACTCGATGCCCAGCACCTTCACCGGGCCGTGCCCCTGGTCGTGGTACATCGCGACGATCAGGTCGTAGTCGCCGCGCCCGGCGAGGAAGAAGGCCGTGTCGGCGGGGAGCGGGCCACGGGCGTCGATGCCGTCCGCGCGCAGCACGTCGAGGGCGGGAACGATCTTCTCCTCCTCCTCGCCGTAGCCGAACAGTCCGTTCTCACCCGCGTGCGGGTTGATGCCGCAGACGCCGATCACCGGCTTCGCGACACCGGCCCGCACCAACGCGTCGTGACCGCGGCGCACCGTGCGCTCGACCAGGCCCGGCTCGATGCGCCGTACGGCGTCGATCAGGCCGATGTGGGTGGTGACGTGAATGACCTTTACCCGGGGTGTCGACAGCATCATCGACACCTCGTCCACGCCGGTGAGGTGGGCCAGCAACTCGGTGTGGCCCGGGTAGAGATGCCCGGCGGAGTGCAGGGCCTCCTTGTTGAGCGGCGCGGTGCAGATGCCGTGCACGGCGCCCTTCATCGCGAGGTCCGCGGCCACCCGTACGTACTGGTAGGCGGCCTCGCCGGCGAGGGCGGACAATTCGCCCCAGGGCAGGTCGGCGGGGAGCAGGTCCAGGTCCACGACGTTGACGCGGCCCGGTGGGAACTCGGCCTCGCCCGGGGCGGTCACGGAGACGATGTCGCAGTCGACACCGAGGATCGCGGCGGCCTGCCGGAGCCGTCCGGCATCACCGATGACGACGGGACGGCAGCGGGCGAGGGTGTCCGGGTGCAGCAGCGCCGGGACGATCACCTCGGGGCCGATGCCCGCGCCGTCTCCCATGGTCACCGCGATGAGCGGCAGCGAACGGTGGTGGTCGGCGCTCGGGATCGCGTTCACCGGGAGGTCTCCTTGCGGTGGGAGGTGGGGGAGGTCCGGCCGGAGCGCCGTGGCGATCCGCAGCAGGGAGTCGGTGTCTCCGAAGCTGCCGGGCCGGGTGACGACATGGCGTCCGTCGGGCGTGAGTGCGTGGACGGCGCCGTGGTGGATCTGGCCGAGCGGCGCCAGGTGCGGAACGCCGAGCGCGTCGAGGACGCGGCGGGCGGTCTCGCCACCCGTCAGGACGAGGTCGGCGTCGCCCGCGCGTTCGGCGGCGAGGCGAGCGAGTGTGGACACCAGACGGCGTGCCGAACCGGGCCGGATGCCCGGGCCGCTGTCGATGCTGAGGACGGTGACATCGTCCGACAGGCCGGAAGACGGACCCGGTACGCCCGGGGGCGACCGGACGTCGGAGGTCAGGGCGTCGGGGTGCACATGTACATGGCGGGCCCCGCGCTCCGTGAGTTGCGCGATCTGCGCAGGCACGGAGGGATCGGCGGTGCCGACGACGACCAGGAGGGGACGTTGGCTGCGTCCCCCGACCGGAGCCGGAGCCGCTTGTCCCGCCGTGGTGGCGGCCGGCGTCCCGCCGGTACGCCTCAGCAGGCGGCCGACCGCCGCGGCGAGGCCGCTCGTGCCCGTCAGGCGGACGCCGGGCCCGCATGCGAGCGCCGCCGCGGCGATCAGGTCCAGGTCCGAGTCCGTCTCGGCGTCGCACACCGGAAGGTGTCCGGCTGCGATCGCCGCGCGCAGCACGGCGGGCAACGCGTCGCCCCGTACCGCCTCCAGAGGGACGAGCGTCGTACGGGCGTCCCCGAGCGCGGCGGAGATCGACGGCGGGGGCGCGGTGCTCTCCGCCCGCCAGGCGTCCGTGATGTGCAGGGGGACGCCGTCGAGATGGACGACACCGCCGCGGACCGTGCGGCCGAGGGCGGGCAGGGCGGTGGCGACGACGACGCCCTTGGTGCCGTCGGCGCAGGCGGCCGTCTCGGCGGCGAGGTTGCCCCGCAGCAGCGAGTCGGCCTTCTTCAGCACCAGAACGTCCGAGGGCACGGCTCGCAGTGCCTCCCGTACGCGCCGGGCCGCGTCGGCCGCGGGCAGGGACCGGCAGTCGAGGTCGACCACGACGGCCTCGCCGTACGCGTGCGCGTCCAAGGGCGCCGGACCGAGCACGATCCGGCCCGGCACGCCCAGCGCCATCGCGGTCTCCGCCGCCCCGGACAGGTCGTCGGCAAGGGCGAGGACACGTCGCGGTGCCGTCCCCTCGCGGCGGAGGGAGAGGGAGGGGAAGGGGAAGGACACGTCATCCTCCTGGACCTGTAGTCGAGCCGGGGTGGCATGCGGGGCGGCCTCGGCGCTCGATGATGGCACAGTCTGCGCGATGTGCGCGAGACCTATTGCGTGATTCGCGCAACCGTGGAACGGTTTCCGGCGCGACAGAAACCGACGGCAACCGACGGCGGTCCTGCGGGACCGGGCGCCGTCCCGAGCCGGTCGCCGCACAAAAAACCCCGAGAGGTCGACGATGACCCGAACTCCACCGAGTGAGACGCCAAGCCGTCGCACCCTGCTGCGCTGGGGCGCCGCGGGCGGCGCCGGTCTCGCTCTCTCCCCGCTGGCCGCCTGCGCCGGACCCACCGGCGCCCCCGGCCCCGGCACCCTCACGCTCGGGCTGAACCGCTCGCTGGTCAGCCTGGACAACAAGCTCAACCAGTTCGACGCCGCGGTGACCGTGCAGCGGGCCGTGCGTCAGGCCCTCACCTCCATCGGTCCGGACATGCGACTCGCACCGGTCCTCGCCGACCGGTTCGAGATGACCGCGCCGACCACCTGGAGCGTCCGCCTGCGCGACGGGATCCGCTACTCCGACGGCCGGCCCGTGACCGTCGACGACGTGGCCACCGCGGTGCGGATGTACGGAGAGGTCGCCGGCTCGTTCATCCTCGGCCTGTTCCCCGAACTCCCCGAGGTCGAGGCGACGGGCGAGCGCACCTTCCTGCTCCACACCCGCAAGCCGGTGCCCGTCCTGGACCGGCTGATGTCCAACATCCTCATCACCCCGGCGAAGGACAACCGGCCCGAGGAACTGCGCTCCGGCGTCGGCACCGGCCCCTACCGGGTGGTCGGCGCCAACAGCGGCGCGGGCGAGTACACCCTGGCCCGCGTTCCGGAGTACTGGGGCGGGCGGCCGCCCGTCGAACGGGTCCGGGTCCGCTTCGTACCGGAGGAGTCGAGCCGGGTCGTCGCCCTGCGCAGCGGCGAACTGGACGTCATCGACACCATCACCCCCGACTCCGCCGAACAGCTCACCGGTCTGCCCGGCGTGCACCTCGAGCAGACCTCCGGGGTGCGGATCTGCCAGCTCTTCTACAACTTCCGCAAGCCGCGGGGGCATCCGCTGGCCGACGCCCGGGTGCGCCGGGCGCTGACGTACGCCATCGACGGCGAGTCCCTCGTCCGGGACGTGCTCACCGACTCGGCCGAGCAGGCCCGGGGAGTCGTCCCACTCAGCCTCCAGGGCGCCGAACCCACCGGCCGCTACGCCCACGAACCCGCACGCGCACGGCAGTTGCTCAAGTCCCTGGGCGCCGACGGGCTGCGGATCAAAATCATCTGGGAGTCGGGCGAGTTCGCCGCGGACGCCTCCGTGATGGAGGCCGTCGCGGAGATGCTGAAGGAGGTCGGTGTGCGCGCCGCCCTGCAGCAGTTCGAGCCCGGCGGCGACATCCTCAAGTGGCGCCAGGGCAAGGGAGGCGACTGGGACGTCATCGGCAACGGCTTCCCCGGCACCACCGGCCAGGCCACCACCATGCTGCAAGCCATGTACGCGGGCACGGCCGAGGACGAGCGCACCGGTGACGCGTTCATGGGCTACGTCATCCCCGGCATCGCCCGACAGCTGTCCGACGCGGCCACCGAGACCGACCCCGCCACCCGTGACCGCAAACTGACCGCCGCCCAGCACGCCGTCTGGGACACCTGGCCGGCCATGTGGGCCTTCGTGCCGAAGACCGTGCTCGCCCGCCGCGCCCGCGTCGACGGCATCCGGCTGCTGCCGATCAACTCCTACGACCTGACCGCCGTACGGCTGGAGGGCTGAGCCGTGACCAAGTACCTCGCCCGCCGTCTCGGCCAGAGCCTGCTGACCGTCTTCCTGACCATCTCCACGGTGTTCGTGCTGGTCCGGCTCGCCCCCGGAGACCCCGCCGCCGCATACGCGCCGCCGAGCGCCACCACCGCCGACCTGGAGCGGATCCGCGCCCAGTTCGGCCTCGACAAGCCATTGATCACCCAGTACGGAATCTTCCTGCGCGACCTGCTGAGCGGCGACCTCGGCACCAGCTACTCCTTCCACGACTCCGCCCTCAGCGTGGTCCTGGACCGCATGCCGTACACGATCACGCTCTCCGTCGCGGCGATCGCCGTCACCGTCGCCGTCGCGGTCCCGCTGGGGGTGTGGATGGCCCGCCACGCCGACACCTCGCGCGAACTCGGCGCCAACGTCCTGACCATCACCGGACAGTCCATGCCGGACTTCTGGACCGGCGTGATGCTGCTGACCGTCTTCGCCGTGCTGCTGCCGGTGCTGCCCGCCTCCGGCTTCACCTCCTGGAGCGGCCTCGTCCTGCCGACCCTCACCATCGCGACCCTCCAACTCGCCCTCGTCTCACGGCTCGTACGCCGCGAGATGACCACGGCACTCGCCTCGCCGTACATCACCGTGGCCCGCTCGCGCGGTGTCTCCGAACGGGCCCTCACCTGGCGATACGCCCTCGCCAACTCGTCCGTCCCGCTGGTCACCGCGGTCGGCACCCGCTTCGCGGCACTGCTCAACGGCGTCGTGCTGGTGGAGGTCGTCTTCGGCTGGCCCGGCGTCGGTTCCCTCGTCGTCCGCGCCCTGGAGACCCGCGACTACCCGCTCATCCAGGCAACCGTCCTGGTCACGGCGACCCTCGCCATCCTCGTCCAGCTCCTCGTCGACCTCGCCTACCCGCTCCTCGACCCGCGGGTCCGACTCGGAAAGGCGGCCTGACCATGTCCACCACGCTCACACCGTCCGCCGACAGCGCCCGGTCCAGTGCCGTCACCGCCGGGCACCTGGCCCGCGCCACCGCCACCAGGCAGCGGCGCAGCGCCCGCTTCAAACTGTGGGCGGGAGCCCTGTGCACCGCGCTGGTCGCCCTGCCGGTGGCCCTCGCGAGCCTGCTGCCGCTGCCGGACCCGGACGCCCAGAACCTCGCCGGGCGCCGGGTGCCGCCGTTCACCGACGGGCACCTGTTCGGCACCGACCAGCTCGGACGCGATCTGCTCTCCCGCATCCTGCACGGCGGCCAGGTGTCGCTGACCGTGGGCATCCTCGCCGTCGTCGTCTCCGGGCTCATCGGGATCGCCACGGGCTCGGCGGCCGGCTATTTCGGGGGCTGGATCGACACGGTCGTCAGCCGGCTCCTCGAAGCCCAGCTGGCGCTGCCCCTGCTGATGATGCTGCTGCTCGTCGTCGCCCTCTTCGGCCCGTCGGTCACCGTCATCACCTGCGTGATCGCGATCGCCCAGTGGCCGGAAGTGGCCCGGCTGACCCGCTCCCTGGTCCTCGTCGAACGCGAGAAACCCTATGTGGCGGCCGCCCGTCTCCTCGGTATGCGCAGCTGGTCGGTCCTGGGACGGCACATCATCCCCAACGTCCTGCGCCCCGCGAGCCTGGTGGTCCTGCTGCTGCTCGCCCAGGCCGTGCTCCTGGAGAGCGCCCTCAGCTTCCTGGGCGCCGGACCCCAGCGGCCGTTCGCCACCTGGGGCCGCATCATCTCCGACGGCCAGGACTACATCACCACCTCCTGGTGGCTGGTCACCCTCCCCGGCCTGGTCATCGCCCTCCTCGTGGTCGGCGTCAACCTCATGGGCGACGGCCTGCGCGACCGCATCCGTACGACGAAGCCCGCGAAGGGAGCCTGAGCCATGACCAGCGACACCTCACAGGCCTCCGGCGCCCTGCTGCCGGCCTCCGGCGCCCTGCTGGAGGTCGAGGACCTGCAGATCGAACTGGTCACCCATCGTGGCGTGGTCCGCGCCGTCGACGGCGTGAGTTTCACCGTCCAACGCGGCGAGACCGTCACGCTCATCGGGGAGTCCGGGTCCGGCAAGTCCACCACGGCGATGGGCGTGCTGCGGCTGCTGCCCGAAGGCCTCGCCGTGCTGTCCGGCACCGCCCGCATCGGCGGCGAGGACGTCGTCACCGACCCCGGGGCGGCCCGGCGGGCGCGCGGCCGTACCGTGTCCCTCATCCCCCAGGACCCGATGACCGCGCTCAGCCCCGTCCACACGGTCGGGCGGCAGCTCGGCGAGGCCCTCCGGCTGCGTCACCCCGGCCTGTCGCGGGCCGAGGCCCGCGAGCGCGGCACCCACCTGCTGGACCAGGTACGGATCAGCAGGCCCGAAACGCGCTGGAAGGCGTACCCGCACCAGTTCTCCGGCGGCATGCTCCAGCGCATCCTCATCGCCGTCGCGCTGGCCGCCGAACCGCGGCTGCTGGTCGCCGACGAACCCACCTCCGCCCTGGACGCCACCGTCCAGGCGAGCGTCCTCGACCTGCTGATGGACCTTCAGGAACGCACCGGCGTGGGCATGTTGATGATCACCCACGACCTCGGCGTCGCCCGGCTGGTGTCCGACCGCATCCACGTCATGAAGGAGGGCCGGTTCGTCGAGTCGGGACCGGCCCAGCAGATCGTCGAGAGGCCCGCACACCCGTACACCGGGAAACTGCTCGCGGCCGTCCCGAGCCTCGGGCCCTGGGACGAGGACGGGCTCGACGACCACAGCACACAGGGAGCAGTCCGATGAGCCCAGCAGCAGCGACACCGGAGGCCGCCGACGTGACTGACGCGTCGACGTTCCTCGCCGTCGAGGACCTCGTCGTCGACTACCCCACCCCGGCCGGCCCCGTGCGCGCCGTCGACCACGTCAGCTTCAGCGTGCCCCGCGGCGGCTCACTCGCCGTCGTCGGCGAGTCGGGCAGCGGCAAGTCGACCATCGCCTGCGCGATCGTACGGCTGCTCAAGCCCGCCTCCGGGCGGATCGTGCTGGACGGCACCGACCTCGCCGCGCTGCCCGAGCGGCGCCTGAGGCCGCTGCGGCGCCGCGCCCAGATGGTCTTCCAGGATCCCTACGGATCCCTCGCCCCGCACCTGACCGCCCTGGAGATCGTGGCCGAACCGCTGCGCGTCGCGGGCGTGAAGGACAAGGCCGAACGGCGCCGCCGCGCCACCGGACTGCTCGACCGCGTCGGACTGCCGGCCACGGCACTCGAACGACGGCCCGGCGAGTTCTCCGGCGGACAACGACAGCGCATCGCCATCGCCCGCGCCCTGGCCTCGGAACCCGACCTCCTGGTGTGCGACGAGGCCACCTCGGCCCTCGACGTGTCCGTGCAGGCCCAGGTCCTCGATCTGCTGCGCGAACTGCGCGAGGAGACCGGCATCACCTACATCGTCATCGCCCACCACCTCGGCGTGGTGCGCGAGATCAGCACCGACGTCGTCGTCCTGAAGGCGGGACGGGTCATCGAGCGCGGCCGTACCGCCGACGTCCTCGCCGCCCCCACCGAGCCCTACACCCGCGCGCTGCGCCGCGCCGCCCTCGACCCTACGGCGATCAGGGGACTCAAACCCCGCACCCTGGCGGCTTCGGCCGCGGCCTCGGCCACCGCCGCACCGGAGCCGCACACGCCCCGGACTCCCCACACCCCCCTGACCGCCTCACCGGAAGGAACCGGCAAGTGACCACCGGCATCGAACTGCCGAACGTACCCGTGCCCCTGTCCCGGCTCGTCCTCGGCACCATGACGTTCGGCGACACCGTCGACCGGGCCGGCGCCGCGGACATGCTCGCGACGGCGCTGGAGGCCAGCATCACCGGCGTGGACACCGCGAACAGCTACGCAGGCGGCGACAGCGAACGCATCCTCGCCGAGCTGCTCCCCGCCCACCGCGACCGGATCGTGCTCGCCACCAAGGCCGGCATGCCGCACCCCGACCAGGCGGAGCACGCCCCGCTGTCCGCCCCCGGCCTGCGCGCCGCCCTGGAAGGCAGCCTCAAGCGACTCGGCACCGACCACGTCGACCTGTTCTATCTGCACCAGCCCGACCGGGCCACACCGCTCGCCGAGACCCTCGCCACCGTCGCCGAGTTCGTCGCGGAGGGGAAGGTCCTCGCGCTCGGCGTCTCCAACTACGCCGCCTGGCAGATCGCCGAACTGGTGCGGGTCGCCGACGAGGTGGGTGCCCCACGCCCGGTCGTGGCCCAGCAGCTGCACAATCTGCTCGCCCGCCGGATCGAGGAGGAATACGTCGAGTATGCGGCGTACGCCGCCGTCACCGGTCTGCGCACCATGGTCTACAACCCGCTCGGCGGCGGCCTCCTCACCGGACGGCACCACTACGAGAAGGCCCCCGAGACCGGACGGTTCGCCGACTCCCGGCTCGCGGACATGTACCGGCAGCGCTACTGGGATCCCCGCCTGTTCGCCGCGGTCGCCGAACTGACCCGTATCGCCGAGGACGCGGGCATCCCGCTCACCGAACTGGCCCTGCGCTGGCTCCTCGACCGGGACTCGACCGACGCGCTGCTGCTCGGCGGTTCCCGGACCGGGCACCTGCGCGCCAACCTCGCCGCCGCGCAGGCCGGACCGCTGCCCCCCGACGTGACCGCCGCCTGTGACGAGGTCGGCGCCGGCCTGCGCGGCCCCATGCCCGCCTACAACCGCTGAGCCCTGCACGACCTACAACCGCTGAGCCCGTACGCGACTTCGACGCCCCGCCCCCTGCGAAGGAACACCTGCCCATGACCCCCGCAGAGTTCACCGCCGCCCTGCGCGCCCGCGAGCAACTGCTCGGCTACTGGTGCCTGATGGACGCGCCCGTGGCCACCGAACGCATCGCCCGCCTCGGTTACGACTACGTCGCCCTGGACGCCCAGCACGGCCTGTTCGGCTACTCCGGCATGCTCAACAACCTCCTCGCGATCGACAGCCGGGGCTCCACGGCCGTCGGCCTGGTCCGGGTGGAGGCCAACGACCCCGCCCCGATCGGCCGCGCCCTCGACGCGGGCGCGACCGGAGTGATCGTGCCGCTGGTCGACACGGCCGCGCAGGCCGCCGAGGCCGTGGCCGCGGTCCGCTACCCGCCCCTCGGCCGGCGCTCCTACGGCCCGATGCGCTCGGCGCTGAGGATCGGCCCCGACCCGGCCGACACGCACGACACCACGGTCGTCCTCGCCATGATCGAGACGGCCGAAGGACTCGCCGACGTCGAGGCGATCTGCGCGACGCCGGGCCTCGACGGCGTCTACGTCGGCCCCTCCGACCTGCGCATCGCCCTCGGCGGCGCCTCGTCCACGGACCCGAACCTGGCCGACGCCTTCGAGGCCGCGCTCGGCACCGTACGCGAGGCGGCGGCGGCCGCCGGAATCGCCGCGGGCATCCACAACCCGGACGGCGCGAGCGCCGCCAAGCGCCTCGCCGAGGGCTTCACGTTCGCGACCGTCGCCTGCGACCTCGTGCACCTGGAACAGACCGCGCGCCGACACCTGACCGCTGCCCGGACCCCTGAGGACGCACTGTGACGAACCGACGCCTCGACTCCTTCACCTTCGCGATCGCCGCCTGCGACCTGGTGCACCTGGAACAGACCGCCCGCCAGCACTTGGCCGCTGTCCGGACCCTTGGAGGGGCACTGTGACCAACCGACTCCTCGACAGCTTCGACCGCACCGACACCACGCTGCCCGCACCGACCGTGCAGAGCCACGCCGCCAACCTCACCGTGCTGCCCGGCGGCGACCTCGGCTGCGTCTGGTTCGGCGGCACGCAGGAGGGCATGGCGGACATCAGCGTGTGGTTCTCGAGGCTCGCGCCCGGCACCACGACGTGGACGGAGCCCGTCCGCCTCTCGGACGACCCGGCACGCTCCGAGCAGAATCCCGTGCTCTTCCCCATGCCCGCGGGCTCCCTGTGGCTGCTGCACACCGCCCAGCGAGGCGGAGACCAGGACACCGCCGAGGTACGGCTGCGCGTCAGCCACGACCACGGCACGACCTGGGAGCCGACCCGCACCCTGTTCCCCGCGACCCCGGGCGTCGGCGGCGTCTTCGTCCGCCAGCCACCCGTCGTCCTGCCCACCGGCCGCCTGCTGCTGCCCGTCTTCCGCTGCCGGACCGCCCCCGGCGAGAAGTGGTCGGGCGACCTCGACACCAGCGCCGTCATGATCAGCGACGACGACGGCGGCACCTGGTCCGAGCACCCCGTGCCCGGCTCCACGGGCCTGGTGCACATGAACGTCCACCGACTGCCGGACGGTTCCCTGCTCGCCCTCTACCGCAGCCGGCGCGCCGACGCCGTGCACCGGTCCGTGTCGCTGGACGACGGCGACACCTGGAGCGAGCCGCAACCGCTGGACCTGCCGAACAACAACTCCTCGATCCAGTACGTCCCGTTGGCCGACGGCCGCCTGGCCCTCGTCTACAACCACAGCAGCGCCGCCGACGCGACCGCCCGCCGAATCTCCCTCTACGACGAGATCGACGACACGGGCTCACTCGCCGACGGCAAGGCCCCGGACGGCTCGGTGACGACGGCGGTACGGCAGACCCCCTCGACCGCGTTCTGGGGAGCCCCGCGCGCGCCGCTCAGCCTCGCCCTCTCGTCCGACGGCGGCCTCAGCTGGCCGCTGCGCGCCGACCTCGTGACCGGCGACGGCCACTGCCTGACCAACAACTCCCGCGACGGCCTCAACCGCGAACTGTCCTATCCCTCGATAACGCAGACACCGGACGGCGCCCTCCACATCGCCTACACACACCACCGAAAGGTCATCCGCCACATCAGGCTCACCTCGCGGAGCGCGAGGTGAGTGACCGCTCGGGCCGGTCGGGCCTCGACGGCCGAGCCGCGGACGTGATCCTCGCGGGTCGCGCCGAGGCGGTCATCGCACACAAGATGCGCCTAGGCCCGTCCGGCGGATCATGCCGCAGACGCGGGGGCCTGGAACCCGACCTGCGCCGCGGGCGTCTTGCCACCACCGTCTCGATGATGCCCCGAAACGGCAGGACGTGCTTCCGCCGCAAGCGCGGTGCCTGGTCCCTCCCCCACCAGCCGGTCCAGCCGGTGCAGGTTCGTCCAGTCGTGAGACCCAGCAGGTAAACCGAGCATCGGCCGGTGCGCGGCATCTTGCGCCCCATCAATAACGAAGTTATGTTGCCGTCATGAAACGTGACTTGCAGGGCAGAAGGCTGGTTGTCACAGGTGCGGCACGCGGCATCGGCGAGAAGGTGGCCCGACTGGCGGCCGCCCGAGGGGCTCGTGTGACCGTGATCGGACTGGAGCCCGATCGGTTGCGCGACCTCGCCGAGGACCTGGGCCCCGCCGCTTCGTGGCATGAGGCCGATGTGCGCGACAGTGCCGCCCTACGGTCGGCGATCGATGCGGCGGCGGAGGTGATGGGCGGCATCGACCTCGTCGTCGCCAATGCCGGCGTGGTGGCGTACGGGACGGTGCGGCAGACGGACGAGGCGTCGTTCGAGCGGGTCCTGGACATCAACCTGAACGGCGTGTTCCGCACCCTCAAGTACGCGACCCCCCATCTGGAGCGCAGCCGGGGTCATGTGGTGGTCGTGGCGTCCGCGCTGTCGTTCATGCCGCTGGCCGCGATGGCCTCGTACGGCGCGAGCAAGGCGGCGGCCGAGTTGCTCGCCCTGACCTACCGTCAGGAGGTGGCACATCTCGGCGTCACGGTCGGCCTGGTGCACCCCTCCTGGATCGACACGGACCTCGTCCGGGGCGCCGAGGCGGACCTCCCCTCCTTCCAGGGGCTGCGCCGGCGGCTGCCCTATCCGGGCAACGTCACCACGAGCGCCGACCGGGCGGCTGCCGCGATCGTCGACGGGCTCGTGCGCCGACGCAGCCGCGTGTACGTGCCGCGCGCGGTCGCCGTGGCCAACTGGGCGAAGGGAGCGCTGAACTCACCGCTCGCCTGGCCCTGGGCGAGGCGCTTCGCGGCCCGGGCGGTTCCGTCCCTCGAACGGGAGGTCGCGGCGTTGGGGAGGCATGACCAACTCACGCCGGGTACCGATGCCCCTGCCGTGGAGACCAGGTCGTCCTAGCCGGGCACCGGACTGTGCCCCACCACCCGACTCCTCAGTGGCCTTGGACGATCGAGTCGTACAGGCGGGCGCCGGCCTCGTGCGAGGCCTTGGCACGTTCCCGCTCGTCACCCAACCCGACAGAGAAGTTCACGCCCATCGGCAGCAGGACCTGCACCACGGCGTCGTCGAACTCGACGAAATGGTCAGCCAGTTCAAGCGTGATGTAACCGTGCACGAGACTCCACAACTGGGCGGCGATGACTTCGGGTTCCTGCCGCTCGACCCTGCCGGAGTGCACGAGCCGTTCGCACGCTGCGATCACATGAGCGTGGGCTTCCCGAAAGGCCGGGGAATGCCCACTCAGGCGAAGGTCCGCATCCGACAGGGGCCGGTACGTCGCCCGAGTGGACAGCCCGAACATCAGGTCGTAGAGGTGAGGATTCTCGCGGGCCAGCCGCCGGCAGCTCAAGGCCATGGCATAGAGATCCGCGATCGAGTCCTGCGTCACCGGTACCTGTGCGAACGCTCTGCCGAGTTCCTTGAACCCATGGTCGGCAACAGCGCCCATCAGCTCGGGGATCCCACCGAAGTGGCTGTAGACCACCATCGTCGACAGTCCGCTCGCGGAAGCCACCGTGCGCGCTTTCACAGCCGATGGCCCCTGCTCGGCCAGCAGACCGATGGCCGCCCGCACAAGCCGTTCCGGTGCGTCATCAAGCCTCGCCCGCCCTGCCATGTCTCGCACGCCTCCACCGTTGACACACCTGAAATAACTTGGTTATGTAATCCTCACGGCAATAGTACACATCGCACGTGACGTGACGTGCCGGATACACGCGTCCGTCCTGGGACACGTCATCACGCGCCGGTCCAGTCTCCTGCCACCGGTGCGGACCCAGCCCGTCGGGGCGAACCCGACCCCATCGCTGCGACACGCCTCCGCGGTTGTCCCCACGCAGTCTCCACCCCCATGAACTCAGCACGGGAGCAGAATTCATGCCGTACAAGGACAAGGGCCATCTGGAAGTCGAAGATCTCGGGGCCGTCCTGGTCGTCCGGGTCGACGGCGGCCGGCACCAGGTGTTCGGCCTCGACATCGCCCATCAGCTGGACAAGCTGGTTACCCGGGCCGACCGCGATCCGAGCATCCGTGCCGTCGTCTTCACCGGGGCGCATCCCGAGCGGTTCGTCAGCCATGCCGCGGTTCGGTGGCTGCAGGAAGAGGGCGCCGCGAGCCCTACGGTCGGCCGACGCGGTGCCGCCGCCGTCGTACGCGCGGCTAAGCACGTGGACCGGTCCCGTCTCCTCGGGTCTGTGATGCGCAGGACCCCGATGCGGGGAGCCCTCCAGCTGGAGCGTCTGCACACGACCTTCCTCCGGATGAACGCCAGCGGTGTCCTCTTCGTCGCCGCCCTCAACGGTTCGGCTCTCGGTCTCGGCGCCGAGTTCGCCTGGGCATGCGATCTGCGGGTCATGGCCGACGGGGACTACTTCATCGGCCAGCCGGAAATCCTCCTCGGCATCATCCCGGGTGGAGGCGGCACCCAGCGGCTGACCCGCCTGATCGGCACCCACCGGTCCCTGGCCGCGATCCTCGAAGGTAAGCCGTTCACGCCCGCGGAGGCTCTCGCCAACGGCGCGGTCGACCAGGTCGTTCCGCAGCACAAGGTGCTCGCGCAGGCGGTCGAACTCGCGGAGCGCTTCGGCAAGCGGTCCAAGGGTTCGGTCTCGGCCGCCAAGAGGGCGGTGTACTTCGGCGGCTCGATGTCCCTGGAGGACGGCCTGCACGTCGAACGCGCCGAGTTCTTCACCCGAGTCATGTCGAAGGAGGGGCAGGAACTGATGCTCGACTACATGGAGACGACGGACGCCACCGGCGAGCTCCCGCTCTACCGGCCGGACACCTACGCACAGGCGCTCGCCTCGGGCAGTGTGCCCGGGCACCGCTCGGCGAACGGACGGTGAGCCAACGATGACCACCGCGCACTCCTTCACCCGCCACGACATCACGTTCCCCTCCGGTGACAGCAGCTGTGCCGGGTGGTTCTACCTCCCCACAGGCGTCACCTCCCCGCCCGTCGTCGTCCTCGGGCACGGCCTGGGCGCCACCCGCGAGATGCGCCTGGACGCCTTCGCCGAGCGTTTCGCGCAGGCCGGTATCGCCGCCGTGGCCTTCACCTATCGGCACTTCGGCGACAGCGGCGGCCAGCCGCGCCAGTTTTTGTCGATCAAGCGTCAGCTCGCCGACTGGGATGCCGCGCTCGCCTACGTCAAGTCCCGCCCGGACGTCGACCGCTCCCGTGTCGCGGTCTGGGGCAGCTCCTTCGGCGGCGGCCACGCCATCACCGTCGCCTCCCGCCATCCCGAACTGCGCGCGGCCGTGGCCCAGTGCCCGTTCACCGACGGCCTCGCGTCCGCGCTCGCACTGGGCCCGGTCGCCTCACTCAGGATGACCCCCGTGCTCGCCCGGGATCTGGCGACCAGGGTCCGCGGCAGGGCGCCCGCGATGGTTCCCATCGCCGCCGCCCCCGGTTCACCGGCCCTCATGAACGCTGCGGACGCCCTGCCCGGATACCAGGCGCTGCAGCCGCCCGGGACAACGTTCCGCAACGAGGTGGCGGCACGGGTGATCCCGACCATCGCCGCCTACCGGCCCGGACGTGCGGCGAAGAAGGTCACCATGCCGATCCTCTTCTGCGTCAGCAACACCGACTCGGTCACGCCCCCCGCCCAGACCCTCCGGTACGCGGGCACCGCGCCCCGAGGAGAGATCAAGAGGTACGACGCCGGCCACTTCGACTTCTACACCGGCGAGACCTTCGAGGAACTGGTGCGCGACCAGACGGAGTTCCTCGCCCGCCAGTTGCACCCGGCACCCGCCGCGTCGACTCCTTGACCGGATCGCATCACACCGAGACAGGTACGCCCGCCATGAATTTCGCTTCTCTGCCCGACCGCCGCGCCGAGCTCGACCCCCACGGGGCCGCGGTCTGCGACGGGCACCAGTCCCTCACCAACTCGCAGCTGCTGAGCCGGGTCCGCATGGCAGCGCGTCAGCTCCAGGACCTCGGAATCGGTCCCGGTGACGTCGTCGCCCTCCAGCTGACGAACCGCGTCGAGTTCGTCATCCTGCTGTTCGCCGCCTGGCGGCTCGGCGCCACCATCACACCGGTCAACCCGAGCATGACCGACGTCGAAGTGGCTCGACAGCTCCAGGACTCCGGTGCGCGCCTGCTGGTGGTCGAGGACGGTGCGGCCGTAGTGGCGCACGGTGTTGCCGTACTCGCCGTCGGCGAACTGTACGAAGGAACGGTGGAGCCGGATCAAGCACCGCTTCTGGACCCGGCCACGCTGGCCCTGCTCATCTACACCAGCGGTACGACCGGGGTGCCCAAGGGCGTGATGCTCGACCACGCCAACATCGACGCCATGGTGGAGATGGGGCGCCAGGCGTTGGAGGTCGGGCCGGCCGACCGGTGCCTGCTGATCCTGCCGCTCTTCCACGTCAACGGCATCGTGGTCAGCGTCCTCATGCCTCTGCTCGTGGGCGCGAGCGTCGTCGTCGCAGGCCGGTTCGATCCCCGCACCTTCTTCGACCTCGTCGAGCAGGAGCGCCCCACCTTCTTCAGCGCGGTACCGACGATCTACAGCATCCTCGCGGCACTCCCGGACGTCCGGCCCGACACGTCGTCGCTGCGGTTCGGAGTCTGCGGCGCCGCACCCGCCTCCGCCGATCTGCTGTCCCGGTTCGAGGCCCGGTACGGGTTCCCCCTCGTCGAGGGGTACGGGCTGTCCGAAGGAACCTGCGGCTCCACCATCAACCCCGTCGCCGGCCCGCGGCGCGCCGGGACCGTGGGGCTTCCCTTCCCCGGCCAGGAGATCCGGATCGTCGACGCCGACGGCAGCGAGGTGGCGCCGGGCTTGGACGGTGAAGTCGTCGTGAAGGGCCCCAACGTCATGCGTGGTTACCTCGGCCGCCCCGACGAAACAGCCAAAGTCATCGTCGACGGCTGGCTGCACACGGGCGATGTGGGCCACCTCGACGCCGCGGGCTATCTGACCCTGGTCGGGCGCTCGAAAGACATGATCATCCGTGGTGGGGAGAACATCTACCCCAAGGAGATCGAGGACGTGCTCGCAGGCGACTCGTCGGTGCTCGAGGCCGCGGTGATCGGCGTACCCGACGAAAAGTGGGGCGAGGTGGTTGTCGCCTACGTCCAGCCGCGGCCGGGGTCGAACGTCGATCTGTCGGCTCTCAAAGCCCTCTGCGCGCGCAGCCTTACCGGCTACAAGCGCCCGACCGCGTTCTTCGTGGTGGAAGCCATCCCGAAGAACGCGGTCGGCAAGATCGACAAAGCCTCGTTGCGTACCCGCCACGCCGCCCTCTAGGCCCGGTCCTGATCAAGTTGATGGCGCGCTCTGGGGCGTCTCAGGTGACGGCCTGTAGTCCCGTCCGGGGTGAGTCCAGTTCCGGGCGGCCACAGCCTCAAGGAGGAACCCGATGAGCGAAACCGCCGCAGTGACACCGAGGCTCCAGCATGTCGACGTGCTGATCGTCGGAGCCGGCATCTCCGGCATCGACCTGGGCTGTCACCTGAAGTCGAAGCAGCCGGGTCGGACCTTCGCCATCGTCGACGGCCGCGACGCGATCGGCGGGACCTGGGACCTGTTCCGTTACCCGGGTATTCGATCCGACGCCGACATGCAGAGCTTCGGCTTCGAGTTCAAGCCGTGGACCAAGGACAACGCCATCCGACGCACACGAGATCCTCGACTACCTGCACGAGGCGATCACCGAGAACGACCTCGATCGGCACCTGCGCCTCGGCCACAAGGTGCTCCGCGCGGATTTCTCGTCCGACACCTCACGCCGGACCGTGACGCTCGAACCCACCAACGGCGGCGATCAGTTCGACGTCACCTGCGGCGTGCTGTTCTCAGCTGCCGGCTACTACGACTACGCCGGCGGCTACACCCCCCACTTCGAGGGGCGCGAGACTTCCGCGGCCCGATCGTCCACCCGCAACAACCCAGAAGGTGGACCCGGACCTCGCGCCTCTCACCGCTTACCTGGGCGTGCTCGGCGTCCCCGGCCTCACCGCGTACATCGGTCTGCAGCGGTTCGCGAAGATCAAGGAGGGCGACACGGTATTCGTCTCCGGGCGGCAGGTGCCGTCGGCACCCAGGTCGGGCAGATCGCCAAGCTGAAGGGCGCCGGACGGGTGATCGGCAGCGCGGGCTCGGACGAGAAGGTCAAGCTGCTCATCGAGGAGTACGGCTATGAGGCGGCGTTCAACTACAAGAACGGGCCGGTCGCCGAACAACTGGCCAAGGCGGCGCCGGAGGGCATCGACGTCTTCTTCGACAACGTCGGGGGTGAGCACCTGGAGGCGGTGATCGGCGCCCTCAAGCTGCACGCACGGATCGTCCTGTGCGGGACGGCCCCGACAGCACCCTGGACGCCTTCCTCGCGATGATGCGGGGCGAGAACGTCGGAAAGATGATCGTCAAGCTCTGAGTCCACCTTCGACGGACCGCGAAGGGGGCCTGCCGTGCGCATGGCAGGCCCCTTTCGGTTGGTCGCGGGCACAGTCGGCGCACCAGGGGCGGGGCACACCTTTCGCGCAGAGCGCTTGCGCGCACCGACTCTCCCCGTTTAATATTACGGTCATACTTCAATCGCCATTTCGTCAGGAACCTCCATGGACCTCTCCACCAGCACCGCCCTCGTCACCGGAGCCAACCGGGGCTTCGGCCGGGCCCTCGCCGCCGAACTGCTCAGCCGCGGCGCCACCGTCTACGCCGGCGCCCGCAACCCCGACCAGGTCGACCTGCCCGGCGCCAAGCCGATCGCGCTCGACATCACCGACCCCGCCTCCGTCGCGGCCGCAGCCCAGGCCACCGGCGACGTGACCCTCCTCATCAACAACGCCGGATCCTCCACCGGCGCCGACCTGCTGAACGCGGACCTGAACGACGTCCGAGTGGAAATGGACACCCACTACTTCGGCACCCTCTCGGTGACCCGCACCTTCGCACCCCAGATCGCGGCCAACGGCGGCGGCGCAATCCTGAACGTCTTGTCCGGCCTGTCCTGGGTCAGCTTCCCGGAATTCGGTGCCTACTGCGCCGCCAAGTCCGCGGAGTGGTCGCTCACCAACGCCCTGCGCGTGCAGCTCGCCGACCAGGGCATCCGCGTGGCCGGCCTGCACGTCGGCTACATGGACACCGACATGGTCCGGGCCGTCACCTCGGCCAAGTCCGACCCCGCCGACATCGCCCGGATCGCCATCGACGGCATCGCCGCCGACGCCTACGAGATCCTCGCGGACGACGCCGCCCGCCAGGCCCAGGCCGCACTGGCCGGAGGCGTCTCCGTGCTCTACCCGCAGCTCCCCTAAGGGCAGCCGCCCAAGAATCCGCACCGAGCCGAGTCGATGCCGGTGCTCGCTGCCGCACGCCATGCCGTCCCTCGCCCTGGTCGGAACAATCCTGGCCAGTGGCGGTCTGTTCGGCATCGTCTACGCCCTGATACGCGGCAACGCCGACGGCTGGACCAGCACAACGGTGCTGGGGGGCTTCATCGCGGGTACGGCCCTGCTCGTCGGCTTCGTCTTCTACGAACTGCGCGCCAAGCACCCGATGCTGCCGATGCGCCTGTTCCGCCACCGTTCCTTCAGCGCCATCAACGCGGCCAGCCTGCTGATGTTGCTGGGCATGTTCGGGGCGATCTTCCTGCTCAGCCAGTACCTGCAGACCTTCGGCGGCTACTCACCTATGGAAGCCGGCGTGCGGATGCTGCCCTGGACCGCGATGCCCATGATCGCCGGACCGCTCGCAGGAGCCCTGTCCGACCGCATCGGCGGCGCACCGGTCGTCACGGTGGGCATGGCCCTGAACGCGGTGGGCCTCGGGCTCTGGGCGCTGGCGGTCGAGCCGCAGGTGTCGTACACCGCTCTGCTGCCGGCTCTGATCGTCTGCGGGATCGGCATGGGGATGTTCTTCGCTCCCAGCGCCAACCTCGTCATGAGTAAGGTCCGCCCCGAGGAGCAGGGCATCGCCTCCGGCGCCAACAACGCGATCCGTGAGGTCGGCGGCGCCATCGGCGTCGCCTCGCTGGCGGCGGTCTTCTCCGCCCAGGGCGGCTACGGGTCCGCCGCACTGTTCGTGCACGGGCTGGTCCCGGCGCTCTGGGTCGGGGCCGGTGCGCTCGCCCTGGCCGCGGCCCTGGCGTTGCTGACGCCCCGGCAGCGCAAGGCCGACGGACCGGCTGCCGGCCTGGCCACGGCAGATGCTGCGGCCGGCGTCACGGTCGCGACCTGAATCCCGGACCGAGGGGCGGCCCAGCCGGTGTACGGCGGGCCGCCCATCAGCCTGTCCTGCCTTCCGGGCTCGTTCGCCGCGCGGGTTCATCACACCGTGGTCGAGGGCCCCTCGGACAGCGCACCCCTCGGGCCGGCCCTCGACCGGCTGAGGGGCATCGACTTCCGTCACCGTAAGGGCTCACCGGCTCGTCCCGCCGGCCAGGAAAGGCCTCAGATGCGCCAGCAGCGCCTCCGGTTGCTCCTCCGGGATGAAGTGGCCGCACTCCGGGATCTCGGCACCGGTGACGTCGTCGGCGTAGTCACGCCAGATCTCCAGTGTCGGCAGGCGGGCAGGCAGCCCCACGGAACCCCACAGCGCCAGCAGCGGCATGGTGAGGCGGCGGCCTTCGGCGGCGTCGACGTCGTCGAGCGCGGTGTCCTCCTCCATGGCGCGGTAGTCGTCGAGGCTCGCACGCAGGGCGCCCGGGCGGGAGAACGCACGGACGTAGCCGTCGACCGCCTCGGTTGTGAGTGCGTGGCGGTTGTAGGTCCACCGCTCGAAGAAGTACTCGAGATACCCGCGGATGTCGTGCCCCACCAAGCGCTCGGGCAGATCGGGCTGCATGTGGAACAGCCAGTGCCAGTACCCGGAGGCGAGCGAGGCGTCCAGGCGGCTGAACATCTCCCGGGTGGGGACGATGTCGAGCACGGCCAGCCGCTCCACCTGGTCCGGGCGGTCCAGCGCCCAGCGGTGCCCCACGCGAGCGCCGCGGTCGTGGCCCACGACCATGGCCCGCTCGAAGCCGAGCGCCTCGACGAGGCCTGCCATGTCGGCGGCCATACGCCGCTTGTCGTAACCAGTGGTGGGCTTGTCGCTCAGGCCGTATCCGCGCAGGTCCGGCGCCACGACGGTGTAGTCGGCGGCGAGATCCGCCAGTACCGGCCGCCAGCAGTCGGAGGTCTGCGGCCAGCCGTGGAGCAGGACGAGCAGAGGTCCGGACCCGCCTCGGACGTAGTGCAGGCGGACCCCGTCCACCTGCGTCACTCCGGTCGCCACTGTCGGCTGTCCCATGGATGCGCCTCCCACCCTCGCGTTGACGCTCATCGCCCAGGACGCCGTCGACTTGCTTCTGTCCGCCGAGATCCGGCGCGTACGCGTCTGCGGAGCGGACCGCTGTGCACTGCGCTTCCTGGACCGCTCCCGGCCCGCAACCGCCGCTGGTGCTCCGTGTCCCGCCGCGGAAACCGCACCAAGGTCCGCCTCCATCAGGCGCGTACCCGACAGAGCGGCCGGATCACGGAAAGCTGACGGAGGAGTAGTCCTCAGCTCACTCGGGCGACCTCATACGAAAGGCTGGGCCGGGGACGCTCTCGATGTCCTCGGCTTGCACCGGGTGGCCTCGTTCGCAGCGAATCTGGACGTCGACCTGCGCCCCGCACCCGCGGTGTCGCGCCAGCACCGCCGGCCCCTCCGCGTCGGCGCGGTAGCGGTCACCCCACTGCAGCAGCCCCATCACGGCGGGCACCAGATCCATGCCCTTAGGGGTGATCACATACTTCGGCCGACTCCGCGAACCTGGCTCCTTGTACGTCTCGGTCGCCAGGATCCCTTCCTCCACCAGCATCCGAAGCCGCGTCGCCAGAAGGTTACGAGGACAGCCCAGGACACGTTCGAAGTCACCGAACCGGGACGAGCCGTACCACACCTCACGCAGGATCAGGATCGTCCACTTCTCGCCCACGATCTCAAGAGTCCGCGCGATCGAGCAGTTGGACGTGTCCCGGTCGAGTCGGGGGTCCATGCCGGTGTCTTGCAGAACTTCGGTCCACGCATCCATGGAAGCAATACTAACCGAGTTTAGTTTACTTTTAGATACTCAGCTCTCGATGCCGCGATCGCCACTCGACCTCGCAATCGACGATCACCACTGGGGTCGAACGCCCACCGCGGGGCGTAAGCCATGCACATGGCCTCGCAGGCATAACATTACATACGTCAGACCATGGACTGAGCTCGGATTGCAAGGCAGCGGCCTCACATCGCGACGGGAGGAAGCCTGTGGCCGTCGCCAACGTTGTCGCCGATGAACTGCGCACACAGATGGAGAAGTACGACGCGCTGCGGCCCGGCCGACAGGGGCTGGAGGACTTCGTTCGCGTCTACCTGTCGCCCGAACACCGTGACCAGCCCAGCACCGGATGCCCCTCCGCCGCGCTGCTCGACGAGATCGGCCGCTGCGCGGACGTCACCAAGCAGGCGTCCACCGAGGGCGCGACGGCCATCGTGGAAGAGATCGCCGCCCGTCTGGCGCCTGCGGATCCGCAGTCCGCTCGCGGCAAGGCCATCGGGCTCTTCACCATGATGGTGGGGACGCTGCAACTGTCCCGCGCCCTCGCCGACCGTAAGTTCGCCGACGAGGTCCTCGAGCGGGGAATCGAGAACGCCCACACGTTCTTGGACTGACAGGAGCGACCGAGCCGCAACAGTGTGACGGTCGACCTCGCCTGGCGATGCGTGAGGGCATTGAGCCGAGCCCGGATGCGACAGCCGTTCCGCGCGTCCGGGCATGGCCACTCGCGGGCTCGCGAAGTGGCTTCTCCGACCTCGACTGATGACCGATTGACGGGCGGTCGACCAGCCGGGCCGGAGAAGCCTCCAACGTCCCCGGCGCACGTGCCGCTCGCCCCCCACTCATTACCACTCAAGGAAGTCGAGGGCTTCCGCCACGAACTGCTCGTGGAACTGGAAGATGCCTCCGTGGCCGGCGTCGGGGTAGACGACCAGGTCGGCGTTCGACAGTCGCCGGGCCAGTTCGAACGAGTTCTGCGTCGGCACCATCCTGTCGCTCTGGCCGTTGGCGATGAGCACGGGCTGATGGATGACGGAGAGGTCCTGGGGCTGCGCGAGCCCCCAGCGGTGGATGGCCTTGAGCTGGGCGAAGTACGACTTGAGGGAGATCGCCTTGTCCCGGTCGTGGGTACGCTCCTTGAGGCGGGCCAGGAACTGCTTTCCGGCTCGGCGCCCGCCCGCGGTGCGGGTGAAGAAGAGGAACTGCTTCGGGTCCTGGAGGGTGAACAGGGCCCGGACAGTGTCGAGATGGGACAGTCGGCTCACGTTCTTGATGCCCTCGCCGCCTGCGGGGCCGGTGCCCGTGAGGATCAGCTTGCGGACGAGCTGCGGTTCGTCCTGCGCGATCACCTGGGCGATCATGCCGCCCATCGAGAAGCCGTGAATGTCGACATGCTCGAGCCCGAGTGCACGGATGAAGGTGACGGCGTCCTTCGCCATCTCCTCGATGGTCTTTGGCGTCGAGCCGCTGGAAGCGCCGACACCCCTGTTGTCGAAGGTGATGACGCGATGCCTGGCGGCGATGCCGTCGACGACCCGGGGGTCCCAGTTGTCGAGGACCGCGGCAAGGTGGGTGATGAAGACCACCGGGACGCCGGTCTTCGGGCCGAGGTCGCGGTAGGCGAAGGTCACTCCACCGGCGGCGAGGGTGCGTGTGGGCGCCTTCTTGTACGACGTCACCACGTCGCCTCGTACTCCTTGCGCGTCGTTCACGGCCGTGCCCTTCTGCATGGGGGTTTGTGGACTGCGGCTGCAGTCGGTTCGGTCGACGGCAGAAGGCCCGTAGGAGTCGGACCTGTTCGGTTGAGCCCTTCAGCCTCACCGACGATTGAATTATGACCATACTTTAATGCACCTCGCAAGAGAAGCTCGCACACGACGGCAGCGAGGCCGGGACACCCAGACAGCGAATCGGTACCGCGAGAAGTCCACCCCTCCCCCACAGGCAGGCCCTCGATGTCGCGGAGCGGACGAAGCGGCACGGCCAGGGCGCACCGACTGCCGGCCGGGCCGCATGTCGCCCCACGGCAAATGGAGGCGGGCGCTGCCCCAACGTCACATGAGGCGACGCCCGCCCTCAGGGCCAACCGAACGCCACCCCGCACCACCCGGGCGTCAGCGGTGCGGTCGGGAGCGAGGACATCGGCCACCTGCTTGGTGAAGGCCTTGGCGTACCGAAAGAGGAAGCATGCCCTCCCTCGCCGCCCCGGAGACCTCAGGGCCGCCGCCTGCGAGCCGCGTCGAGACGTGATCGAAGCGCTCGTGCCACCGACCGGCACCGCACCCACCACGAGAAATGGCACACACGAGAGAAAGGCCCCTCTTGCGGCCCACCGGCCGGCCGCTTAGAATGATGAGCGTAATTTAATCGCGGGAGCATGGCACCAGACACCCCGGCATCCATGACGCGAGGTAAGGCCGCTCCGAAGAGTTCTGCCACCGAGGCGAGCGTCGGGTACTTCACCCAGCCGCCTGACACGCACTCATCACCGAGGCTGCCGGCCCTCTGTCGGCAGCCGTACCGAAACAGTTGGACACGCGAAGGCCGGCAAGGTCGTCGTCAGGATGACGTGTAGAACCCGTTTCCCTCTGATCCTCCAGCGACGAGAACGCCCCGCCCCACCTACATGAAAGACCTGGACATGAGCGCACCGCGCAATTCCCCCTCCCCCTCACGATCGTCGTACGCGAACGCGCCGACCCGCTCCGTGTCCGTCGACGGCGTGGATTTCGTCTATCGGCAGCTCGGCCCGGAGGACGGCGTACCGTTGATCCTCCTGATCCACCTGTCCGGAAACCTGGACAACTGGGATCCGCGTATCGTCGACGGACTCGCCGCACGGCGCCGGGTGATCACCTTCGGGAACCGCGGGGTGGGCGGGTCGGGCGGCTCCACGCCGGACACGATCGAAGGGATGGCCCGCGACGCGGTGCGGTTCATCCGTGCCCTTGGCTTCGACCAGGTCGATCTGTTCGGTCTGTCGATGGGCGGCTTCGTCGCGCAGGTCATGGCGGAAGAAGAACCACGCCTCGTCCGCAAGGTCATCCTCGCGGGCACCGGCCCCGCCGGCGGCCACGGCATAGACAAGGTTCCGGCTCTTGCCATCCAGGCCACGCTCAAGGGGGCCCTGATCCGCCAGGACCCGAAGCTCTCCCTCTTCTTCACCGACACCGCAAGCGGCCGACGGGCAGGACGCGCCTTTCTGCAACGGCTGGAGGAGCGCACGGACAACCGCGACAAGGACATCTCGCTGCCGTCGCTCCGTGCCCAGCTGAAGGCCGTCAAACGATGGGGTCGCCTGGCCCCGTCGGACCTGTCGGCCGTGCGCCAACCCGTCCTGGTGGCAAACGGTGCGAACGACCGGATGGTGCCCAGCCAGAACACAATCGACCTGGCCGCTCGTCTGCCCAAGAGCGAACTTGTGCCCCTCTACCCGGACTCCGGCCACGGGGGGGTCTTCCAGAACCACGAGGATTTCGTCGCAAGGGCGCTTGGGTTCCTCGAGTCCTGAGTGGACGTTAAGTCCTGGTAGCGGCCTCGTCCGGGTTGGGTGAGGAATCCTTGGCGGGTGAGGCGTCCAAGGCGGGCGCGGGTGACGTTGACCGACGCCTCGTCGGTGGGCATGCCGAGGAGCTCGTGCAGCTCACGGGCTCGGGACTCCCGCTTGGGGTGCTGGTTGAAGGCGTTCACGATGGCCTGGTAGGCGGTGTTCGTCTCGGGCGGTTCGGGTTCGTCCTGGGCCGGTGCGAGCTCGGCGATGACCTTGTGTGCGGTGGCCAGGTCCGCGAGTCGCACTTCGGTCTCGGCCAGGGCGGCGGTCAAGTGCTCGATCTGGTCGCGTAGTTCACCGGCCCGAGCCATGGTTTCGTCGTGCTGGGCCTGGAGGCTGGCCAGAAGGTCGGCGATGTTCACGCGGCCAGCCCGAGGGTGTCTCGCCAGGCCGGTGCGGGTGTGGTGAGGCGGCGGGTCATGTTCGCGATCGAGGCCCAGTAGACGCGTGAGGCGGAGGTCTCGGGGCGGTGGTCGTACTCGCGGGCCAGGCGCCGGTGCAGCATCAACGTGCCGTTGACCTGCTCCACGATCCACCTTTTCGGTTGCGGGACGAAGCCTTTGCCTTGGTCGTCGAGGTTGCGGCGGACGACCTCGACGTCGATGTCCAACAGGGCGCCGTGGATGAGGACTTCGTCCTTGAAGCCCTGGTCCACCAGGGCCTTCTTCAGCTGGTTCCCGCAGCGGTCGGCGGCCTGGTCGAGCAGGGCGGTGCCGGCGGTGTTGTCGTGGGCGGATGCGGCCAGCACCACGACGCCGATGATCAGCCCCAGAGCGCCACTGGCAGCCCGTCCGGTTCTGATAGAAGATCGCGTTCACGACCTCCCGAAGGTCACAGGACCCGGGATCTCCGGTCGCCGACCGGGCCACCCGGTCCTGCTTCCAGGCCGTGATCATCGGCTCGATCAACGCCCACTGCTCGTCCGATAAGTCGCTGTGGTACGGCTCTCTCTTCACGTCCCGCATCTCAGCATGCACATGCTCAGCAGATGGCCTGCCCGACGATCAGTACCTCGATCGAGCGATCACGAACCTAGGAAGATCGGACTTAACGTCCACTTAGACGGTGTCGGTGGCTCCGGCACCGCCACGCTGATGTCGGATGCCGGTTTGACCGACCGAGGCTTCTGCGGCCACTTCGCATCGGAGGGCGACGTCGTCGCCAACGTCGTCGCGGTCTCGTTCGCGACTGTCTGTCGCCCGGGCGCCGGGACCAGCGCGGCGTCGGATGTGCTTCCGTCGCCTTGCTCGAGGAGTCGGCCGCTGCCCGGACGCGGTCAATCGGGTCGGCAGCGACGGCGCGCGGGCCATCGTGGACGAGATCGTCGGCCATCTGGCACCCGAGGATCCCACGCCCGCACGCGCCAAGGCCCTCGGACTCTTCGCGATGATGGCGGGGTCGCTGCAACTGTCCCGCGTCGCCTTCGGCTCGAAGCTCGCCGACGAGGTCCTTGAGAACGCCCTCGCGTTCATGTGCTGAGCGGTGCGGGATCAGGCCGGATCGACGAATATGTCGAGCGCGAGATCACCCTCAAAGCCGGCAGGGCTGTAGGCGGACAGGTCGGTGACGCCCTCGTCCGAGAGGACCTCGTCGTCGATGAACAGGTTGGCGGTGCACTTCCGCGCGTCACGCGTGACGATGGCGTACGCGGCGTCAGCCATGATCCGCGGACTACGGGCTTGTCCGGCGCCGCCGACCACATTGCGCACGGCGGCTGTGTTGATCAGGGTCCGCGGCCATAGCGAGTTGGCGGCGATGCCGTCGGCGGCGAGCTCCTCGGCGAGCCCGATGGTGCACAGACTCATGCCGTACTTCGACAGCGTGTAACCGAGATGCTTCCCCACCCAGTGCGGCGCGAGGTTCAACGGCGGGGAGAGCGTGAGGATGTGCGGGTTGCTCACCTTGCGCAGATGTGGGATCGCTGCCTTGCTCAGTAGGAACGTGCCACGCGTGTTGATGTCCTGCATCAGGTCGTACCGCTTCATCTCCAGCTGCTCCGACGACGACAGGTCGATCGCGCTGGCGTTGTTGACCACGATGTCGATGCCGCCGAAGGCGCTGACCGCCGCGTTGACGGCGGTGCGCACATCGTCCTCTTCGCGGACGTCGCCGACTACGGCCAGCCCCTTGCCGCCCGCGCGCTCAACCTCGTCGACGGCGGTGTGGACCGTGCCTTCGAGCTTTGGATGCGGCACGGCGGTCTTGGCGAGCATCACCACGTTCGCACCGTCGCGGGCCGCGCGCAGGGCGATGGCGAGTCCGATGCCGCGGCTGCCTCCCGACATCAGGACGGTCTTGCCGGCCAGCGTCTGAGTCATGGCTGAACCTCCAAAATAGATTGTCGGACTAATGATACGCGATACTAATGGTATCTTCCACGTATGACTTCGACTCCCACACGCCAGATCGACCGGCTCTACCACGAGCTCCTGGCCCCCAAAGAGACACAGTCCGTTCGCGCTGCCGTGCGCCGGATCGCAGAACGCGAAGTGGCTCCGCACGCCGTGGCGATCGCCGGTGGCGACGAGCGCACGGACGGCTTCCCCCGGCATGTTTTTGAAGGGCTTGCGTCGGCGGGGGTCTTCCGAATCCCCTTCCCCGGCGAGGTCGGCGGCGATGGCCTGACCCACCCGGCGACCGCCACTGCCGCGGCCATCGAGGAACTGGCCTACTACTCGAGCAGCGTCGCGGCCGTCTTCGATGTGCACTGCATCCTGGCGGGCAACGCCCTGCGGCAGGGCACTGAGGAGCAGCAGCAGCGGTGGCTGCGAAAGGTCGCGGAAGGCTCAGTGGTCGGCGCCTTCGCCACCACTGAGCCGGATGCCTCCAGCGACCTGTCTCCGCAAGCGGTACAGACCGAGGCGATACGCACCGAGGCCGGCTGGGTGCTGAACGGCCACAAACGGTGGATCTCCAACTCGCCCGTCGCAGGGTTCGTGGTGGTTCTCGCCCGCACCGGCAGGCGGCTGAGCATGTTCATCGTCGACACAGCACTTCCGGGCGTGGAAGTCGGCCTTCCCGACCGCAAGATGGGAAACCGCGGTCAGCTCACCGCGGACATCCGATTCACGGGAGTGCAGCTTTCCGACGACGACCTCCTTGGTGGCGCCGAAGGGCACGGACTGCGCCATGCGCTGTCGACTCTGACCTATGGCCGGATCGGCATCGCGGCTGCCGGGGTCGGCATGGCGCAGGCCGCCTTCGATCACACCGTGGCCCACCTGTCGACGCGACACACCTTCGGCAAACCGGTGGCCGCCAACCAGCACTGGCAGTTCCTGCTCGCCGAACGGGCCACCGAGATCGAGAACGCCCGCACCCTCTGCACCAAGGCCGCCCTGCGTCTGGATGCCGGTGACCCGTCCCCGGAGCCCGAGGCCGCGATGGCGAAGTACTACGCCACCAAGCTGTCCGTGGACATGGCACGCGACGCCGTCCAAGCCTTCGGAGGCCTCGGCTTCGCGCGCGAACTGGGTGCCGACGGCAGCCCCGGCCCTGTCGAGGCGATCTACCGGGACAGCAAAATCGGTGAGATCTACGAGGGGACCAATGAGATCCAGAAGTGGGTCATAGCTCGGCAGATCTTCGGTCGGGCCATCGTCGGCTGATCACCCAGGACGCGCCGGTGCAGTAAGCCGACGGACAGTGGGGCATCCCGTCGGCCTGCAGCGGTCCCGCCGCCTCGGGCTTTCTCGTACGATGGACAGGACCATACGTATGACTAACCATGGGCGGGATAAACGATGTCCGAGGCTCCGCTGGTACCAGGGACAGTGGCCGAACACACCATCTGCCTGCTGGTCAAGCTCGGGCAGGTGGCGTTCAGGATCGCTGAGGACGGTATCGGCGGGACCGGTCTGCGAGTGCGGCACTACAGCGTCTTGCAAGCTCTTGCGGACAACGGCGCCATGCCGCAACTGGCACTTGGTTCATTCCTGCGCATCGACCCGGCGACGATGGTGACGAGTCTCGACGACCTGGAGCGCACCGGATACGCCGAGCGGACGCGAGATCCACAGGATCGTCGCCGCTACGCCGTGGACATCACCGCCGAAGGCCGCAAGGTTCTTGCCGACCTCAACCGCACACTCGTCGATCTCGACGGTGAAGTCCTCGCAGACCTGGGTGCCACGGAACGAGACTCGCTTCACGCCCTGCTGGGCAGCCTCGCGGGAAGTCCCACTCTGACCTCCCTGTTCGACGCCGTCCGGGAGCAGAATGGAGCGAAACGGGCTTAGCGGCTTGGGGGGATCGTACCCGGGTGCGGCGGTACGCCCCGGTTCTGGCAAAGTCCCGGAAGGGCGGCCGCCGAGGTCGCACTTCTCTTTTCCTTCAGCGACCACATGGTGCCCGACGATCAGTACCTCGATCGAGCGATCACGAACCTAGGAAGATCGGACTTAACGTCCACTGAGTTCGATCGGATGCCGTCGGAGCGGGCCTCACATCTGCCGTACCGATGCCCCCAGAGGCACGATGGGATCTCCGGCCGATCCCGCGCACCCCGCAGCGTCTGACGACTCCGACATCTGGTGACAGAGGCCCACCAGTTGCCGCGCCTCACTGGCATGTGCACCCGCTGCGACCCGGTCTGCAACTTCTCGGTGACGCGTCGATCACCTCACGACGGCCCCGGGCACGGCCTCCATGCCTTGGCATCCGATCCAGCATCAGAGGCTTGCGCCGCGCCCACTGCACGTCAGTCAAGGGGCGTAAGCGGCCCAGTGATCTGAACACAAACAGCTTCTGCCGGCGCGCCCGTGCGATCACAGACCGGGCTTCGCTTTTCAGTTCGTCACGCAGGCTTGGCGAGCCACCGTCGCGGGCCCCGGGCCCAATCGAACCAGGGCAGAGGAGTGGTGCCCGGCCGCGGAATCACAAAAGGCGACGAGCACTAGACATTAACGTATGGTCATAATAGTATGACCGTTCGTTCATTGATGATTAGGGGACCGCCCCCCTCTCGGCCTCTGAGCCCGCCGCATCAGCACATACAGAAACGAGGCTCTCCGTGCGTGACCTCCCGTTCCAGTCAGCCGCGGACCAGTTGAGTGCGATGGCCTCGGGCGAGGTATCGAGTGAGGAACTGCTCGACGTCTACCTGAGCCGCATCGACGCCCACAACAAGACGCTCAACGCGATCGTGACCCTTGACGTCGAACGGGCGCGGCACGAGGCCAGGAGTGCCGACGCGAAACGCGCGAGTGGGGCAGAACTCGGTCCGCTGCACGGTCTGCCGATCACGCTGAAGGACAGCTACGAGACCGCTGGTCTGCGGACCGTCTGTGGTCGGCCCCACCTCAAGGACTACGTGCCCGAACAGGACGCCGAGGCGGTGCGACGGCTGCGTGCCGCAGGTGCGGTGATCATCGGCAAGACCAACATGCCCGCGGGGAACCAGGACGTCCAGGCGGACAACCCGGTGTTCGGACCGACGCTGAACCCGTGGAACACCGCACGCACGTCCGGAGGCTCCGCAGGGGGTGGCGCCGTGGCTACAGCCGCAGGGCTGACCGCTTTCGACTTCGGCTCGGAAATCGGCGGATCCACCCGCATCCCAGCACACTTCAACGGCCTCTACGGACACAAGGCGACCTGGCGGTCCATTCCGCTCATCGGCCACGTGCCGGGCGGACCCGGTGTGGGGCGGTGGGGGGAGATCGACCTCGCCTGTGCGGGCGCCCAGGTGCGGGAGGCACGCGACCTTGTCCCCGTCCTCCACGCGACGGTAGGGCCGCCCGAGCGCGACGGCGGTTTCAGCTACACCCTCGCACCACCCAGGGCGAGCGAGCTGGACGGCTTCCGGGTCGCGGTGTGGCCCGAGGACCCCTCGTGCCCCGTCGACCACGACGTCGCCACAGCGATGGACGACGCCCTGAACGCCCTCAAGTCGGCCGGCGCGAAGGTCGAGATGCGGCCCTCCGGCCTCCCCGATGACATGGCGACCAGTCATGACATTTTCCTGCGCCTGCTCTTCGGTGCGTTCACCTACGACCGATCCGGACTGACCGCGGCCTCCAACACAGCTCTCCTCGCGCGTCTTGCCCAGCATCCTCGTGGAGAGGCGCTGTACGCCTTGCGCGGAACCTTCCAGTCCCACTACAGCTGGCTCCAGGCCGACGTGGCACGCCACGAGCTGCGGCAGCGGTGGACCGAGTTCTTCCGGGACTTCGATGTCCTCCTCATGCCGGTCACACCCACCACGGCACCACCTCACCACAACAAGCCGGTTGACAGATTCGGACGCCGGATCCAGGTCGACGAGCGGTCTCGCCCTTACTGGGACCAGGTCAAGTGGAGCGCCATCGCCAACGTGGCCGGCTCTCCGGCGACGACCATCCCGGTGCGAACCGGCCGAGACGGTCTGCCTGTCGGGCTCCAGGCGATGGGTCCGAGCGGCGGCGACCTCACCACCATCAAGTTCGCCGAGCTCCTCGGCCGAGAACTCGAGGGCTACCAGCCCCCTCCGGCCTTCATGTGACGGTCCGCCGACCCGCACCGCCCCCGAACCCGACCTCCAGACAACCCCGGCTGGCGCCGACCACACCGAGAAGAGCCCAGATGAACACGCTGGACACCCCCCTCACTCTCCCGAACGGCCAGATACTGCCCAACCGCCTGATGAAGTCAGCGCTCAGCGAGGCGCTGGGGAACAAGAACAACGCACCCGACGAGCGCCTCGGCCGTCTGTACTCCACGTGGAGCCGAGGCGGCTATGGCCTCATGATCACCGGCAACGTCATGGTCGATCGCGCACAGCTTGGTGAACCGGGCAACATCGTCATCGAGGACGAGCGTGATCTCGACGCGCTCTCGCGCTGGGCCAAGTCAGCCCAGGACTCGGGCGGTGCGATCTGGGCTCAGCTCAACCACCCCGGGCGCCAAGCCAACCCCTTGGCCATCGGACACACGCCGGTGGCCCCCAGCCCGATCCCGCCGAAACTGCCCGGAGCCACGACGCCGCGTGAACTGCGACCGGCCGAGATCGAGGACATCATCGAGCGGTTCGCCACGGCCGCGGCCGTGTGCGAGACCGCCGGCTTCAACGGCGTACAGGTGCAAGCGGCCCACGGGTATCTCATCTCGCAGTTCCTGTCACCGCTGTCGAACCGGCGCGACGACGACTGGGGCGGCGATCTCGAGCGGCGGATGCGTTTCGGCCTCGAGGTCGTCCGCCGCATCCGCGGCCGCGTCAGGCCCGGCTTCGCAGTGGGCATCAAGCTCAACTCGGCGGACTTCCAGCGGGGCGGCTTCACCGAGGACGAGTCCCAGGCCGTGCTGGCCGCGCTGGCCCACGAAGGTGTCGACCTCATCGAGGTCAGCGGCGGTAGTTACGAGTCCATGGCAATGAGCGGCTCGGCGGCCCCCAGCACCAGGGCACGCGAGGCGTACTTCTTGGAATACGCCCGCACTGTTCGCGAGCTCGTGGGCGACATCCCACTCGCCGTCACAGGCGGATTCCGCACCCGCGATGCGATGCAGCAGGCCGTACAGGCCGGCGAGTGCGACGTGGTCGGCATCGGCCGGCCGACGATCACCACGCCAGACGCAGCCCGGCTCATCCTCGAAGGGCAGGCCGAGGCACTCACGGCACACCAGGTGCGCTACGGCATGAGGACCCTGCTGGGCAAAATCACCGACCTCAAGTCCCTGGACGGGGTACTGGACATCAGCTGGCACACCGACCAGATACATCGCCTCGGGTCCGGCCTGCGCCCCGACCTGAATCGCGGCAGCCTTGCAGCCACCGTCGCGATGGTTCGGCGCAACGGGCGCACCTCGTTCCGCGCCAAGCGAGGCGGGTCATGAGCGCTCGCAGCGTCAACGGTTGGAGCCCACGCTGAGTTTGCCTCGGCACTGGCTGCGCTACCCGGTGGAGCATCTCGACGCCGGTCACCGGCTTTGACAGCGACGACTCAACGCCCCACACGCCCTTCTGTCCATGGTGCTGATCTCGCTGAGCCCACATCTGGGTCCACCGGGCCATAGCGCTTGCCGGAAGGTCGACATTCTCGCCCACGCCCTTCTCGCCTCCACGAGCTTCGAAGCGGCGGACTACCTGCGCGAGGAGCGCGGAGTGGCCACCGCACGCCTCCAGGCCACCTGGGTGGACCTGGTACGGCGGCTGACCCAGCCCAAGGGACCGTGACGGGGGTCATCCCGAGGGTGCCAATCCGGGCGTCGGGGAACCACCCGGGCAGCCCCGGGATACCAAAGGTGACCGGTGGTGTCCCGGGAGCCCCGGGACACCACCGGTCACCCCAGCAAACGCAGGCCGTCCTCGAAGTCGACGCGCGCGAGGTCGGCGCGCGCGACGATACCGAGCTTGGGGAACACGTTGGCCAGGTGATGACCCACCGTACGAGGACTGATCAGCAGCTGTGCCCCGATCTCCCGGTTGGTGAGTCCCTCCGCGGCCAGCCGTACGACTCTCAACTCCTGCGCCGTGAGGGTCGTTGAGGTGTCCCGTGCCCCT
This sequence comes from Streptomyces sp. NPDC058678, assembly GCF_042714835.1. Classification (NCBI taxonomy): domain Bacteria; kingdom Bacillati; phylum Actinomycetota; class Actinomycetes; order Kitasatosporales; family Streptomycetaceae; genus Streptomyces; species Streptomyces sp. NPDC058678. The sequence continues at coordinate 122,423 of NZ_JBHXSG010000013.1, read as the reverse complement.
GCCCTCGCGGAGTCCCGGCGCGGTTGCTGCCCGGTCAGCTCCTGTTCGGCCCTCGTGCGGGCGAGCAACGGAGCCGTGTCGAGTCGCCGGAAGGTCTCCGCGGCTTCGGCCAGTTGTGTCCGGGCATCGGTACGACGGCGGGCCCGCCGCAGCCACTCGCCGTAGAGCAGGCGCGTGCGGGCGTAGTTGAAGGGCCGCGACGCGGCTCCGGGGACATCCAGCGCAAGCCGGAACTGCTTCTCCGCATCCGCTCGGGACGCCAGCAGTGCATGGACAAGGTGCGTCGCGGAGATCGCCCATGGGGCGTTCGTCCGTTCGGCCCACCGCCTCAGCAGCCGCGCCTGTTCCTCGGCCGTCGCCCGCTGCCCTGCCTGGAGGGCGGCCTCGGCGGTGTCGAGCGCGGCGAGCACGGCCATGGTGTCGTTCGCCGCTTCGTGCCCATGCTCGCTCAGCCGGACCAGGCGGTCCAGCGCCTCCTCGGCCCGGCCGGCGAAGAGCGCCGACATACCGAGGCTCCACTCCGCGCCGGCACTGAAGACGCGCACCCCACGCGGCACCCATTCATCGATGGTCTGGGCGGCGAAGTCCGCGACGGTCTGCTCCTCGCCTCGCACTGCGGCCAGCCATCCGAGACCGGCGAGGCACTGCGCCGCCAGGTGGTCGTCGCCGGTCCCCTCGGCCACCTGGAACCCCTCAAGGGCGTTCGCCTTGGCCGAGGTCCAGGAGCCCTGCGCGATGTCGAGCGCCACGGTCTGGGCCAGCGCCTGGGTCAGGGCAGTGACCTGGTCCGTGTGCCGCAGCGTGTCGATTTCACGGCGGAGCGCCTCCTGCAGGGCGGACTCGATGCCCCAGGCCACCGCCAGCGGTGCCGGTGGCATCAGGAGCCAGGAACTGCCGCTGAGCCGGGTGAGGATTTCAGCGCCGGGGGCCACGATCTGGTCACGGTCATCGGTGCCGACGGGCCGGTCCTCCGTCCACCATTGGCGCAGCAACGGCAGCATGTCGGCGTTCGGGAAGTTCCCTTGCGGGAGCCGCCGCTCGAGCCGCTGGAACGCCTCGCGCTGAAGTGCGCCATGACTGGCCGCCCACGCCGCCCGCAGCGCCATGCTGCCGAGCCTGAACGCCTGCCCGGGATCGGCCACCCGCTCCATGTCCCTGGTCAGCTGACGGCAGGCGGTTTCCAGATCGCCGTGCGCGAACTCGATCAGCCCGCGCAACCCCTCGCTGAGATCCGCGACCGTGGATGCGGAGGAGACCCCTTCGGCCCGCTCCAGCATCCCCCGCGCCACGTCGACGTGGCCGGCCTCCCAGGCCGCCCTCGCTCCGTGAGCCAGTCGTCTGGCAGCGTCGTCCGTAGAGGGAGACAGCTTCGCCGCGCGCCGCAGGGCACGGGCCGCCGTGGCACAGCCACCGCGCGCCCAGGACCGGTGGGCCGACTCCTCCAGCAGCCGGGCCACCCCCTCGTCGAGTCGGCCCACGGCTTCCAAGGCCGCGGCGAGGTGCCAGGGGCGCAGCTCGTCGGCGTTCTCACCGGTCAGTACGGAGGCGAGCGCATGATGAACGGCCTGGCGGTTCGCGGGCGGCGCCTCCTCGTAGACCACCGCCTCCATCAGTTGGTGGCGGAAGCAGATGCGACCGTCCGAGCGCGTGGTGAGCAGGCCCGAGTGCAGCGCCTCGTCCCACGCGACTGAGTCGAGGCCGAGCCCAAGTCCGGCCTGGCACATGGTGTTTCGATCGCTACGGTCATCGGCGGCGGCGAGAAGGAGTGCGGTGCGGGCAGGCGCGGACAACCGCTCGATCCGGGCGCGGAAGGCACGGCGCAGGCGGGGTCCGACGGCGATCTGCTCATCGGCAAGAGGGTGCGCCGAGATGTCGCCTGCCGCCACGGACGTGGTCAGCTCCTGGAGTGCGAGGGGATTTCCGGCTGCCGCGCGGATCGTGCGGCGGATCACTGACTCGTCCGCATGTGGAGCGACGGCGCGGGCGAGGAGCCGGGCGTCCTCGTCGCCCAGCTCCTGGACCTCCATGGCCGCCAGTTTCTCCCAGGGGCCGTCGACGGGGTCGTCGTGTCCGGTGAGGAGCATGACCACGGGCTCGTTCCGCAGTCGGCGCGCGACGAAGGCCAGGCACTGTGCGGATGGCTCGTCGAGCCATTGGGCGTCATCGGCGACGATGAGCACCGGCCGTTCCTTGGCCAGCTCGCCGACGAGCGTCAGTACGGCCACGCCGATCAGGAACCGGTCCGCCACGTCGTGACTGGTACCGAGCGCCCCGTTCAAGGCGTTGGCCTGCGGCTCCGGGAGCGTACTGATCCGCTCCGTCACCGGCCACAGCAATTCGTGCAGTGCGGCGAACGTCAGCCCCGACTCAAGACGAGTGCCCCCGCATCGCAGGACAGTGAAGTCCGCAGCAGCGGACTCGGTCACGTACTCCAACAGGGCGGTCTTACCGATGCCGGGGTCGCCCCACAGCACCAACGTCGCCCCGTCGCCTTGGCGAGCACCGTCAAGGATCCGGTCAAGGGCTGCCTGCTCAGGGCGCCGTCCGTATAGGTCCATTTGCTTGAAAGCTTAAGGGACTGCTGTCGCACCGAGCCACTCCCCGTACCCACACGCAACCAACTTTCACAATTATATGACCGATACGGTGACGGATCCGCTGCCATCCCCTCATCAGTAGCGTCGAAACGTGATCAGCGCATTCGCGATACTGCGCTACGCCGTCGGCCCGACCACCGGAGGCATCAGCAAGCTCCGCCATGTCGTTCCCGCCCGGGCCTTCGACAGGCAACTCCGCACACTCAACCGGCCGACCAACTGTCGACCGGGAAGCAAGCACCAAGATCAAAGCAACGGCAGCAAGGAGAAGCACGCCGCGGACGCCGTCATCCGCGACGACGGCGAGAAGCCGGACGGCACCCCGTACACACCCCAGTCGGACCTGGTCGACCTCGGCGCCCTGTTGCGGTGGGCGCGCGCCGCCTGGTCCACCGCCACTCCGCACACCGAGGGCGACGCGGCAGGCCTCACCCAGGTCTCCAGCTCGCCGTCCACCGCAACGTCCGGGAAGTCCTGACCGACATCGTCAAGGACGCCGCCCCCGTACCTCGAGGCGCACCTCATCTTCATCCCCGTCCTCAACGCGGTAGACATCACCGCCGAGGACACCGGACCGTCGTGCACCCACGGGTGCACGGCCATGACGGCGACGACCAGAGGCCGGTCGGCATCCGCGAGCGACCGGGCCGCCCTCCGCCAGGGAGAGGTTGCCGCGGGCCCCAACTCCCGCGGCGACTGGCCCGTTTCGTGCCCTTCTCGTCCCCACCACCCCCACCACCGCCCACACGGAGACTTTGCATGACCACCGTTCTCATCGTCGACGACCACGCTCTGCAGCGCTTCGGCTTCCGGATGCTTCTGGAACAGCACCCCGATCTGACCGTGGTGGGCGAGGCCACCCACGGCGCCGAAGCGGTCCGCAAAGCCGCCGAACTGCGCCCCGACGTCGTGCTCATGGACGTATGGATGCCCGGCATGGACGGCATCGAGGCCACCCGCCGCATCGTCGAGTCCGGAGGCCGCTCCCACGTCCTGGTCCTGACGACCTTCGACATCGACGAGCACGCATACGACGCCCTGCGCGCCGGCGCCAGGGGGTTTCTGCTGAAGGACGCGCTGCCCGACGCACTCGTCACCGGTATCCGGTCCGTGGCCGCCGGGGACGTGGTCATCGCCCCCGGCCTGACACGCGAACTCATCGACGTCTTCTCCGACCGGCTGCCCGGCCGCGCCCCCGGCCAGAAGCGGCAGCTCGCCTTCCTGCCCCAGCGCAAGCACGAATCCCTGACGCAGCGCGAGCGCGAAGTGCTGACCGCCATTGCCTCCGGCTGGAGCAACCTCGAGATCGGCGAACGGCTGTCGCTGGCCGAATCCACCGTCAAGACCCACGTCAGCCACATCCTCGCCAAGATCGGCGCCCGCGACCGCGTCCAGGCCGTGATCTTCGCCTACGACACCGGACTGGTCAGACCCGCCCGACCAGCACCGCCGCGCCCAGTCAGCGTCGGCCGCAGAGGTCCTGACGCTCTGTCCGCAGCCGGCTGAGGTCCCGTCACGCGGAATCCGCACGCAGCCTGCCGCTGACGGGGCTCGGTTTCACGCTGAGCACCGGCAGCGTCATCCAAATGATCAATTACCAACCCAGTCCGTCAAGGGAAGTCATGGAACAGCACAGCCAGCAACCGGCCCGCCGCGGCAGCGCCGTGTGGGCCGTGGTCATCACCAGCATGGCCGGATTCATCACCGCGCTCGACAACCTGATCGTCACCACGGCTCTGCCCTCCATCCGCGAGGACCTCGGCGGCGGCCTGGAAGAACTCGAGTGGACGGTGAGCGCGTACACACTCAGCTTCTCCGTGCTGATGATGTTGGGCGCTTCCCTGGGTGACCGTTTCGGCCGCCGCCGGCTGTTCGTCCTCGGGCTGGGCATCTTCACCGCCGCCTCCGCCGCGGCCGCGCTCGCCCCGGGCATGAACGAACTGATCGCCGCCCGCGCGGTGCAGGGCTTCGGCGCCGCGATCATCACCCCGCTCACCCTGACCCTGCTGTCGGCCGCCGTCCCTGCCGAGCGGCGCGGTGTCGCCTTCGGCATCTGGGGTGCGGCCAGCGGCATCGCCGTCGCCATGGGACCGCTCATCGGCGGCGCGCTCACCGAGCACCTCTCCTGGCAGTGGATCTTCTGGGTGAACGTCCCGATCGGCCTGGCACTGCTCCCCCTCGCCCGGCTGCGCCTCAACGAGAGCCACGGCACCAACCCGAGCCTGGACCTGCCCGGCACCGTGCTGGCCAGCGGCGGCCTGTTCGGCATCGTCTACGCCCTGGTCCGCGGCAACGCCGAGGGCTGGACCAGCCCCCTCGTACTCGGCGGCCTGATCGGCGGCGCCCTCCTGCTCGTCGCCTTCGTCGCCTGGGAACAGCGCGCCAAGCACCCGATGTTGCCGATGCGCCTGTTCCGCCACCCCTCCTTCAGCGCCATCAACGCCGCCAGCCTGCTGATGTTCCTGGGCATGTTCGGGTCGATCTTCCTGCTCAGCCAGTACCTGCAGACGGTCGGCGGCTACTCGCCGATGGAAGCCGGCGTGCGGATGCTGCCCTGGACCGCCATGCCCATGATCGCCGGACCGCTCGCAGGGGCGCTCTCCGACCGCATCGGCGGCGGACCGGTCGTCGCGGTGGGGCTTGCCCTGCAGGCCGTGGGCCTGGGGCTCTGGGCGCTCGCCGTCGAGCCGCAGGTGTCCTACCCCGACCTGGTGCCGGCACTGATCGTCTGCGGCATCGGCATGGGCATGTTCTTCGCCCCTACCGCCAACCTCGTCATGAGCACGGTCCCCCCGGAGGAAGAGGGCATCGCCTCCGGCGCCAACAACGCGATCCGTGAGGTCGGCGGCGCCATCGGCGTCGCGTCCCTGGCGGCCATCTTCTCCGCCCAGGGGGGCTACGAGTCCGCTTCCCGGTTCGTGGACGGACTGATCCCGGCGCTCTGGTTCGCTGCCGGTGCGCTCAGTGTGGCGGCGGCACTGACGTTCCTGATCCCCAGCCGACGCAAGACCGGTGGCCCAGCTGCCGGCCTGGCCCCAGGGGATGCTCCGGCCGGCGCCCCTGCCATCATCTGAGCTTCGCGCCACGCCCAGCGCCACTCGTACGCCCCCATCGTCGAGGACACCCAGACCGCCGCCGACGGACAGGGCCATGCCGGACAGACACCGGCTCGTGTGGATCACCTACGGGTGCCAGTAGCCCTCCGGCTCGAAACGTCGGCCCGCGACTCCGAGCGCGGGCCGAAGCGATCCCCGACCCGCTGTTCACCGGTGTGCCGGCCAGTAGGTGCCCCAGGGCCCGCAGCAGATGCTGCGGGCCCTGGTCTCCATGCCGTTGACGGATGGCCTGGAGGTCGAGAGCACCGAGTGCTTCACCAAGGTCCTGGCGGAAGGCGGACAGGAAGTGACGCGCCGATACATGTCGCGTCCGCGTCCGGGTTCGCAAGTGGTGGACACCCTCGTTCCCCGACTCCGGTGCCCACCTCGCCTACCGGTTGAGAACGTTCGGCTGCGGGCCCTCCGAGGCCTCACTGGAGTCGGCGGTCATCTGCGAGGAAACGCTGTCGGCCGGTTTGCTCACAACGCCGGTACCGGGAAGAGCAGGGACACCTTGGCGGCGCCCGTTTCCCGCGCCGGCGCCGGCTCCATGGCCCGCACCGTGGTCCGGGTCCGGCCACCGGCGAAGACGAACACACGCAGCAGCAGGAAACGCCCGATGCCGGCGAGCCCGGCGGCGGTGAGGTAGACGACCTGCTCGTAGAGCACTCCGGCCGACGGCTCCACGAGGTGCAGGACGAGTACCGCGGTGGAGGTCACCACGTAGGCGGCCGTGGCCGACCCCGCGGACTGCCAGTGCTGGCGCCATCCGGCATGCCCTGCCCCGAAGGTGAAGCGTGCGTGGAGCTCCGTACTGAGGAGAGTCGAGGCGACGGTGATCAGCGCGTTCGCCACAGCCCAGGGCATCAGTCCGGCGAGCCCGGCCACGGCAGTGCTTGACGCGACCCCGACACCGCCGCCGAACACGACGAAGCGGGCGAAGGAGGCGAGCGGACCGGGGGCGCCCGGGTTCCGTCGCGCCGCGGCCGTATCGGCGTCCGCCCGTTCCGCACTCCGTGCCTCGTCCGCTGCCCCAGGCATCGTCTTCGGCAAGACCAGCGACTTCATGGGAAGTCCCTTTCGGCTGAGAGAGTTGCTGGGCCTCTTTGGCCCTCGGGTTCGCAGGACGCTGCGCCGCACGCTCGTTGAGGTTTTACATTACGACCATACGACAATAAGCAGGGAGCCCGCCTGCGGACAAGAGCCTGACCAGATTTGGGATTATGACCGTACTCACATGAGTGGCGGGCCAGCAGGTTCACCACGGCGCACGCGCCCGGTGCGACGACCACTCCGCTGCTGCGAGGCCACCGGCCCGGGCGGCCTCTCTTCCCGTGGCGTATCCATCCATGCCTCTGCACGCGCAACCTGCAGCGGCAGGGGAACAGGGCTACCGCTGAACCGCGGAGACTCCCCCTGCCGACCGCCGCACCCGGCCGCCCGCGTCACGCCTTCGCCCAACTCGCTTCGCACACACCGGACGCGGCGGCACGAGCAGGCGGACGCCTTCGCCCATCTCACGGCCCTGGCAGCAACGGTCTCCTCATCCGCACGGCACATCGACAGTTCTCTGGTGGTCGCCGATCCCGAGGCAAACTCTCGATGGAGTCGTCGCAGCTCAGTGGCTATTAGTAGGCACCGTAATGATCGCAACAGGTGTTGCGCAAGGCACTTTCGGCAGCCTCACAGAACGGGTCTCCCGCCGCGCTATTGCTGTGACCGCAACGTTCACCGGGTGCAAAGTGGAGTGAGTGGCCCTTGATGCGATCCCTCCATCGGACACCCTGCCTCCCCGTCGTGGCCGCCCCAACCCGGCGAACCTTCCCGGTCGGTACTAGAGCAGCTGCGGTCGGTGCCACTCTTGCCCGAGGACGTGGTGGTCGAGGAAGTTCAACACCGTCTCGTACAGAATCCGCACGTGGTTGGGCGCGCCGACGGAATGGCTCTCGTCTGGGAAGTACAGGAATTTGACCGGCACTTCGTGCCGCTGCAGGTCGTTGAAGAGGCCGAGCGCCTGCCCGACCGGGACTCGGTAGTCCTTTCCCCCGTGCACCACGAGCATGGGCGTCATTGCCTTCCGTACGTCAAGGTGCGGTGAGTCGGTTTCGTATCTCTGTCGCTGCGTCAGCGGGTCGCCGAAGATTCGCCGTGCGTGCGCGTGCAGGTCGGTTTCGGCCTGGAACGACTCCAGGTTCCACTGTCCGCCGTAGGTGACGATGGCTTTGAAGCGGTCGGTGAGCGTCGCGGCCCGGTTGGCGATATAGCCGCCGTAGGAGTGGCCGGCCAGGCCTGTCCGAGTCGCGTCGATGTCGTCGCGCGTCTGCGTCGCGTCGGCCAGCATCATGATGTCGCGGTACGGGCGGCCTCCGTACTGACCCAGTCCCCGCTCCTGCATGCGCTGCCCGTAGCCGGTCGACAGTGCCGGGTCCGGTAGCAGCACTGCGTAGCCACGTGCCGCGAAGGGCCAGGGGCCGAAGCCGAAGGTCCAGCCGCTCCATGACATCTGGGGCCCTCCGTGCGGGAGGACGACCAGGGGCGCCGGACGTTCGGCCGAGGCGTCCCGCGGTAGCACCGGCCAGGCCCGCAGCGGGAATCCGTCGTCTGCTGTGGTGTGGACCTCGGTCAGGGTGCCGGGCAATGGGCCGGGGTCGGCCGGGGCCCAGAGAGTGACCGGCTGCTGGTCCGGCGCGGCGGCGTCCAGCCGGACCACGTCGGGCGGGCTGTCGATGGTGCTGCGCAGCGCGAACAGGGTGGTCCCGTCGAGGGCTACGCAGAGGGAGGAGTAGGCGCCGGACGAGGTCAGGCGTGTGACGGTGCCGTCGGGACCGCGGCGGAAGACGGGACAGTGGCCGCGCTCGTCGCCCGTGAACCACACCGTGGCGTCCCCTGGCACCGGCGAGACCACCGGTGAGCCCGGCCACGGCCAGTTGTCGAAGTCCGGCAGCAGATCTGTCTCCGCGCCGGAGGCCGGATCGAAGGCGACCAGTGTCACCCGCCACGGCGTGTCGTAGGTCAACTCCCGCTGCCGCTGGCTCACCAGGCTCCTGCCGTCGGCGGTGAAGACCAGGCGGTGGTAGTGGTGGCCGGGGCGAGAGAAGATCCGGCGCACTTCGCCCGTGGCAGCGTCGGCGACCACCACGACGTTGGCGTTCACGTCGGGATCGCTGCCTGCGACAGCCCGCGTATAGGCCACGAGCGTGCCATCCGGCGAGAGCGCCAGGTCGCCACCACCTACGACGCCCTGACCGCCGACGTCAGCCTGTGTGCCGTCGGGGCGGAGGACGAAGGTGTGCGGCTCCGCGGGGCCGAGGTCGGCTCCCCCGAAGCGCGTGGGGCCGGAGTCATAGAGGACTGCGGTGATCTTGGCGCTCTCACGCTTCTCGCGGAACTCGGCGTGCGCCGCGGTGTCGGCGGCACCGGGTAGCACAGAGGCCGTGTACGCAACCGTGCCTGCGCCGTGCGCGACCGTGAATGCGGATATCCCGCTGGGATGGTGAACGATACGCTCGGCTTCTCCGTACTCCGGCAGCGACCACAACCCCGGACCCGTGCTGTCGGAGCTCGTCCGTGTGAAGGGATCGGTGTTCTCGCGGCTGGAGAGGAACATCAGCCTCCCATCGGGTGCGAACGCCGGCGCGTACTCGCCCTGGAGGGAGCGAGTGACCCGGCGGGCCTCCCACTCACCCGCCGGGTCCACCTCCCACAGCCCCGGGACGAACGCGTTCCCCTCACCGTTGATCACCTGAACGGAGGCGATCAGACGGTCGTCGCTGGGCGCGAGGGCCAGCCCGGTCAGGCGCGGCCGGCCGGCGAGTACGTCGTAGAGGTCGGACGAATCGCTCGAGATGCAAGCCATGTCGATCATCCTGCCCGCCCCGCTCGGACTGCACCAGGCTCTTGAATCAAAGGGCACCGAAGCCGAGATGATCGGCGCGCGGTGCTGCCGTCCTCGACAGACGCGCTTGCGTTCCCGGGCCAGGCCGCTATCGGAGTACGGTCACGCGTCTGTGGGTCGCGTGGTGTTGAGTCGGCTGATCAGCTGCCGGTCGGCGGCTCGTGCGGCCTGGAGTTCCTGGTCCCGTTCTTCGAGCTGTCCGGCCTGGTCGACGACTTGTTGTTCCAGTGCGGTGATCCGGCTCTTGAGCTGTTCGATGTCGTCGGGGGCGCCGAGCCCGCATTCCCGCCATGCCTGCTCACCAAGGAGTTCCGAGAGTTTGGTCTCCAGGTGTCGCACGCGGGCGCCGAGCCGGTTGCCGCGGTCCAGGGCGTGCGCCAGGTCGGCCTGGAGTGAGGCCCGGCTGACGGGCGCGCCGACGTCGTCGCTGGGTGGTTCGGCACTGGCTGCGTGGACTTGGGCGAGCAGGTCCTTGTGGCGGCAGAGGAAGGCTCGGTCTACTCCGGCCTGCCGTGCGTCCGACACGGGCGCCCCCTTCACCCCAGAATCATCTCGGCCTGGTTCCGGTGATTGCGGAGCCGCATTGCCGAGCCCACGGGAGGGGCCGTCGATGCCGACGACTGCGGCCCGGCGCAGGAACCGGTCGAGCATCCCCGCGGCGACGGCGGCATTCCGAAGGCGCCGGCCCCATCAGCGATCCCGACGCCGGGCAGGTCATGGAGACTCCATATGCCGCTGGACGATCACTTGGAAAGGGCAGAAGCGACGTCCTCGGCGGCGGGAAGCAGCCGAGCTCGTCGATGATCAACAGCTTGGGTCCGGCGAAGAACCACACGCGGGTCGTCCAGCAACTCTGCGCGGCGCAGGAGGTGATACCCGGTGGCTGCCGCCGAGTCTCAGCTGGAGAGAACCGGCGGCGTCGGGCTGTTCCCCGAGAGCCACAGCCTGGCGCTGAGGATGTGGTGCGTCAGACTCGCTGCTGCTCGGCGTCCAGCAGGGCGAGGGCGTTGCTCACCCCCTGATCGAGGAGCTCGTTCGCGAGTTGGCTGTCCGTCAAGGCGCGGGAAAGCTGCAGTGTGCCGGCCATCAGGCCGAGGAGGCTGAGCGCCTTCACACGTGCGGAGGACGGGTCCTCGGGCGCCATGCGGGCGGCAATGCCGTCGATGAGGATCAGCACGCCGTCGGTGTACGCCTGCCTGGTCGTGTCGGTGCAGCGCCCGATCTCGTCGAGCAGAGCGGCGTTGGGACAGCCGTCACCAAGGCTGCCGCGGTGCTGGGGCGACAGGTACCCGCGCACAATCTGCTCGAGTCCGGCACGGCCAGGCGCGGCCCGCGCGACGACACTCTCGGCCTGCACTTTCAACTGTTCGGCGATTGCCGTGGTGACGAGGTCATCCTTGGATTTGAAGTGAGCGTAGAAGGCCCCATTGGTCAGCCCCGCGTCCTGCATGAGCGTCGAGACCCCGGACCCGTCGATACCGTCCTGCTTGAACCGGCGGCCCGCCACCTCGATGATCCGCCGCCTCGTCTCCGACTTGTGCTCTTTTCCGTACCGCACCACAGCACACGCTCCTTCGCGCCAGAAAGGCCGGCTGTCCTACACCGACTTCACCAGTCTATGGTATGGCGAACGTAATCCAAAGAGCCGACAGCGGCGACGGTCCGTCGCCCCGTCGCCAGTTGCCCTCTGCGGCAAGGACGACGGACGAGCGTAGAGCTTCCATTCGTGCAGGCAGGCACGGGCCCAGCGCCCGAACTCCCCCTCGTCGGCGAGGCTCCGTGGTGACGGCCGTCACCACGGAGCCTCGCAGTGCGCGCTGGCGCTCATCGCCTGGACGCCGTCGATCTGCTCCTGTCCACCGAGATCTGACGCGTACGTGTATGTGGAGCGGGCGGCTGCGCCCTGCGCTCCTTGGACGCTCCCCCGCTCACTACCGCCGCTGGTGGTGGCCCATGTCCCGCCGCGGCAGTCGCAGGAAGGTCGCCTTGACGGGGAGCGAGCCGGTCGAGGAACCACGCCGGGTGACGGGCGTACCGCGGCTTCAGCTCCGAGTCGGCCACCCCGCCACGCCGATCACTGCGACCGACGAGGCACGGTCGTCGCCGCCCCCGACCGCCGCCGCGATCGGCCGACGGTGACCTGCCGCTGTTCGGCCCTGCCCGCGAGGCAGGAGTCGGGGTCCCCACCGATCGCTCGTCCCCGCGTTCCGTCCAGACAGGCTTGCGTCATCACCGTCGGCACCATGGCCCCCTCCAACGCCCCCGCAACACCCTCGACCCCCATACCTTCTGCGGCGGCGGCGCTGCCGGCCGCACCGACTGTCCCGTGCACGCCGCCTGAGCAGAGCACCCGGGCCGCCAGGCGGAAAATGTCTCCCCGGGCGCCCAGGCATGGCTGTGACACACCAGCCTCACAATCGACGAGTCACCAAGGGGGAGCGGGCCGCCTCCGAGTGGAATACCGATGCACTCCCTGCTGTCCCGGCTGCCCCAGGGACCGAGGGCCCTGCCTACGGAGTCACACCCGAGGGGCGGGTACCGGGAAGAGCATGCAGCTGCTGGTGGCGTGAGCGAGAAGACGATCGTTCGCGTCGACCAACTGGGCCTGGGCGAGGGCGGTTTGGCGGCCCTTACTGATGACCGTGCCGATGGCGCGCACCGGGCCCGTGTCCACGGTGACCCGCCGCAGGAACTTCACCGTCAGGTCGAGCGAGGTGTACGCCGTGCCCTGCGGGAGGGTGGACTGGACGGCGCAGCCCGCCGCCGAGTCGAGCAGGGTGGCGAAGACGCCGCCGTGCAGGCTGCCGATCGGGTTGTAGTGCTCCTCCCCCGGCGTCAGGGAGAAGACCGCCCTGCCGGGCTCCACCTCTTCCAGGTCGAAGTCGACCGTGTGGCTGATCGGCGCCCTCGGCAGCCGCCCCGCACGCACCTCGCGGAGGAAGTCGATGCCGGCCATGCGCCCGGCGGCCTCCGCCGAGATCGCGGGATCGTCCCAGTGATACGTACGCGTTCGCCCCACGGTCCAGCGCCTTCCTTCTGACTGTCGGCTGACTTTTTCAAGTGAAGCTAGACTTTGGTTCACCTGACTGTCAATGGCGAAGGCAGGCCCTTACGATGGCGGGATGGAGTGGCTTGAGGCGAGCACGGAGAACTGTCCCGTCCAGCGCACGCTCGACGTGATCGGGGAGAAATGGACGCTGCTGATCCTGCGTGACGCCGTCAACGGCGTCCGCCGCTTCGACGACTTCCACCGCCACATCGGACTGTCGGAAGCCGTCCTCAGCGACCGCCTCCGCAAGCTGACCTCGGCCGGCATCCTGAAGACCGTCCCCTACCAGGAGCCCGGTACCCGCTCCCGCAACGAATACCGCCTGACCCGCAAGGGCTGGGACCTGTGGCCCGTTCTGATGGCGCTGAGCCAGTGGGGCGAGGCATACACCCTCGGCTCCGAGGGTCCTCTACTGGACGTACGCCACACCGAGTGCGACGCCCCGGTCCGCGTCGTCGTCGAGTGCTCCGCGGAACACTCGACCCTGACTCCCCGTGAAGTCACCGCCCGGCTGGGAACAGGCGCCCGCCTCCGGTCGTGAGCCATCGACCTCGCGGTCGTGGGCCAGACTGCGGTGAGACATCAGCTGAGTGCCGTGCACTCCGCCGCCGTTGCCCCTCAGCGCACGATCGCGCGCCGCCGAACCGAACTCGATGGGCGCTCGGGTTGCAGGGTTCAGCGCCTTCGCCACCCCCGCCCCCGCCGGCACCACCTCAGCCGCGAAGCGGTTGAGGTGCTCAGGCGAGTTCGCGCTTGAGGATCTTGCCGGTGGGGGTCAAGGGCAGCTCGTCGACGAACTGGACGACGCGCGGGTATTTGTACGCGGCGAGCCGCTCCTTCGCCCAAGCGGCGAGCTCCTCCTCACTCGTGCCGCTGCCGGCGTTCCTCACCACGATGGCCTTGATCTCCTGACCGTGGGATTCGTGCGCTACACCGATGACGGCGACCAGTGAGACGGCGGGGTGCTCCATGAGCACTTCCTCGATCTCGCGCGGGTAGACGTTGAAGCCGCCGCGGATGATCATGTCTTTGGATCGGTCGACGATGTAGTAGAAGCCGTCCGCGTCCCTGCGGGCGAGGTCGCCGGAGCGGAACCAGCCCTCCCTGATCGCCTCCGCCGTCGCCTCGGGCCGTTTGTAGTAGCCCTTCATGACGTTGTGCCCCTTGATCGCGATCTCCCCGATCTCGTCGGGGCCGCCCTCGATTTCGGACCAGTCGTCGCGGATCAGCTTCATTTCCACGCCTGGGATCGGCACGCCGATCGACCCGACGCGGGGCTCCTCTCCGAACCGGGAGAAGGAGGCGGCCGGGGAGGTCTCGGACAGTCCGTATCCCTCGAGGATCGTGACGCCGAAGCGGTCCTGGAACTGCTTGTGGATCTCGGCGGGCATAGCTGAGCCACCGGCCACCGCCACGCGAAGATTCGCGGCCAGGCGGGCGACGTCGACCGTGTCGTCGAGTGCGGCGAGAAGAGCCCAGTACATGGTCGGGACGCCGGCGAAGAGCGTCACGTCGTGGTCGAGCATGAGACGCAGGGTGGACCGCGCCTCGAACCTCGGCTGCATCACGATCGTGCCGCCGAAGGCGAGGGCGCCGTTCTGGCTCACGGACTGGCCGAAGGCATGGAACAGCGGCAAGGCGCACAGGTAGGTGTCGGGGCGCTCGGGGTCGGCGGCGAACAGGTCGGTGCCGGCGAGCGCGTTGTCGTACACGTTGCGGTGGCGCAGCTCCGCGCCCTTGGGCCGGCCGGTCGTGCCGGAGGTGTAGAGGACCACCGCGGTGTCGTCCTCGTCTCGCTCGACCGTCCGGAACAGCACCGGCTGCTCGGCGACGACCGCGGCGTACGACTCCGGCGCCCCGTCCCCGGCCCACGGCGCGCCACCGCCCCCGATCAGGAAGAACTCGGTACAGCCCTCGGTGGCCTGGAATCCCTCCCACGCCATCTGCCCGATCGGCAGCTCCGCCGTGCCTTCGAACGCGAAGTACGCCTTCGCGTCGGAGTCGGTGAGGTGGTAGGCGACCTCGCGAGCCTTCAACAGCACATTCAGCGGCACGACCGCCGCCCCGGCCTTGAGGATGCCGAAGTAGACGCTGGTGAAGTGGGGCAGGTTGGGACAGGACAGTGCGACCTTGTCACCCGGCTGGATGCCGCGCGAGACGAGCAGGTTCGCGACCCGGTTGGCCGCTGCGTCGAGAGCTCCGTACGTGATGCGGTCGTCACCGAAGACGATCGCGGTGCGCTCCGGGTACCGGGACACGGAATCCGTCAGTACACGTGACAGGTTGCGGGTCGGGCTGTGCATCGTCGTTCTCCTCATTCTCGGGGTGGGACGAAGGCGGGGTAGGTCGCGTCTGGACGAAGTCCGGAGGCGGCACGAAGGCGTCGACTTTCCGGCCCAGCAGCGCGGCTTCCCGATCCAGCAGCGCGGCGAACTCGATGGTGGTCAGATCACCCCCGCTCGGGCCCATGCCTGCAGAGCGATGGGCAGTCCGCTCCTGCCTCTGCGTTCCGGGATGGCCGTCCCAGACCGAAGGTTTCCCGCGAGGCTGGACCCGCGTCGCCGGGCGGGCGCTGGACGAGCCGGGCACGTCGGCTGGACTGCGACCTTGGCGCCGGTCACCCGCAGCACGGTGAGTACGTCCTCGACGGCCGCGGCGGCGCCGCTGTCGACCGGACACGACGGATCCTCGGCCAGGACGGCCACCTGAGTCGGCGAGCCTGGTCGCGCGCGGCGGTGCACGCGCTTGGCTGAAGCCGCCGTCGTGGTCGACCGTCCCGACCGCCGCCTGCGGGACTGGGACGAGGTCGCGTGCCTCGCGGAACCGCGCGCCGCCGCGGGCCCTGTCGGCGTCCGTCCACCGTCCCGATCCGGCAGGCGCGCGGATCCTGCAACTGCCGAGCCGGACCGCTCGGTCAGATCTTCGTCTTCTCCCGGACCCACGCGCCGATCTGTGCGATGGCGGCGTCGACCTCCGGAATCCGGCCGGCACCGTAGACGTACGAGTGCTGGCCTCCCGGGACGACAACGGTCGCCGTGTCGATTCCGGCGTCCTTGACGCGGGCGGCGAACTCCTCGTCCTCGCCGGCCAGGACCTCGTACGTTCCCCAGGAGACGAGGGTCGGGGGGAGACCGCTCAGGTCCGCCCGGTTCAGATTGATCCGGGTGTCCGTGAACTCGATGCCCGTGCCGCCGATCCAGGCATCCCGGAAGAACTCCAGCAGTTCCTTGCTGAGAATCTTGTCCGTCTCGGCCTTGGACACCATGGTCTCGTTGGCGATCTCGAGGTCGCACCAGGGGGAGATCGACACGATGGCGCCGGGCAGGGGCTGCTTCTTGTCGCGGAGGCGAAGCGCCAGGGCGACGGCGATGAACCCGCCGATCGAGTGGCCGATCGTGATGATGTTTCCCGGCTCATACCCTTCGGACAGCAGCCAGGTGAAGGCCGCCTCCGCGTCGTCCACCTGAGCCGGGTACTTGTGTTCCGGTGCCCGCCGGAAGTCCAGCACCAGTACGGGGGCCCCAACGGCCTTGGCGATATGGCCTGCGAGCTTTCGGTCGACGTATGCCGACGACACAACGGAGCCCCCGGCATGACTGTGCAGGAGGACGTAGTCGGCGTTGGCGTCGAGCGGTTCGCACCAGATTCCCAGCACGCCACCCGCGTCCACCTCCCGATAGGTGACGCCTTCCGGCTCCCGGGTCGTGAGATGGACGAGCTCCGACCGCGTGCGAATCGCATCCACCTCGGACTCGGGAATCACCAGTCCGGCCATGAAGTTCTCGAACTCGATCGCTTCCGGGCTGAGTTCAACAGCGGCGTGATCAGACACGGGGCACCTCCATGGGGCCATCTGGGCATACCGGCCCGCCAGGACCGGTATGGCCGGTTTTTGTCAGGCGGAGAGGGTGGGGTAGTCGGTGTAACCGGCCTCGCCGCCGCCGTAGAAGGTGGCGAGATCGGGGGTGTTCAATGGCGCGCCGGTGCGTACGCGCTCGACCAGGTCGGGGTTGGCGAGTGCCATCACGCCGACGGTGACGACGTCGGCCAGGCCGTCTTCGATGTCCTTCGCGCGGGTGGCGACGTCGGTGCCGGCCCGGTTGAGAACCAAGGTGTTCGGCCACAGCTTGCGGAGGGTGTGCAGGAGTTCGTCGTCGCCGCCGTGGCCGATGTGCAGGTAGGCGAGGTCGAGCGGGGCGAGGGCGCGCACGAGTGCCGGGTGCAGCTCGTGGGTGTCGCCCTCCGCGATGTCGTTGAACGGGTTGCCGGGAGAGATCCGGAAGCCGGTGCGGCCGGCGCCGATCTCCTCGGCCACGGCCGTGGCGACCTCGACGGCGAAGCGGATGCGGTTGTCGATGGAGCCGCCGTAGCGGTCGGTGCGCTGGTTGGTGTTGTTGGCGAGGAACTGGTGCACGAGGTAGCCGTTGGCGCCGTGGATCTCGACGCCGTCGGCGCCAGCCGCGATGGCGGCCGCGGCGGCGCGGCGGAAGTCGTCGACCGTGGCGGCGACCTCCTCGGTGGACAGTTCGCGCGGAACTGGCATCTCCTGCGGGCCGGACAGGGTGAACATTTCGCCCGCCGGCTGGACCGGGGAGGGGGCGACCGGCTGCCGGTGGTGGGGGGTGTTGTCCGGGTGGGACATCCGTCCGGCGTGCATGAGCTGGATGACGATGCGGCCGTCGGCCTTGTGTACCGCGTCGGTGACCTTGCGCCAGCCGGCGATGTGCTCCTCGGAGTAGATGCCGGGGGTGAGCAGGTAGCCCTGGCCGTCGGCGTTGGGCTGGGTGCCCTCGGTGATGATGAGGGCGTGCGAGGCGCGCTGGGTGTAGTACTCGGCGTTCAGCTCCGTGGGTGTGCCTTCCGGGGTGGACCGGTCCCGCGTCATGGGGGCCATCGCCAGCCGGTGCGGCAGGGAGAGCTCCCCGACGACGATCGGGTTCCACAGGGCGTTCAACATGGATGTTTCCTTCGGTTAAGGGTGAGAGAGAGCTGAGTGGCGGGCTGCCGCGAGTAGCGCGTAGGCGGTGACCGGCCGGATGGGCCTGGTGACCTTCCCACCGTGGAAGGCGACTGCGTGGAGGACAGCCGACGGTGCGGACGGGCTGCCGCACACATGACCGCCGCCATTGCGGTGCGGGGCCCCGGCTGTTCGTACAGGAGTGAGGACGCCGAGCGCATCGGTCTTCCCCGAGAGCCGTAGGACGCATCGGTCGTGTGCGGCAGCGGCCGTGCCGTTGTCAGAAAGGGACTCCGGTACCGGAGTCGGAGCGGCGGTCAGCCGCGGTAGCGATCGGCCGGGACCTTCTGCGACAGGTTCGGGACGAGCGTCTGACGCGCCTTCTCGAACGACTCCCAGTCGCTGATCTCCGGCAGTGACGGGATGGTGACGGGCTCTCCGGCGTCGAGGCCGGCGAGCGCCGCGTCGACGGCGTCGTCCACGCTCATGATCCACTCGTCGGGAAACGCCTCGAGGTCGACGCCTGAGCCGTCCCAGAGCTCCGTGCGGACAGCGCCCGGCAGCACGGCCTGCACCACGACGGGGCTCTCGGCGAGTTCCTGCTGCAGGGCCTGGGTGAACGTCAGCACGTAGCTCTTGGTGCCGCTGTAGACGGCGCTGACGGGCAGGATGTTGAGAGCCATGGCAGAGGAGATGTTCACGACGGTGCCGTGTCCGCGGGCCGTCAGCCCCGGCAGGACCGCGATGGTCAGCCTGGTCAACGCTGTCACATTGAGGTTGATCAGCGCCTCGTAGGCTGCCGCGTCGGAGGTGGTCAGCGGGGTGAGCAGCGCCCCGCCGGCGTTGTTGATCAGTACCTCGATGCTCTCGTCGGTCCGCAGACGCTCCTCGACGACGGAGATCTGTGCCGCATCGGTGAGGTCGGCGGTGACGACGTCCACCGCGCGGCCGGTGCGGCTGCGGATGTCCGACGCCAGCGTTTCCAGCCGCGCAGTGTTCCGCGCCACCAGGATCAGGTCGTAGCCCCGGTCGGCAAGCCGCTGTGCGTAGGCGGTGCCCAGGCCGGCGGACGCGCCGGTGACGACAGCGGTCTTGTTCTGCGTGGTCATCAGGTGGGTCTCATTTCTGGTCCGGCGGATGAGGGGGCCCAATGCCTCGGCCTCGGCTTCGGTTCGCTTTAGATTACGGTAGATATCTAAAGCAGTCCAGTCAACGGTCCCCCGACGCCGTCCGTCACCGCCCACGTCCGGAGACCGCTCGACATGCAGGCGGGGCTGCCAGGTCGGCAGCCGACCAGGTGCGGATGGGAACTCCTCGGCGCATGGTCGCCATGGACGGGGTCGTGCAGTGCCCTCACGACGACCACGCGGGCACGGCGAAAGACATTGCCTGCGGAGACCCGCACGCCGCACACACGCCGACCACAACGCGAGCCGCTTCTACCGGCGCTGGATGACCCCCGGCCACTTGGGCGAGCAGCACAGTCTCCGGCTCGGCAGCCCCTCGGCTTGCCGCGTATGGGCCCAGGCGCTCAGAGATGGGCCCACTTGCCGCCAAAGAGGTTGACCAAGAGCCCTCAGCCACCCTGCATGCGCTCCACGAGATTTCGCATCGGCGCCTGCTCGCAACCGCACTCCGGAACGGAGGCCTCGCACGGCCGGAAGCCGCTTCCGGTGCGGATGCGGGCTCACGAGCTTCTCGCCTTGCGGCCACGAGAGAGCCGTACGGAAAAACGGCCCCGCGGCCGACCGCCCGGCACTTCGCGTATGATAGATGCCCTCTACTATCTAACGTGGGCCGGTGAGTGATGAGTCGCGTTTCGCAAGCACAAGCGCTCGAGAACCGCAGGCGCGCGGTCGCCGCGGCCTCCCAGCTCTTCCGGGAGCGCGGCGTGAACGGCATCAGCGTCGCCGACCTGATGAAGTCCATCGGGCTGACCACTGGCGGCTTCTACAAGCAGTTCCCCTCCAAGGAGGCCCTGGTGGCCGAGGCGGCTCAAGCCGCTTTCGGGGACCTTGACCTACTCCTGGCGTCGTTCGACACGGCCCACGGCGATCACGACACGGCGCGCGGCGCCCTCGTCGACTTCTACCTGTCGACCGAACACCGTGACCAGCCCAGCACCGGTTGTCCCACCGCGGGATTCGCAGGGGACATGGCTCGCGAGCCCGTAGCCGGGGAGGTGCGGGAAACGTACGCAGGCGGAGTCGAGGAATTCGCCGCGTGGATGTCCACCGACGCCAAAGACGGCCTTCCCATGGTGGCCACTCTGGTCGGAGCGATCCTGCTTGCCCGGGCCACAGCGGGCACAGAACTGTCGGAGAAGATCCTGGAGTCGACCCACAAGGCCCTGACCTCGCCACACGGGTCTTGACGCGGAATCCTGGACACGGGCTATGCGGAAGGGGGCCCAACGCCGCGCGGTTGAGGGGCTGTTGGGCCCGCGAAAGAGCTGGCTTCCATACCTCGACAAGGACGCTTCCCGTAGCCGATCTTGCGCAGCCCCGCCGCCACCGTCCTGACATCGGGCCGACGACTGCGCGAGACGGTCGACCGAGTTGCACTCGCGGCCGCCGACAGCCGGCCACCCGCCTCCAGCGACACCACCACACTCGACCGAGCAGCAGCCGTGGCCCCCGACCCACCCCTGCACACAGCCATCACGGACGGACGCCTGGAGCCTGCTGGCACTACGAGCACAGCCACCGATCCCGCAGCCGCGCCGGCACTGATCGCCCAGGACGCCGTCGATCTACTCCTGTCCGAGATCCGGCGCGTAGGCGTCTGCGGCGCGGACGTGCGCCCTGCGCTTCCTGAGCCACTCCCCCGCCCACAACCGCCACTGGTGCTCCATGTCCCGTTGCGGCAAGCGCACCGAGGCCCGCCTCGACCAGGCCCGGGCCAGACGGAGAGTGGGCACGCCCAGGCAGACTGAGCCACCACGAGCTCCTGGCGCAACCGCGGTCAGCTCACCCTGCGGGCCTCATGCGAAACGCAGGGCCGGGGACGCTCTCGACGTCTTCCACCTGCACGGCGTGGCCCCGTTCGCAGCGGATCTGGGCGTCGACGTGAGCGCCGCATCCGCGGTGTCGCGCCAGTACGGCCGGGCCCTCCGGGTCGGCGCGGTAGCGGTCGCCCCACTGCAGGAGCCCCATCACGGCCGGGACCAGATCCACGCCCTTGGGCGTGATCACATACTTCGGCCGACTCCGCGAGCCCGGTTCCTTGTAGGTCTCGGTGGCCAGGATCCCTTCCTCCACCAGCATCCGAAGCCGCGCCGCCAGGAGGTTGCGAGGACAGCCGAGGATGCGTTCGAGGTCGCTGAAGCGGGAGGAGCCGTACCAGACCTCGCGCAGGATCAGGATCGTCCACTTCTCACCCACGACCTCAAGGGTCCGGGCAATCGAGCAGTTTGACATGTCCCGGTTGAGACGGGGGTCCGTGGCGGCGTCCTGAAGCGCTTCGGTCCTCGCATCCATGCAGGTGATCCCAACCCTCCTGAGTTTACTTTTCTATACCCAGACGGTAGCGTCGTGACCAGCACATCAACCCGGCCGCACGCGAGTAGACGGGCACGCAGGGGGACCTGCGCGAAGAATTACATCGACCACCGGAATCCCACGCAGAAAGGCGGTCGGCATGAAGGCCTTCGTCGTCGAGAAGTACGGCAAGGACGGCGCACGCGCCGCAGAAGTCCCCGAGCCCACGGTCGGAGACCGCGACGTCCTGGTCAGAGTGAGCGCCGCCAGTATCAACCCGCTGGACAAAATGGTCCGCAACGGAGAGTTCAAGCAGCTCCTGAAGTACAAGCTTCCGTTCGTGCTCGGCCACGACGTGGCCGGCGTCGTGACGCGGGTCGGCTCCGCCGTACACGGCCTCGAAGTCGGCGACGAGGTCTACGCCCGTCCGCGCGACCTGCGGATCGGAGGCTTCGCGGAGTTCATCGCGATCGACATGGACGATGTCGCGCCCAAGCCGGCCTCCCTCTCCCTCCAAGAGGCAGCCGCAGTGCCGCTGGTGGCCCTGGCCGCCTGGCAGACTCTCGTCGACCGTGCCCACGTGAAGCCGGGGCAGAAGGTGCTCATCCACGCCGGTGCCGGTGGCCTCGGCTCGACAGTCATCCAGCTCGCCAAACACCTCGGCGCCACAGTGGCGACGACCACGGGCACCAAGACCGAGAAGTTGGTCAAGAGCCTCGGCGCCGACGTCGTCGTCGACTACACCAAGGAAGACTTCTCGAAGGTACTGTCCGGCTACGACCTGGTGCTGGACTCCCTGGGCGGAGCGAACCTCGAGAAGTCGCTGACCGTGCTGAAGCCCGGCGGCCTGGCCATCAGTGTCGTCGGTCCGCCGGACGCCGGCTTCGCCAAGCAGCTCGGCGCCCCTTCGTTCATGGGCCTGGCCATGAGCGCGCTCAGTCGCAAGGTGCGCAAGAAGGCCAAGGCACTGGGCGTGCGCTACGAGTTCTTCTTCATGCAGGCCAACGGCTCCCAGCTCCGCAAGCTCGGTGCCCTCTACGACAGCGGGAAGCTCCGCCCGGTCATCGACAGCACCTTCCCGTTCGACCAGACGCTCGAGGCGATGGCGCATGTCGAGCAGGGCCGCACCAAGGCCGGCAAGGTCGTGGTCTCGATGGTGCCCGACAACGACTGAGCCCGTGAAGGGCGACTCTGAAGGGCGATTACGGTCGCGGATAGCCACTGCTGAAGGCGGTCTCGGTGCCATTCCGCACGCCCTATGGCTCGCGACACAGCGCGCCACGCGGCTGTGTGCCGACCCGAGCCGTGGCCAGACCCCCGCACCCGTTGCGTGGCGGGAGTGTGATCACGGCGGACGAACCGCCACGCCTGCGTGAGCTCGCCCAGGCAGAGAAACGAGGACTTCCCGGGTCGGACGAGGCGCAGCGACGGCTCGCAGCTCTCGACGCTCATGACGGACGCGTGACTGACTCATAGCGCATTCCGCTTCCGCTTCCGCTCCCGCTCCCGCTCCCGCTCCCGCGACAACCTGGTCGGCGGGGGCGCGCTCCCGCTTGTCTCGTTGAAGCGAGCCCCTCCTGCACGACCTGCCCCTTGCGCAAGGCGATGTCCTGCTCACGGCGGACATGCTCAGGACGGCCGCGTCCGTCCGCCGAACGACGCACGTTGCCAGTTGGGAGCGCGGTCCTTGTCGACCAGGGCCGCACGGACGCCCTCCAGGAAGTCCGGCGTGCGGATGGTCGTACGCGTGAGGGCGAGTTCGGCGCCGAGGCACTCGCGCAACGTGCGCTGCCTGCCCCCGGTCAGCAGAGCGTGAGTGATCTCCAGGCTCTGCGGCGAGGCGGACTCCAGGGCGGCCAGCGCGGATGCCGCCCACGGGGTGTCGAGGTGGCGCAGGCGTTTCTCGATCTCGCCGAGGGTCGGCGCGCCGAACGCCCAGTCCACATCTCCGCGCACCTCCGCCAGCCTGCTGCCCGCCACCGGGGAGCGGCCGGCGAGGCGGTTCAGGACCACGTCCACCGGGTCGCCGGGACTGTCGGCCAGGGCATCGCCGACCGCGTCGAGCCCGTCCGCGGGGACGAAGTGCGTGGCCAGCCCCGTGTACAGGGCGTCGGCCGCGTCGAGCCGGTGCCCGGTCAGTCCCAGGTACATGCCGATCGCGCCGGGCAGTCTCGGCAGGAAGTAGCTGGCACCTATGTCCGGGAAGAACCCGATCCCGGTCTCGGGCATCGCCAGCACCGAGCGCTCGGTGACGACGCGGAAGCTGCCGTGGACGGACAGACCGAGGCCGCCGCCCATGCACACGCCGTCGACGAGCGACACGACCGGCACGGGATACTCGGCGATCCGGGCGTTGAGCCGGTACTCGGAGGCGAAGAACCGCTCACTGGCCTCGGCATCCCCGGCGAGGCTGTGCTCGCGGATCGTGCGGATGTCTCCACCGGCACAGAACGCCTTCGTATTGGTACTGGCGAGCACCACAGCGGACAGCGGTGTGTGCTCCCACCCGGCGAGCACACGGTCGATGGCGCCGACCATGCCTGTCGTCAGGGCGTTGAGCGCCTTGGGCCGGTTCAGAAGGATGCGGCCGACGCCCCGGTGGACGTCGGCGAGAATCTCGACCGCAGCGGTGTCAGTCATCGGTCGTCATCTCGTCTCCCGCGGACCGGGCTGTCGTGGCCATCACATTCCTCACTCGCCGGGTGTCAGGCGTAGATCTGCGCGTAGAGATCCTGGATCTCGTCCACGGTGGGTACGACGGGGTTGTTGGCGGGGGATCCGGACGCGAGCGCCTGCTCGGCCATGAGGGGCAACAGGCGGAACCACTCGTCCTTGTCGATGCCGTGGGCTTGGGGGGTGGGCACCGCAAGATCCTGGCACAGGGCTCGGAGCGCCTCCACGAGCTTATCGGCGGCCAAGGCGTCACCGTCGCCCGCGGTGGCGGCTCCGAGGGCGCGGGCGCAGTCGGCGTACCGGCTCTCGGCGGCGGGCACGGAGAACGCTGTCACCGCGGGGAAGAGCATCGCGTTCGACAGACCGTGGGCGACGTGGAAGTGAGCGCCGATCGGGCGGCTCATGCCGTGCACCAGCGCCACGCTGGCGTTCGAGAAGGCGATGCCGGCCTGGGTCGCGGCGAGCATCATCGCCTCGCGAGCCTCGAGGTCTGCCCCGTCGGCGTAGACGCGGCGGAGGTGGTGGCCGATGGTCCGGATCGCGTTCAGGGCGAGTCCGTCGGAGAACGGATTGGCCTTGCGGCTCACGTACGCCTCGACGGCATGGGTGAGCGCGTCGACGCCGGTGTCGGCGGTCAGCCGAGCCGGCATCGACAAGGTCAGTTCGAAGTCGACGACGGCGGCGACCGGCAGGAACGCCGGCCCCGGACAGAGCATCTTCTCGTCCGTGGCGCTGTCGGTGATGATCGTGAACTGGGTGGCCTCGGAGCCACTGCCCGCGGTCGTCGGGACCGCGATCACCGGAAGCGCCGGGCCGAGGTTGGTGTGCGGGGCCTTGTAGTCCCGCATCCGGCCGCCCTGGACGCCCAGCAGGCCGAGTGCCTTTGCGGTGTCCATCGGGCTGCCGCCGCCGAATCCGATCACCGAGTCCGACCTGTGCTCGCGCAGCACGGTCAGGCCCGCGTCGAGCGAGTCGGTCGTCGGATCCGGGACGGTGCCGGCGAACAAGCGCGGCTGCAGCCCCGCATCCCTGAGCGTCACCATCAGTCGTTCCGCCGCACCGGTCCCGGCGAGGAACGCGTCCGTCACCAGCAGCGGGCGTCGCAGGCCCAGCCCTGCCACGACGTCGCCCAGCTCGCCGACGGCACCGCCGCCGACACGCAGGATCCGCGGGAGGGAAAGGCTGGCAACCATGGCGGCCCTTTCGGCAAGGACGGTGGGGCATGTCGCGCCCACCGCCCTGACTGTGCGGCCCCGCACCGTGTGCAAACAACCACCAATGGCGCACACCCACTGTGCAGAAGTGCAGATAGGGTCAGGCCGTGCACCCCCAGTCCCCGGACGAGAACCCCGCCCCGCAGCCGGTGGGGTCCCATCGCTCCGTCGATCCGCGCAAACTTCGGGCGGACGATCTGCGCTACCTGCTCGCGCTGTCCCGTACCGGACGTCTGGTGACCGCCGCCGACGCACTCGGCGTGGACCACACCACCGTGTCGCGCCGTATCGCCGCTTTGGAGAAGAGCATCGGCCTGCGCCTCATCGAACGGGGCGCTGAGGGATGGACGCTGACGGACATCGGACGAGCCGTCTCGGAGAACGCGCGCGCCATCGAGGAGGCCATCGACCGCGTCGTCGACACCGTGGCGGGCCAGGACTCGCCGTCCCTGCACGGTACGGTGCGCGTCAGCGCGCCCGACGGTTTCGGCACCCTCTTCGCCACGCCCGCCCTCGTACGGGTGCGCCGCCGGCATCCCCGGCTCCAGGTCGAACTCATCACCGCGACACGGCAGCTCGCCCTCCGCCCGTCCGGTTTCGATCTCGCTCTCGTCATCGGCGTTCCCTCCAGCAGCCGCCTGGTGACCGAGCACCTCACCGACTACACGCTGGGGCTCTACGCCTGTGACGACTACCTCACCAAGAACGGCCGCCCGGAGACGGTGGCCGAGCTGCGCGAGCACCCGCTCATCTTCTACATCGAGTCGATGCTGCAGGTCGGCGACCTCGACATCGAACGCCACCTTCCCGGAATGACCCCGGCATTCTCCTCGACGAACGTCTTCGCCCAACTCGAAGCCACCCGGCAGGGGGCCGGCATCGGCGTCCTGCCCGCCTTCCTGACCCGGCGGACGCAACTGCGACGACTGCTCGCCGAGGAGATCGACATCCGGCTCCCCATCACCCTGGCCGTCCGCCGCGAGGCCGTGACGCACCCCGCCGTACGCGTCGTCTGGACCGCTCTACGACATGAGGTCGCCGAACGGGCGGCCGAACTGATGCCGGAATGAACCGAGGAGTTTCCGGTGCGGTGAACGCCCGCCGATCTCACCCTCCCGTCCGGCGAGTCAAGTGACGGCGCTGCGTTGGGAGTTGAGGCACGCTCGGACCCCGTTCGTCGGTCAGGTCATCGGCACCGCAGTAGTGCCGTCTTCGTGGTCGGTACACGCCTCCCCCATGAGCGTCGTCGGCGGCCGTGCGCGCATCGTCGGCCCCGGTCAGCTCGACGCGGCGAGTTCACAGGGGGCAACGTCGGTGCCGTCCGGTGCGTCCTGCGGCTCGGCGGGCTCGGCGGGCTCGGCGGGCTCGGCGGGCTCGGCGGGCTCGGCGGGCTCGGCGCACAGTACGCCAGCGGTGCGAGCCCGACGGCGACCCGGAGGCGATCCGCAAACGAGAATCCGGCGCGCCGAAGCCGTCCGAGCACTGGTACGTGACCGCAGGTGCGCAGCATCGTTTCAGGCTGCTCACGAGCCGACCGCAGACCAGCCGCACCAGCCCTGGCCCTGGCCCAGGATCGGGATCGGGATCGGGATCGGGATCGCCCACATCAAGCCCACCGATGCCCCCGAAGGGCCTCCTCGCAGCCATGGGGTGATTCCCACCTCACCTGAGTTTACTTTCCTATACTCAGAAAGTAGCGTCATGACCTGCACATCGACCCGGCTGCCGCGGGGGAACCCGGCGCGGCGCCCGCCTGAGAAGGAGCACCACCATGGGAGTAAGCCCTGAGGCACACGAGTTCGCGGAGTTCCTCGCGAGCGTGAGCGCGAAGTCGTCGACACCCGGCCTCGACCTGGCCGTGATCCGCGACATCGTCGACTCGAACCACAAGGCGTCGACCGAGCCGGAAGGTGTCACCTACGCCGAGGTGGACGCGGGCGGCGTCCCCGCGCTGTGGGCCATCCCCGAGGGCGCCGACCCCGACAAGGCGCTGCTCCACTTCCACTTCGGTGGATCCGTCACCGCTTCGATGCACTCCGACCGCAAGGCCGCCGGCCACATCGCGAAGGCGGCCGGAGCCCGCTCCCTCGTCGTGGACTTCCGCCTGGCGCCCGAACATCCCTACCCCGCGCAGCTGGACGACGCCGAGACGGCCTACCGGTGGCTGCTCTCACAGGGCTACGAGCCGCGGAACATCGGCAGCACGGGCCACTCGATCGGCGGCACGCTCGCGGTGATGCTTCCGCTGCGTCTGCTCGCCAAGGGCGAGGCGACCCCGGGTGCGATCGTCAGCGTCTCCCCCTGGACCGACCTCACCCTGCAGAACCTGGCAGTGGACGCCAATGAGGCAAACGACAAGATGCTCAGCCGTGGCACGCTGGAGCTCTTCCGGGGAGCCTGGCTGCAGGACCCCGCGGTGGACTTCACCGCCCCCGAGATCAGTCTCGTGAACGCCGATCTGGCCGGCCTTCCGCCCACGATCGTCTACTACGGCGAATACGAGACCCTCGCCGACGACGGTGCCCAGCTCGGCCGCCGCCTCGCGGACTTCAAGGTCACCACCGAGGTCCATTCGCTGCCCGAAGGGCAGCACTCGTTCGTCCTGGGCGCGGGACGGGTACCCGAGGTGGACCAGGCCATCGGGCAGATGGGCCAGTGGCTCCGCAAGCACCTCGGCGCGTGAGCAGAAGCTGCACCTGACGGCGGGCCCTGTTGCGGCCGGTCCGCCGCACCAATGCGATGCCGGTGACCGGTCCGCCTGTCTTCGGCATACTGCTCGACCATGCCGGCCGGCATGCGGTACTTGTATCCGACACCGTTCCGCACGCAGTCCCACCACCGTCCCTCGATGCCACAAAGGAGTGCGCGATGGGAACGTACGAGGATGTCTTCCGCGCGAGTACCGAGGACCCGGAGAGCTTCTGGCTGAGGGCGGCAGAGGGCATCGACTGGGATGTCACTCCGCAACGCGCCCTGGACTCCTCGGGCGCACCGTTCTACCGCTGGTTTCCCGACGGGCGGCTCAACGTCTGTTTCAACGCGCTCGACCGGCATGTGGAAGCGGGCCGAGGCGAACAACCCGCGCTCGTTTATGACTCCCCGGTGACCGACACTCGCCGCACCTACACCTACGCGCAGCTGAGGAACGAGGTGGCGGCCTTCGCCGGAGCGCTCGTGCAGCTCGGCGTGGGACAAGGCGACCGGGTGGTGATCTACATGCCGATGGTCCCCGAGGCCGCCGTCGCGATGCTGGCCTGTGCGCGCATCGGTGCGGTCCACTCGGTCGTCTTCGGCGGGTTCGCCCCGCGCGAACTCGCCCTCCGCATCGACGACGCGGCCCCCAAGGTGGTCGTCTCCGCCTCCTGCGGCATCGAGGGCAAGCGGGTCATCCCCTACAAGCCGCTGCTGGACCGGGCCATCGAACTCGCCGTCCACAAGCCGGAGAAGAGCGTGATCCTGCAACGCCCGCAGGAACCGGCCGCGCTGGGGCCGGACGACCTCGACTGGGCCGACCTGGTCGCCGCCGCACAGCCTGCCGACTGCGTTCCCGTCGCCGCCACAGATCCCCTGTACATCCTCTACACGTCCGGAACCACCGGAAAACCCAAGGGAGTCGTGCGTGACTGCGGCGGCTACGCGGTCGCCCTGCACTGGTCGATGGGCGCCGTGTACGACGTGGGCCCGGGCGAGACGATGTTCACCGGCTCCGACGTCGGCTGGGTCGTCGGGCACTCGTACATCGTCTACGCTCCCCTGCTGGCCGGCGCGACGACGGTCCTGTACGAGGGCAAGCCGGTCGGCACCCCGGACGCGGGCCAGTTCTGGCGCGTCGCCGCCGAGTACCGGGTCAAGACCATGTTCACGGCACCCACCGCCTTCCGCGCGATCAGGAAGGAGGACCCGACGGGGGCGCTCACCGCGGACCACGACCTCTCCCACCTGCGCTATCTCTTCCTGGCCGGTGAGCGCCTCGACCCCGAGACGTATCACTGGGCGAGCGCCCTGCTGGGCGTCCCGGTGATCGACCACTGGTGGCAGACCGAGACCGGCTGGCCCATCGTCGCCAATCCCGTGGGCATCGAAGCCGCTCCCCTCAAGCCCGGCTCCCCGACCCGTCCGCTGCCGGGCTGGGACGTCCGCGTCCTCGACCCCTCGGGCGAGCCGGTGCCCGCGGGCGTCGACGGCGCGATCGTCGTGAGGCTTCCCCTGCCGCCCGGCGCACTACCCACGCTCTGGAGGGACGACGACCGCTACGTCGCCTCCTATCTCTCCGCCTATGACGGCTACTACCTCACCGGCGACAGCGGCCACATCGACGACGACGGCTACGTCTTCGTCATGGGCCGAACCGACGACGTCATCAACGTCGCCGGCCACCGGCTGTCCACCGGCAGCATGGAAGAGGCCCTGGCCGCCCACCCCGACGTCGCCGAGTGCGCCGTCATCGGCGTCGCCGACGAACTCAAGGGACAGATCCCGCGCGGCTTCGTCGTCCTGAAAGCAGGCAGCAACCGCGAACCGGGCGAGGTCGAGGCCGAACTCGTCCAACTCGTACGCGAGCGCATCGGCGCCGTCGCCTCCCTCAAGGACGTCACGGTCGTGGCCGCCCTGCCCAAGACCCGCTCGGGGAAGATCCTGCGCAAGACCATGCGCGGCATCGCCGACGGCCGCGACGAACCCATCCCGTCCACGGTGGACGACCCAGGTGTCATCGAGGTCCTGCGCCCCGTCCTCCGCCGCGCCGGTCACACCCCGTGAACGGCTGACAGCGCCCGGGCCGACGGTGGGCGAGCGCGTCCACGGGACTCGCGCGGCACGCCCGTCGGCCAGGGCGGAGGTACCGTTTGACTATGGGAACCCACGCCCATGTCTTTCTCAGCGATCTCGCTCGGGGCCTCGCACCCCGAGCGGATCAATTGACCGACGTAGTGCTGCACCACCTGCTCGACGAGCTCCCCGAGGTGTGGAAGTACGAGGACATCGCCTCCGTGGCGCCAGTGGCGTTGTCCGAACACATCGCCGCCATTCTGGACTTTCTCGAGCGCGGCCTTGCCGTGACCGAGGTCAGGACGCCGCCCGCCGCCATCGAGTTCGCCTGCCGACTCGCTCAGCACGGAGTGCCGATCAGCGAGCTCCTTCGCGTCCATCGGATCGTCCACGCGAGTCTGCTTGATCAGCTCTACACGGAAACGGCCCGTGTCGCCGGGTCCCAGGAGCTGATCAACGCGACGACGCTCACGCTGAGCGCGATGGCCTTCGAGTACGCCGATCGCACGGCGGAACAGGCTGTCGCGGCCTACCAGAGGGAACGCGACCGCCGACTGCAGCGGCGGCTGATCGTGATCAACGAGGCCGGGACACGGATCGGGACCACCCTGGACACCGCCCGCACCGCGCAGGAGCTGGCTGACGTCGGTGCCGACCACCTCGCCGACCTCGTCACCGTCGACCTCCTTTCCTCCGCCCTCCAAGAGGAGGGGACGTACCCGGTGGCCGGTCCTGCGACGCTCCGCCGCATCGCCCAGGCCGTCTCGGACAGCTGCCCGGACCCGGCAGTCGTCACAGGACAGACGCACACCTACCCGGAAGACTCGGAGCCGGCTCGCGTACTGGCCACCGGACAACCGTTCCGGCTCCGCATCACCGCCGACGACGTCCCCCCATGGCTGGCGATGTCGGCGGACCACGAACTCGCCCTGCGCGCCCTGGGCCTGCGCTCCATGCTCCTGGTCCCGCTGTGGGCCCGCGGAAGCCCACTGGGACTCGCACAGTTCGTCCGCCGTCAAACGGCAGAGCCCTTCGACGACGACGAGCTGCTGCTGGCCCAGGAAATCGCGTCCAGAGCGGCGGTGAACATCGACAACGCCCGTCGCTACACCCAGGAGCGTTCCACCGCACTCACCCTCCAACGCAGCCTGCTGCCGCACCACGCGCCGGACGAGTCCGCAGTCGAGACGGCATCGCGCTACCTGCCCAGCGGCTCGCGGGCGGGCGTGGGAGGCGACTGGTTCGACGTGATACCGCTGTCCGGAGCCCGCGTCGCACTCGTCGTGGGCGACGTGATCGGTCACGGCCTGCATGCCGCGGCGACCATGGGCCGGTTGCGGACGGCGGTCCGCACTCTGGCGGACATCGATCTGACACCCGACGAACTGCTGACCCACCTCGACGACGTGGTCATCCGCCTGCAGCGCGAGGAGGAACGGGGCACGGACGAGATCAGCGCCACCTGCCTGTACGCGGTCTACGACCCCGTCTCCCGCACGTGCTCCCTGGCCAGCGCCGGACACCTTCCGCTGGCCGTGGTGACTCCCCCGACCGCTGACGACGATGCCCGCGCATCCCTCGCGGTCGACTTCCCGGAGCTGCCGATCGGCCCGCCCCTGGGCCTGGGCGGCCTCCCCTTCGAGACCGCCCAGTTGGAACTGTCCCCAGGCAGTCGGCTGGTTCTGTACACCGACGGCCTCGTCAAAAGCCGCTCTCGTGACCTCGAGACCGCCCTCGCACTGCTGCGCGACGTTCTGGCCCGAACACCGGCGTCGCTCGAGGAGACCTGCGACGAACTGCTCGCCGCACTGCTGCCCAGCCGCCCGGCTGACGACGTCGCCCTCCTCGTGGCACGAACCGCAGCTCTTGACGCCGATCACGTCGCCACATGGGATCTCCCCTGCGACCCCGCAGTCGTCTCGGAGGCCCGCGCCCACGCATCCGATCAGCTGACCGCCTGGGGTCTGGAAAAACTGGTCTTCACCACCGAGCTCGTGGTCAGCGAACTGGTGACGAACGCCATCCGCTACGGCAAGAGCCCCATCCAACTGCGGATGATCCTTCAATCCGCTCTGACATGCGAAGTCTCCGACGCCAGCAGCACGGCCCCACACCTGCGCCGCGCCCGGGTCTTCGACGAGGGTGGCCGCGGCCTGCTTCTCGTCGCCCAACTCACCGAACACTGGGGCACCCGGCACTACCGCGAAGGCAAGGTCATCTGGGCGGAGCAGCTGATTCCAGCCCCTCTTGCCGAAGTCTCGTCAGCTGTGGCGTGAGGTTCTGCGCGATAGACGGGGGAAGTCGGCCCCGATGGGTCTGTCGGCGCTTGTCGCGAGAGCGGCGCCGGCGGGCCATGAAAAGCACCCCTCTGCCTGCCACTCGTGCCGGTGCGACCGGCACGAGTGACAGAGGCGGCGAGGTAGCTTCACGCGACGGCGGTCCCCTCAAGCTCGACCATCTGGCCGGGGATCGCCAGCCGCGTCACCCCGAGCATCGTGGTGGCCGGCGCCACCCCGGCGGCGCCCAACCGCGCTGCCAGCACGCCGTAGTGCTGGAAGAGCAGATCGACGTCGGTCGTGTAGACGTTGAGCCGGACGACGTTCGCGAGAGACATACCGGCCTCGCCGAGTACGGCCTCCAGGTTGTCGATACTCAGCGCCAACTGCTTCGCCAGGTCGCCGTCATGCTGGGGCTTGCCGTCGTCGCTCATCGCGGTCTGCCCCGAGATGTACAGGGTCCGGGTGTGCCCGGAGACGACCTCACCCTGGTTGAATCCCATCTCCACCGACCACGTCACCGGGTTGACCGCCGTTCGTTCCATTGCCACGTCAGCTCCATTCGATTCACTGAGAGTTGGTACGGCCATCGGCTCGGTAGCCGTCGGCTTCGACGTCGTGTCAACGAGCCTCGCAACAAATCACGACACCCTTAGTCACGTATTCCGATAAAGTTCTCGTATGCGCGCCGACCGGTTGGTCTCGCTGGTGCTGCTGCTGCGTCAGCGCGGTCGGCTGACTGCGGACACGCTGGCCCGGGAGCTGGAGGTATCCACCCGTACCGTGCTGCGCGACATCGAGGCGCTGTCGGCGGCCGGCGTCCCGGTCTACGCCGAACGCGGTCGGCACGGCGGTTTCGCGTTGTCGCCAGGTTTCCGGACCGAGCTCACCGGACTGAACCACGACGAGGCTCTTGCACTGCTGACCGCCGGGTCGGGGCGCGGCGAGCAGGTATTCGGCCTCGGCTCGGCGCTCGCCTCGGCCATGCGGAAGGTGGTCGACGCGCTGCCCGAAAGCCACCGTGCCACCGCGAGCGACGCGGCCCAGCGATTTCTCGTCGACCCGGAGACCGACCTGCTCGCACGTCGGCTGCCCACTGAGGAGGTACCCGACACCACAATGATCGAGGTCCGGCGCGCGGTGCTCGCCGGACACAAGCTGCGCATCCACTACGTGGCCACAGGACAGACGCCGCGGTGGCGCACGGTGGACCCGATCGGCCTGGTCACCGTCCGCGACCGGGGCTACCTGCTGGCCACGAGATCCGGCGCGGACCGCACCTACCGGCTGTCGCGGGTATTGGCCGCCGAGGAACTCCCCGAAACGGCACAGCGACCGAACCGGGTCGATCTGGACCGGATCTGGAGGGAACGCTCCGCGCAGTTTCTCTCCGACAGCGACCACATCACCGTGCTGGTACGGGTGAACCCGGCGCGGCGGGAGGACCTGCTGGACACCGCGCTGGCCGTCCGCGCGGAAGAGCCCGACGCAGACGGCTGGCTGCGGCTGAAGGTGACCTTTCAGGATTCACGACACGCCGAATGGGCGCTGTGGCAGCTCAGCACGGACGCGGAAGCCCTGGCCCCACAGTCGTTGCGCACCTTCCTACGCAACCGCGCCGCCGCGATTGCCACCCGCTACGAAGACTCGTCCTGAGACCCGGGGCGATCTGACCGGTCGCGAGTTCACCACGTCCGTCCGCATGGACGAACTGAACCGCTACCGGTACCGGTACTGATGGAGCGGCATGGACGGGGCTGGGGGCAGCTCACGCGTGTCCGGAACGCTCTGTCCGATCTACGACTGCACCTCGTAGGCGACGTGGCGGTTCTTCTTCGCGACGATGACGACCGCGATCCCTTCTCAGCGAGCACGCGATCCCTTCCAGTAAGCAGCAGGAAAGCGGCGTTGACCTCCCCAGGCGCTACGCCGCTTCCCTGCCAGCCGTCTCCGCCTACCCAGGGCCGCTTCTTTTAGGCCCTGCCGACATCGTGCGTGCGCAGCCCGTGTGCAGCGCGCTTTGTCGCGCAAGAGCATGATCCGTCTCGCGATGATCTCGAACCTCGCGAAGCGACTAGGTAATCGTCAGAAACTTCCCGACCAAGCACAATCTGTCAGCCGCAACTCACCTGAGCAGAGCACCCTCTGACGCCGTCTCAGCGACCGCAGAACTACCCAAGAGCCTGCGTTCCGCTTATTGACGTGTCGCTCGCCACATGGGAGTGTCCGGTAACCCCACGCTTTGAAACGATTCAATACCTGGAGATGCCGTGCTCCGCAAACGCACGCTTTGGTTCCCGCTCCTCAGAGGCTTCGTCATGTGTGCCGTACTCGGAAGCCTGACTGTCCGGCCGGCGTCCCTGTCCCCCGCAGCGTCGGTTTCGGACGCGCCGTTCACCGTGAAGGCTCTGACCACCAATGGCCGGGTGAACCCGCTGGGCATCGGTGGTGAGGATCCGGCCTTCGGCTGGCAGTTGGCGTCGAACCGCCGGGCGACATCGCAGAAGGCCTACGAGATCCAGGTGGGACGCACGCCGAGGGCTGCCGACGTGTGGTCGTCCGGGAAGGTGGCTTCCGGCCGCCAGGTCGACGTCAAGTACGGCGGTCCCGGCCTGGAGTCGGCCACCCGTTACTCCTGGCGCGTTCGGGCCTGGGACGACAAGGGAGTCGCAAGTCCGTGGAGCGCGGACGCGTACTTCGAGACAGGTCTGCTGGCTGCCGGCGACTGGGACGGTGCAGAGTGGATCGCTCGTCCCGAGGGGGCCAGTGAGCTGGACAGGTGGACCGACTACACCGCCACGGTCGAGTTCAAGCTCGACAGCGCCGCCTTCGGCATGTTCCTGCGTGCCTCCGACGTGAGCAACGGGTACATGTGGCAGTTCAGCGTCACGGACTCGACCCCGATGCTGAACCTGCACAAGCAGGTCAAGGGCAACTACACCGTGGTGCAGCGGGTGGATCTCGCGCCCTACGGCTTCACCAAGGCAGATCTCCTCGCCGGCCGGCACACCGTCCGCTACGACGTGGCGGGCACCACCATCACCACGACCCTCGACGGCAAGCTGGTCAACACCTTCACGGACTCCACGTTCTCCAAGGGCTACGTCGGCTTCCGCACGCACGCTTGCTGCGGCGAACGGGGAACGGTCTACGACGCCGTCGTGACGAACACCGATGGCGACACTCTCCTCGACACCGACTTCGCATCCGGGCGAAACCCCTTCACCGGCGGTGAGATCACCGACTCCGCCCTCGCGGTGTCCGGCACCACGGATGCCCTGTACGCACCCGCGACCCGGCCGATGCCGTTGCTGCGCAAGGACTTCGCGACCAAGGCCGGCAAGAAGGTCGCCTCGGCGCGGGTCTACGCGTCGGCACTCGGCATCTACCAGCTGGAGATCAACGGAAAGCCCGTCGGCGACCAGGTACTTGCCCCGGGCTGGACGAACTACCACAAGCGCATCCAGTCCCAGACTTACGACGTGACGAAGCTGCTCCAGGGCGGCGACAACGCGATCGGCGCATCCCTGGCGGACGGCTGGTGGGCCGGCAAGGTCGGAATCGGCTGGACCCGCCAGTACGGGGACACCCCCGCTCTCGTGGCCAGGATGCGCATCACCTACACCGACGGGTCGGTCGACTGGATCGCCACGGACGGTTCGTGGAAGGCGGCGGACGGCCCCTACGTCAAGGCCGACCTTCAGGACGGCGAGACCTACGACGCCCGTCTGAAGCCGTCGGGCTGGAGCCGGCCGGGATTCGACGACGCGACGTGGGAGCCCACCACGAGCGTGGAGTCCCGGACCGCCCTCCTGGTCCCGCAGAGCGACGAGCCCGTGCGCCGGACCCAGGTGCTCGAGGCACAGAAGATGACCGAGCCCACCACCGGGACCTACGTCTACGACCTCGGCCAGAACATGGTCGGCGTGCCCCGGCTGACACTGACCGGCTCCGCCGGCCAGACTGCCAAGATCCGCTACGCGGAGGTGCTCAACAATGACGGCACCCTCTACACCGACAACTTCCGCAGTGCCAAGGTCACCGACCGCTACGTGTTCGCCGAGACCGGAACGGTGACCTACGAGCCCACCTTCACCCAGCACGGGTTCCGCTACATCGAGATCACCGGACTGAACGAACCTCCCGCCCTGTCCGACGTCAAGGGTGTCGTGTGGGGTTCCGACCTCCCGTCCACCGGCACGCTGAAGACCTCGGACACCATGCTCAACCAACTGGCGAGCAACATCTCCTGGAGCCAGCGCGGCAACTTCCTCTCCATTCCCACCGACACCCCCGCCCGCGACGAGCGCCTGGGGTGGACGGGCGACATCAGCCTGTTCGCGCCGACGGCCAACTACCTCGTCGACACCCGGGCGTTCCTGTCCCACTGGATGGCGGACGTGCGCAACTCCCAGTACGCCAACGGTGACCTGCCCGCGGTCGTACCGACCCCGCAGGGGCAGTTCGGCGACAGCGGTGTCGGGTGGTCGGACGTGTTGATCACCGTGCCGTATTCCGTGTGGCGCTCCTACGACGACACCCGCATCCTGCGGGAGAACTACGCCGCGATGCAGAAGTTCTTCCAGTTCGTGCGCGACAGCGCCGGACCGGACCTTCTCGAGCCCGGCCGCACCACCTTCTTCACCGACGACTGGCTGCATCTGGACGACCCGACCGAGCAGGGCATCCTGGGCACGGCCTACTACGCCGAGAACGCCCGCATGATGGCCGAGGTGGCCAAGGCCCTCGGCGACGACGCGGCGGCGTCCGAGTACGGCAAGCTCTCCGCCGACATCCGCACCGCCTTCACCAAGGCCTACGTCGCGGCTGACGGCACCGTCAAGCGCAACTCGCAGACCGGATACGCGATGGCCCTCGGCATGGACCTCGTCTCCGACCCGGCACTGGTCGAGAAGGTCGGCGAGAAGTTCGTGGCCAAACTGGCGCTCACCGACTACCACCTCAGGACCGGCTTCATCGGCACGCCGCTGCTGCTGCCCGCCTTGAGCAAGATCGGCCGGGACGACCTGGCCTACAAGATGCTGCTGCACAAGGACTACCCGTCCTGGGGCTACGAGGTCGTCAGCGGCGCCACCACCGTCTGGGAGCGCTGGAACTCGATCATGCCTGACGGCAGTTTCGGCCCCGTCGACATGAACTCCTTCAACCACTACGCCTACGGCGCCGTGGGTGACTGGATGTTCCAGAACATCGGCGGCCTCTCCGCGATCGAACCCGGCTACAAGCGCTCCCGGATCGCGCCGGTGCCTGGCGGAACCCTGACGGAAGGCTCGGGCAGTCTCAAGACCGTGTACGGGCTTCTGTCGTCGCGGTGGAGCACCGACAACGGCGCTCTCGACCTGAAGGTGACGGTCCCGGTCAACACCGTCGCGGAGGTCCACGTCCCGGCGACGACGCGTTGGGCGGTCACCGAGGGCGGCCGACCAGCTGACGGCGCCAAGGGTGTTCGATTCCTCCGGATGGAGGACGGGGCGGCCGTGTTCGAGGTCGGGTCGGGGTCGTACAGCTTCGGCGTCGACACTGTCCTCGGCGGCCTCGGCGAGGCCACTGTGGCGGCAGGAGAGCTGCGTGCTCTGGTGACGAGCCTTGACGCTCCGGGTGCGCCGACGCCACGCGAGAAGGCCCGGCAGGTACAGACCTCCGTCAACGCCGCTCGGACCACTTACGTGGCGGGTGGTGCGAGGAGCATCGACGAACACCTGAACCGGGCGCGGGCACGTCTGAGCGACATCGGTGACTGGTCCGCTCAGCAGGTGGACAAGGGAACACTGACAGCCGCCCAGGGAGCGGCGGTGCAAGCGCTCATCGGCCGCATCGAACAGGGCCTGTGAATGCGTCCGCCTTGCTCTGCATGCTGAACCACGATCGCAGCCGGTACAGCGGCTGCTGTCGCTGACATCGCTCTCCTGCCGGCTCTGGTCCCGGCCGGCAGGAGAGTGCGGCTTCACGAGATCTGGGCGCGATCCGAAGAGGCCTGCCTGCCCTGCTGCGACACGGCAGCCGGCGAGACGTCCACCGGAGACTTGGCACCGCACCAGCCACACCAACCCTTTGCCAGAGCCTCTCAGGCCTCACATGGCGGCTGGCAGGGATCAGGTCCTTGAACTCGGACGACCGGTGGCCGGGGCGGCGCCGCTGCGGACGGTCAGGAGCATGCCGCGACCTGACCCGTCATCACCAAGCCGTGCCCCCACACCTGACCCACCGGCCCAGGAGAACTTGAGTGGGGGTGACTCCCCAAGGCGCTTCGAGCGCGGCGAGCAGGGAGTCCACGTTCGGCGCGGCCGATCCGCCGGGCGAGTCTTCTACGGGTTCCGCCAGAACGGAGACGGCTTCGAGGTCCCCTTCCGCGCCCTGGCTGTGCGACGCATCTGCCGCCGACGGGCGAATTGTTCGGACTCCTGGCGTATCAACGCAAGCTGACCTCTGCCCGGCGGACGACTGACGCGGCAGAGGAACGGTGAAGCGCGGCGCATCACTCAACCACGTACGACTCTCAACAGCACGAAGTCGCATGGGGTTCGTGGCCGGGACTGGACCGGCGACCGACTCAAAGGCAAACCCCGGCTCGCAGTCGGTCCGGAGCTCAAGCCACGAGCTCCGAGACCTCTTCGCTGGTACCACCGCCCGCGTGCCACCACGCTTCCCCCAATACACTCCGCTCCAACGCCGACACCGACTTCATGACATGTCTCCCGTCGCGGGCCTGCTCTCCCGGTGGGCGGACCTGGCCATTTCTTCGCCTTCCTCGCAGTGCTGCTGGCACGGCACGGCGATGCATGCTGCAACTGAAGTTGCTGGACACCTGGAGCAGTAGCCGAATCAATCCGGCTGCCATGGGTCCGGGAGCTGGTTGTTCTGTCCATAGAGGCCCTGAACGCCTTTGACTTCACCTTCGACCGGCCGTCTCTCCGCAGCCCGCAAGGAACCATCAACCGCCCCGTTACACCGTTCGTTTAACGACCCGCCTTTGAGGAGCCTTCATGTCTTCACCCTCCGCAGTGGCCGACGGGCTGGATTTCCCGACCAGCCTGGCCTTCGACGACGACCACGGGGTGTATCTGGCCGAGTCGGGCCTGCCGTTCGGCGGTGCCGCACCGGGCGGCCGGATCTGATATCTCGGCAAGGACGGCGCCGACCGTCGGCTCATCGCCGACCAGTTGGCCCCGCCGGTGACCGGGCTTCTGTGGCACCAGGGCTGCCTGTACGTGTCCGAGGGCGGTGCCGGCCAGATCACCCGTATCGGTCCCGACGGGCAGCGCACCGTCATAGTCGACGGCCTGCCCAGGCCCGGCAACTATCACGTCGACATGGCGGTGGCGGGCCCCGACGACAAGCTGTACTTCGCTCAGGGAGCGATGTCCAACCTGGGGATCATCGGACTGGACGCCTACGAACTCGGCTGGCTGGGCCGGCTCCCGCATTCGTACG
This sequence comes from Streptomyces sp. NPDC058678, assembly GCF_042714835.1. Lineage (NCBI taxonomy): Bacteria > Bacillati > Actinomycetota > Actinomycetes > Kitasatosporales > Streptomycetaceae > Streptomyces > Streptomyces sp. NPDC058678. Next base: position 82,969 of record NZ_JBHXSG010000013.1, on the reverse strand, counting down.
ACATTCCCGGTCTCGACATAGAGCTGACCGGCGTCAACGTCACCACCCGCGACCCGCTGACCAGCCCACCCGGCGCGCAGGCTGTCACCGGCGCATTCGTCCCCTTCCGGCACCGCCACCCGCCCCGGTCAGCAGATCGGAGCCGAACTGCCCTGCTCTGCGGCCGTCATGCGCTGCGACCTCGATGGCGCCAACCTGGAACTGGTGGCCTGGGGTATGCGCAACGCCTTCGGGCTCGGATTCCTGCCGGACGGCCGGCCCCTCGCGGTGGACCAGGGAGCGGACGACCGGGGCAGTCGCCCCATCGGCGACGCGCCCGACCTGCTGTTCGAAGTCCGCGAGGGAGCATGGTACGGCTGGCCGGACTTCATCGGCGGGATCCCAGTGACCGACCCCAAGTTCAAGCCACAGCGCGGCCCCCAGCCGACGTTCCTGCTCGCCAACCACGACCAGCTGCCGCCCCCGGAGCGAGCTGTGCTCGACTTCGAGGCACACGTCGCGGCGACCAAGTTCGCCGTAGCCCCACCGAGCTCCCCGCTCGCCGGACAGCTGGTGATCACGCTGTTCGGCGACGAGGCCCCGATGACTCTCCCGCCGGGCGGACCGAAACTCGGCCGACACCTGCTGATGGTCGACCCGGACGGCTGGTCCACCCGTAGCCTGCCGTCCGAGCCCGACCTGCACCGGCCGATCGATGTCGGGTTCGCGCCCGGTGATCCGGCCCTGTTCGTCCTGGACTTCGGTGAGTTCGAGATGACCGACCACGGTGTCGAGGCCAAGGCCGGCACCGGCCGGCTCCTGCGCTGGGAAGGCTGGGACCTGCCCTCCGCCACCACCGACTGAGCCGACCCCCGCGGTCATTCCGCCACCCTGCGCGTACCGCATACCACCGGCCGACCGCAGGGAGCACCCACGTCACCCCGGACAACACTCCGAAGAAGTCAGCAGCGAGCGCCAACGCCGTCTTGGGCGTGCGCAACCCGTCGTTCTCCGTGAACGGCTTCCTCGCCATAGAAGGGCACGTCGTCGTACGTCACCAGCGCTGCTCCGTCGTACAGGGTCGATGCTGTGATGCCGGCACCGGCCGCCCGCGCCACCGGCTTTCCAGGCGCGGGTGGCCGCTGCGTATCGGGCGGCCGGCGCCTCTTTTGCGCGGTGGCGAGGAGCGAGGGCCCGCCAGAACGCGCCGGCCGTTGCGCGGCTGTCGGCAGTCCCCGGCCATTCCTTTCAGGCGAGGTGGAGGACACTCAGGGCCGTGGTCCAGTCGGTGACGATGGTCTTCTGCGCGGCGGCGAGGGAGACGGTGCCTTTGCAGACCGCGGTGTGCAGCTTCGTCTCCACCGGGTCCTTCTTGTTGTTGACGCCGGCCCCTGACCGGTGGCCGGGGTCGGCGGGCTCCACCCACAGGTTGCGGTAGTCGTTGGGGTCGCCGCCGAGCTGCAGGCTGATCAAGTGGTCGTACTCGGCATCCCCCATGCGGCCGGTGTAGCCGTAGGAGGCGGCGTTGAGTTTTTTCTCCTTGCCGGTGACCGAGGTGGACGGGCGGATGCCGGAGGTGTAGCCGCCCTTACGGCAGATCGTCGACGCGAGGTTCGACTGGGTGACCGCAGGGGAGATCGCGCCGGGCGTGCACGTCACATCCTCCAACGGCTCCCCGTGCTCGTAGCGGTAGTGGCAGCTGCCCGCGGCCGGTTGCTGCTGCACCGTGTACGTCTTCTGCGGGCCGGCTCCAACCGCGATGTGTGATCCGGTGGTTGCGCCCGATGCCGCCACCTCCGAGGGACCCCCCGCCGGTCTCCCGGTCCCGGACACGACCGAGCCGCCGAGCGCGGCCGGCGAGCAACCCGCCAGCAGCAGGCAGGCGAGCACCAGGCAAGCAGTGGTACCGCGGGTTGAGCTCATGACGGCTCCTCACGTTCGGGAATCGGCTGAGCCGATGCTGCCCCACCGGTCCGGCGGCTCATCACGCGGGGTACGGATGACGCGGGGCGTGCGAAGGCACACATACCGCAGCGCAACTTCGTTGCAGCCAAACCCGGTCGGCTTCCTGAACCTGCTGCAACGCCTCCGGCGCCTGCAGCGGAGTACGGCTCGGTCGCCGGCTCGTGCCCAGCCGGTCGAGCGGAGTGGTGTGGCTGAGGCTGACGCCGCACGGGGCGGGGCCATGCTCCGGGGCAGTGCGTCCAGGCCCACGGCACGTTCGGACATCAACCCGAACCGGCCCGGTGGCCGGTTGCTTCAGCTCGGGCAGCTCGGCGCGTGCGGCCCGGATGCCGCAGGCACGGATGTGCGGAACCGACTTCACGACGCGGTCCACTTCGTACGGTGCAATGTCCGGGGCACGTCCGGTGTCCCGCAGGACGTGGCGGGCGCGGTGGGTCTCCGGCATCCCGGTCCCCGCGACGCGCTCGGCACCGAACCGGTCGAAGCTCTTCTGTCAGACCAGCAGGTGACGGTCGAGAGGGTGCGCCGTGGCGATAGGCAGCAGGTGGTCGACCCTGGACCCGGCACCGGAGCCGCGCGCCGCGTCCCGGATGCCCGTATCAACGGCCGAGCACTCACGCCCTCCCGGACGGGGGGAATGGTCACACCTCACGCCTGACCAGCCCACCTCACAAGATCGTGTCACAAGCTCGACGGGAGGACAGACACGGGCGCCCTGGTACGGCGTCGCGGACCGTGCCCACGCCCGCACCCCCTCCGCGTCAGCTCACTGTGAGTCCGGAGTCCATGCGGCCACCAGGTCCAGGAGGCCGGGAAAACGGGCGTTGAGGTCGCCGACCCGGACGTGGCTGCGGCGTTCCAGGCCGTACTGGCGCTGGCGGGTGATGCCCGCCTCGCGCAGGGCCTTGAAGTGGTGGGTGAGGGAGGACTTGGGGCGGTCGAGGCCGAACCAGCCGCAGGGATGGTCGAACCGCTCCGATTCCAGGAGGAGTTTGCGCACGATGCGCAGGCGCAGCGGATCGCTCAGCGCACCCAGCACCGTCTCCAGGCGCAGGTTCTCGACTGCCGGCTCGGGCAGCGGCTCGGGCAACCCCACGGGCTCCGGCAGCACCTTGATGACCGGCATCGGACTCACCGTCGAAGACATGAGCAGCTCCCCATAACCCAAATCCTATGTACGACTTCAATCGTACTGCATGTTAAGTTCGACTCAACTCGTACTGAGCGTCCCGGAAGGAGCGGCCATGTCGGAGAGCCGAACGGTGCCGAAGGCGGTGAGCGAACAGCAGCGGCCCGCAGCGAGCGAACGGGCGGAGGTGAGCGCCTCCCTGACTCCCACCTGGTGGGTGTGGCTGGCCGCGTGGCCGGTGACCGCGGTCTTCATCCTGTCCAACGCGGCAACCCCCCTGTATGTGCTGTGGCAGCGCGACATCGGGTTCTCCAGGGGCACCCTGACCGTGATCTTCGCCAGCTACATCGTCGGGCTGCTCGGCTCCCTGCTCGTCTCCGGCGTCGTGTCCGACCGGCTGGGGCGCAAGCCCGTCCTGCTGCCCGCGCTCGCCCTCGCCGTGGCGGCGTGCGTGATCTTCGCGACCGCGTCAACGGTGGCCGCGCTCGTCGTGGCCCGGCTCTTCACCGGTATCGCGGTCGGCGCCGTCGTCTCAGCGGGCATGGCGGCCGTGACAGACGTGGCAGGCCGGCACCGCAGGCGGCTCGCCGCCCTGCTCGCCTCGTGCGCGATGGTCTTCGGTGCCGGGCTGGGCCCGCTGCTCGCGGGCATCCTCTCCGAGACCCTGCCCGCGCCGACCGTCGGCGTCTTCGTCGTCGAGATCGTTCTGCTGGCCACCGCGATCCTCATCGTGCTGCGCATGCCCGTACGGCGTCCCGCCGCGCGCCCGAACGGTGCCTGGGTGCGCGTACCCGGTGTACCGCACGGCACCGGCAGGCAACTGGTCCTGGGCATCGCCGTGTTCGCGCCCGGCATCACCGCGACCTCGTTCGTGCTCTCGCTCGGCCCCTCTCTGCTGTCCGGCCTGCTCGGCACCACCAGCCGGATCGTCGCAGGCGCCATGGCGTTCGTCATGTTCCTCGCCGCCACCGGCGTGCAGTTCGCGGTCCAGAAACTGGGCCGGCGCACCATCCTGACCGCTGGGGCGGTCAGCACCACCGTCAGCATGGTGACGCTCATCATCGCCGTGCACATGTCGTCGGTTCCGGTGCTCATCGTCTCCACGCTGCTGGCCGGTGCCGGACAGGGCATGGGCCAGCTCGGCGGCTTGTCACTACTCAACTCCACCGTCCCACCGCAGCAGCTGGCCGAGGCCAACGCGGCGCTCAACGTGGGCGGTTACGTCCCGGCGGGCATCCTGCCGGTGTCGGCCGGCTACCTCAGCGACGCCGTCGGACTGACCACAGGAGCGACCATCTTCGCCACCGCCCTCATGAGCCTCGCGGTCATCGGCGGCCTCGTGGTCGTCGCCAGTCGGCGCCGGGTGCCGGAGCCCGCCTGACGCGGCCCGGCGCCGGATGCGGCACTCCGGGAGTCCGGCCCGGCGGCCGTACCCGCGCATGATGGTTACACCTACAACCAGACCGAAGGCAACGGCCTGTTGAACTCTCCCCCGGTGGGAGACCCGAGGGTGGAGCGCCTGCACGGAGGTCACGACACGTTCTGAGGTATCGGAGAGGCGGCCCGCAAGCCCGGATTGACGGTGAAGCTGATCCGGCACTGGTCCGACATTCGACGTGCTCGCTCCCCGTCCAGGCCGCAGAACAGCACCGGAGTGCTCGCCGGGACACCACCCGCACGTCGCACGAGGGTTCGCCGGGGAGCGGTGCCGCCTCTCCCCCAACCGCCGGACAGAGGCAGGGTTGCGCACAGGCTCATGGTCGAGCCTGCTGATCAGCGCTGCCCGGGAGACGTGCTACGTGGGCTGTGTGTGGGCGGCCTTCTCCTTACAACTGCGGGCGACGGTGTCGGCGAAGGCCCGGGCGAGTGGGGTGAGAGCGTCCCAGCGGCGGACAGCCCAGCCGACCGCGAGCGGGGGCAGACCGGGGACAGCAACGAGGCGGAGAGGACCATCGCCGGGTACCTCCCAGCCAGGCAGGACCGGCACGACGGCGTGTCGCGGGCCTGTGTCACGCCTTCTACGGCACCGACGGCTTCCCCCACCGCCTTGCTGACCGCGGACAGCCGCACCGAACTCGCAGACATGATCGGTGCTGAGCCTGAAGCCATCGTGTATCTCTACGCATCCTGTGACCGGAAGGCCACCTATCCGACGCTCGCGGAGGCCGACGGGCTCTTCCGGAATCGGTTCACCGCCTGTCTCCACACTCCAGGGCCGCAACTTCGACGAGACTTCGCCGAACTGTCCGCGGCCAACGAACTCGACCTTGCCCGCACAGACCCCACCTTCCGCGAGAAGTGGGGAGCCGAACTCCTCGCCCTGTTCACCCGATTCCGACCCCTGCTGAGCCAACCCGCCTGGTCGGACTGCCACACGGTGCTTGCCGCGGCTCCGCAGGACTGAGCAGATCCAAGGAGGACCGACCCAACTGGCAACCCCCTGACGATTGATCACTGGCAGATCCGTGGTCAGTGCCTGCGGCCATGGCCTCAAGCGCGCGGTCGGCTTCCGGGGGGCCAGCTCTGAAAGGAATGGTTGCATCCCCGGCCTCTCTGGGGACGGCCGCTGGGAAGATCCATGGATCGCGGCCCGCGTGACCGAGCAGGCCGCAGAACCCTTGCGCATGACGTCACGAACAGGGTGCTGACCCCCGCAAACGCCGGAGCCCCACCCCGTACAACGCGGGATGGGGCTCCTGCCAGAGCGCCGGGCAGGCCTTGCACCTGCATCTCCCCGCAGGAAGCGGGACGTCTTTCCTTGGACCACCGACGCATCGACGGCCACCAGGAGTCCTGGCGGCCAGCTCAAGATCAATCATAGCGGACCCTGCGGTACGCCAAGTCCCCGCCCGTGTACAGAACTCCGCCGAGAAGCGGCCCGCCGACGATGCGGCCACCACTATCCGCTATCCGCTCGGTGCTGGAGCTGGCCCAGGTGCTTACGCGGTGCTGGATCCGCTCCTCGTGGTAGCCGTTTGCAATCCCCGGCTGCACAGCGGCCCCGGTGGTGCGGCGCGGGCCGCACTACCGGGGCCGCGCTGCTCACGATCAAGTGGGAGTGGGCCGGCTGGCATCCGCGACGGCCGGGCGGTGGATGATGCCGGACTCGCGGGCGAAGCGGTTGGCCTCACCCGCCGACCCGGTGAGCCGGTGAGCCGGTGCCGCCAGAACCCGTACACGAGCGGCTCCGTCTGCTGCTGGGTCAGATGCAGCCGCCACCGGCCCGACTCCGTGATCGTGGACCACCGTACGGATCCGTTCGGTCGGTACTTGCGCGGGCGGCACTTCAACTGGTCGGTGGGCCCGCGAACGCGCGCAGAGCGACCCGTTGCGACCGCAGCAACTCCACCAAGCCAGCCGCTGCCCCGGTCCGTCTTTGGCGGACGCTGGGCTTGGGGGGCACGAGCGTACGTCAGCGCGTCGCGCCCTCTGGGTGCCAAGCCGACTGCCCGCGCACCGGCCGCCCCTCCCGCGCCGACAACTCCGTGTGCGTCTCCCGAATCGGCCGCCTCCACCGGCCCCTGGCCAGCAGGACGGTGCACGCTCTGACGCGAGACGGGCGGCGCAACAGGCGTTGGGCTCGGTGAACAAAATCGCGTCGTCGCCCAAGGCGCGCACCATGCAGGCGAGCAGGGGACAACAACGTCCGCAAGCCTCGACGATTGCGCAGGTGTCACAGCGCAAGCGAGGACACCGGGGACAGGAGGCGCCGGCCCTCGCGGTCGACAGATGCTGCGGTCACGCTGCGGCTGACCGCAGCCGTGCCGTGGGCCTGGCAGGAGTGTCCCTGCTGATGTTCTTGGTCGGGATGTCGCAGTCGGAGCGATTCGGGCACCAGAATACGAGATGCCATCTCTCATATCGTAAGGTAGTTCCGCTCGACGCTGAGGGTCGCCTCCGCGCCGGCCGTTCAGTCAGGTGGGCCGCACAGCAGTGCCCACGCCGGATCGCACCTGAAGTGGGCTTCCCGATGCGTCGTATCGCCATATCCGTGGCCGCCACAGCGGTCTCCGTCTCGCTCGTCGGCTGCGGCGCGCTCAACGCGACGGGGAGCAGCAACGACGCGAGCCCGACCAAGGGCAACGACATCACCGTGGGGCTCCTGCTGCCGGAAAGGTCGAACCCCCAGTACGAGCAATTCCACTTCCCCATCATCAAGGCGAAGGTCGAGTCCCTCACGCACGGCCAGGGCCGGGTCGAGTACGCCAACGCCGAGGCAGACGCGGGCAAGCAAGCCCGACAGCTGCAGCGGATGATCGACGAGCGCGTCGATGTGATCCTGCTGGACCCCGTCGACGCGCACTCCATCGCCAGCGGGGTGAGGAAGGCCAAGGAGGCCGGCGTACCGGTCATCGCCTACGACCGGCTGGCCGAGGGTCCGATCGACGCGTACATCACCTTCGACAACGAACTCGTCGGCGAGGTGCAGGGCCGCTCGCTGCTGGAGGCTCTCGGCGAGGACGCCGGCACCTCCGACAAGATCGTCATGATGAACGGCTCGCCCACCGACCCGAACGCCCAGCAGTTCAAAGCGGGCGCGCTGCTCGTGCTCGAGGGCAACGTGACGATCGCCAAGTCGTTCGACACCAAGGACTGGAAGCCGCAGAACGCCGAGAAGAACATGACCGAGGCGATCAACGCGATCGGCAAGAACAACATCAAGGCCGTCTACGCCGCCAACGACGGCTTGGCGGGCAGCATCGTCAAGGCGCTGAAGGCCGCAGGCGTGACCGACCTGCCGCCGATCACCGGGCAGGACGCGGAGCTTTCGGCGGTGCAGCGGATCGTCACCGGCGAGCAGTACATGAGCGTGTACAAGCCGTACCCGCAGGAGGCCGAGAACGGCGCGGAGATGGCCGTGGCAAAGGCTCAGGGCAAGGACATCCAGTTCGACGCCCTCACAGGCGACAGAGTCGACAGCCCCACCCAAAAAGGCATCCCCGCACAGCTCGTGCCCGTCGTCGCCCTGACCAAGGACAACATCAAGGACACGGTCATCAGGGACGGCATGTACAAACTGTCCGACATCTGCACGCCCGAACTCGCGGCCGACTGCGCGGCTGCGGGCCTGAAGAAGTAGTCCCCAGGGGCGAGGGATTCTCTCCGGGACAGTGGAAGCGGCACGCTGCTCGCATCGAGCTGTCATGCGTCTGGCAGCCAGGCGCGGGGGCGGCGTCGACCATCCCGACCACCGTGTTCTCCTCGAAGGGCTTCTGCCGACTGTTCGTCAGCGTGGCCACCATGTCCTGACGGATGCGACGTACGCCGCCGTTGCGTTCGGGCCGTGCGCCGCGTTGGTCGTGGAGCTCTCCGGCACAGCTCGCGGGTATGGCACGCCATGGGGTTCGCGGCACATCGACGCGACGATCGCAGCCGTGCGGCAACGTCAGGCCAAGAAAGCGGAGCACGGTCGCCACGGTCCACCCAAGTCACCGGAGTGGATCGTCGAACACGACAGAGGGGGTTCCGTCCGGACGAAACGGATCTGACCGCCTGTCCAGGGGCCTCCACAATTGCCTTTCTCGTTGAGTCACCATTGGCTAAAGTTCGGGTGCAGCGAGGACCCCAACAAATGTTCACGAGGAGTTGGAGACATGGTCGGTCGCCCGAGCGCGCGTTGACGTCGTAGGCCGTGATCGGCCAGTCATCGCGTGCTGCCCTTGATGTTGCGGCACAGCGAGCCTTCTCCTGCCTGAACTGTCGGCGCACCTGGCGTGTGCCTGGTAGCGGGCCTCGTTGTCGGCAACTCAAGGGATCCCTGTGCCGTCCGCTTCCTCCGCTGTACCCGACTCCGGTCGGCCTGTTCCGTCAAGTCTGTGGCGGGACGGTGACTTCCGCAGACTCTGGGTGGGGCAGACAGTCTCCCAACTCGGCGAACATACAAGCCTGGTGGTTCTTCCACTCTTCGCCGTCCTGACGCTCAACGCCAGTGCTGACCAACTGGGCGTCCTGCGCGCCGTGGGTCAGGCGCCGATCCTTTTGCTCTCGCTCCTCGTCGGCGCGTGGGTGGACAGGTGGCGGACCCGCACCGTGATGGTGCTGACTGACGTCGGCCGGACCCTCGCCCTGGGTGCCGCCGCCGTGGCCGGCCTCTTCGGCTGGCTCGGCCTGTCCGGGCTTTTCATGATCGCCTTCGTCGTCGGGGCCCTTTCCGTGTTGTTCGACGTGGCATACCAGGCGTCTCTCGTACGGCTGGTGCAACGCGATCAGCTGATGCGGGGCAACAGCGCGCTGGAGAGCAGCCGGTCCGCGGCTCAGATCGGCGGCCCCGCCCTCGGCGGTGCGTTGGTGTCGCTGCTGTCGGCACCGATCGCTGCCGCGTCCAGCGCGCTGTTCTTCGCGCTGTCGTTCCTGTCAATCCGACAAATCCGTCGGAGCGAATCGACCCCGGGGCGCCTGGAACGTCCCCCTCGGGTCTGGCGGCGGATCCACGAAGGTCTCCGTTTTGTTGTCAGCGACACCGCGCTGCGGGCCGTGTGCCTGGCCTCGGCCGCCTTCCAGTTCTCCTTCGCGGCCGTGATGACCGTCTATCTGCTCTTCCTGCCGCGGGAACTGCACCTGTCCGGCACCGCCGTCGGGCTGGCACTCGCGGCGACGGGACCGGGCGCGCTCCTGGGCTCCATGCTGGCCGCCCGCCTGCCGAACCGGTTCGAGTACGGCTCGGTACTCGTGGCCGCGGCGGCGCTCGGCGACGGCGCGTTCTTGTGTGTACCCGCGCTGCACGGCTCCTCTGCGGTGACCGTTCTCGCGCTCCTTGCTGTCAATTTCGTCTTCGGGGCCGGCGGCCAGTTGGTGAATGTGGCGGTCATGGCCGTCCGACAGACTGTCACTCCGGACGCGATGCAAGGCCGCGCGGCCGCGACGATCACGTTTGTCGGCATGGGCATGTCCCCACTCGGTTCCCTGCTCGGCGGATTCCTCGCCGAGGAGTGGGGGCCGCGCACCAGTCTCTGGGCAACGGCCGCAGGCATGATGCTGTCCCCCGTCGTGATGGCTCTGTCCCCGCTCTCGAGGCTTGGAAAGACGCTTCCGGCCATGCAGGACACACCGCCGAAGCCCGGCCCGCTCTTCCCCCGTCGCAAGTAGGCCCTTGAGACCCGAGGCCCGCCCTCCCAGCAACCCGTTCAAGAGACAGATACGACTGCTCGTACAGACGGCGAACTGCTCGCACGGGACGCGGCGGGCCGTCTCGCAGGAGGCCCCGTGGCGTTGCGCTTTCCGGACGTCTTGTGATGTGCGGCCAGGTCGCGGGTCCCGGTGGATCTGCCATGACATCACGGGGCTCAGCACAAGCGACTCTCTGCGCCGTTCGGGGGATCTGGCGGGCATACGCGCCGTTGTGACCGGCGGGTTCAGGGTGACACCGATCCAGATAGCTGACCGGCCTGACACAGCAGGTCAGAGGGCGCGTATCAGCTCGCTCCCCGCACGCAGGCCGCACCGGCTGCCCGGTTGCCAGCCAGCGGCGAGGAAAGCAACGGCGAACAGGAACGGCGTCGGTGTATCGAAAGCCCGTGGCCAACCGATGCCGGCCGACCACGGGCCGGACGCCTGGCCGGCAGCCGTCGAGTTGCCTCTTCTCCTCGGCGTGACTGATCTCGATCTTGCGGGGCTTCGCCTCCTCGGCAACCGGGATCTTGACCGTCAGCACCCCGGCGTCGTAACTGGCCTCGATGTGCTCCACGTCCAGGGTCTCGCCGAGGAACAGCTGCCGCCGGAACACCCCGTACGGCCGCTCGGCCGCGACCAGTTCCGAGTGGGACACCTCTGGCGCGGGGCGCACGGCCGCCTCTACGAGCCTCTCCCATCACCCATATACCTCGAACGGAGCATATTGACAATATGCGGGCAAGACTATATGTCTTCTTGGTAGGAGATTTCCAGGATTTACGCGGTTCAAGTGGCCTGGGGAGGTGAGGACAATGCCCAGGCAGCGGCCGCGGCGCGACCACTACGCGGTCCTCGACGTCCCACGTGATGCCTCCGCCGTGGAGATCACAGCCGCCTACCGCAGGCTCGTGCGGTTGCTGCACCCGGACGCCCGGCCGGCGGACCCGGCAGCAGCGGATCACCTCGCCGACGTCCTCGCCGCCTACGACACGCTGGGCGATCCCAACCGGCGCGCGGCATACGACACCGGGCGGGTCGGCCCTACTCCGCGTACGGGCGCTGGTCACCCGGTTACCGTCCGTGTCACCCGAAGGCTGCGGACCTCTCCACCGGCACCCCCCAGCCGGGCAGGGCAGCAGCGGTCCAGCCCGCTGGTCGCCTCGGGAGGGCTGTTCTCTTCCGCGCCGGCGCGCGTCGGGGTCCGGTTCACGGTTCTTCCGCCGAGGTGGGACGACCAGGGCTTCGTCACGCGAGTCCTGCAGCAGTGGCTGCGGCAGGCGGATTCGTGGCTGCGTTGACGGCCGGGTCCACTGCACAGGCATCGCTGCCTGGAGACCCGAGAGGGCCGGGGGCGCCACCGGCCCTCTCGCATTCCCGCGCGGGTCCTGCGCCGGGGCGCACGGGCCGGTGCGGACGGCCGGACTCACAAGAGTTCGCTGCGTGCGTCTGCGTGTCGGGGCGGACGCGCCCCGGCCCTTGGACGGCCAGGGGTGGTCCCCTTGCAGGCGCCGGCTGAGGGACACAGATGGAGGAGAGGACCATGACGCGAGCAGTGGGAATCGACCTCGGCACTACGAACTCGGTGGTCAGCGTGCTGGAGGCCGGAGAGGCCACGGTTGTCACCAATACGGAAGGGGCACGGACCACTCCGTCGGTTGTGGCCTTCGCCAAGAGTGGTGAGGTGCTGGTCGGTGAGGTAGCCAAGCGCCAGGCCGTCACCAACGTGGAGCGCACTGTGCGCTCCGTCAAGCGCCACATGGGTGACGCGCAGTGGCGGTTCCCGGAGAGCGGGAGCATCGACGGCAAGCGGTACACGCCGCAGGAGATCTCTGCGCGGGTGCTGCAGAAATTGAAGCGGGATGCGGAGGCGTACCTGGGTGAGGACGTCACGGACGCGGTGATCACCGTGCCGGCGTACTTCAACGACTCCCAGCGCACCGCGACCAAGGAGGCCGGTGAGATCGCCGGGCTGAAGGTCCTGCGGATCATCAACGAACCCACGGCCGCCGCGCTGGCGTACGGCCTCGACAAGGAGGGCGACCAGACCGTCCTGGTCTTCGACCTGGGCGGCGGCACGTTCGACGTCTCTTTGCTGGAGATCGGAGAGGGGGTGGTCGAGGTCAAGGCCACCAACGGCGATACACACCTGGGCGGCGACGACTGGGACCAGCGGCTGGTCGACCACCTGGCCACGCAGTTCAAGAACAATTACGGCGTCGACCTGGCCAAGGACAAGATGGCAGTCCAGCGGCTGCGCGAGGCCGCCGAGCGGGCGAAGATCGAGCTGTCGTCGTCGTCCGAGACGACGATCAACCTGCCGTACATCACCGCGTCCGCCGAAGGGCCGCTGCACCTGGACGAGAAGCTCACCCGCGCCCAGTTCCAGCAGATGACCGCAGACCTGCTGGAGCGGTGCAAGGGCCCGTTCCACAACGCCATCAAGGACGCCGGGATCAAGGTGTCCGACATCGATCACGTCATCCTGGTCGGCGGCTCGACGAGGATGCCGGCGGTGACCGACCTGGTGCGGGAGCTGACCGGCAAGGACCCGCACAAGGGCGTCAACCCGGATGAGGTCGTGGCCGTGGGCGCCGCGCTGCAGGCCGGTGTTCTCAAGGGTGAGGTCAAGGATGTCCTGCTGCTGGACGTCACGCCGCTCTCGCTGGGAATCGAGACCAAGGGCGGCATCATGACCAAGCTGATCGAGCGCAACACGACCATCCCGACGAAGCGGTCGGAGGTCTTCACCACGGCCGAGGACAACCAGCCGTCCGTGCAGATCCAGGTGTTCCAGGGCGAACGTGAGATCGCGGCGTACAACAAGAAGCTCGGGATGTTCGAGCTGACCGGTCTGCCGCCGGCTCCGCGAGGCATCCCGCAGATCGAGGTGACCTTCGACATCGACGCCAACGGCATCATGCACGTCTCCGCGAAGGATCTCGGAACCGGCAGGGAGCAGCGCATGACGGTCACCGGCGGCTCCTCGCTGCCGAAGAACGACATCGACCGCATGATGCGCGAGGCCGAACAGCACGCCGAGGAGGACCGGCTCCGCCGCGAGGCGGCAGAGACCCGCAACCAGGCCGAGCAGGCCGCCTACCAGACCGAACGGCTGCTCACCGACAACGCCGACAAGATCCCCCAGGACGTGAGGCACGAAGTGGAGGCCGCTCTCGCGGAACTCAAGGAGACCCTCAAGACCCAGCCGGCCGACAGCGACAGCACGGTGGCCCTGCGGCAGGCCACGGAGAAGGTGATGGCGGCGGCTCAGAAGGTCGGCACCGCCATGTATGCGCAGGCACAAGGGCAGCAGGCCGCGGCCGGCGGCGCGGGCGGTGGCGAGGCAGGCGCTGCCGGACAGGACGAGGACGTTGTCGACGCCGAAATCGTCGACGACGACAAGCGGCAGGAGGGCACTGGATGACCCGCCCGAGCGACACCCACCGTCCTGGCGAGCACCCGCTGACGATCGTTCGGGACAACCGGAGGCGGGATCCGGGAACCAGCCTGGAGCCACGTCGCCGCGGCGACGTCGAGCCCGCCCCACAGGCCGACGCGGCCGTGGGCGAGGCCGACGCCCTGCGGGCGCAGCTGCGTGAGCGGACAGCGGACCTGCAGCGCGTGACGTCCGAGTACGACAACTACCGCAAGCGGGTGAGTCGCGACCGCCGCGCGGTGGGCGAGACAGCCGTGGCCAACGTGCTCACCGGTCTCCTCCCCGTCCTCGACGCCATCGACCAGGCCCGCCGGCAGGGAGAAGTCACCGGAGGCTTCCAGCGCGTCACCGAAGTGCTGGAAACCGAACTCGTGGCCCTGGGGCTGGAGTCTTTCGGAACGGCAGGCGATCCTTTCGACCCCGCCTGGCACGAGGCCGTCTCGTGTACCCGCTCCGACCATGTCCAACAGGCCACCTGCGCCGTCATCCTGCGCCCCGGCTACCGCGTCGGTGACCACGTCCTGCGGCCCGCTCAAGCGGTGGTCACCGAACCACCAGCCGGACCGTAACGCACCTCAGGGAAGACACCATGCGCACGGACTGGGACGCGTTCCTGTCCGCAGTCCAGGGACGCGGCGAGTACCCCACGCAAGCGGAAGCGGAGCGCGTTTCAGCCCGCGGACGGGCCCGAACGGCGGGAGGCTGTCTCGGCAAGTCGCCTACGCCCGTGGGTCCGCCCGCTCTCCCACTCTTGAACTAGAGCCAAGCTAGGTCTGGAGTACCGATCGGGTCAACAGCAAGAAGGAAACGAGTTATCTTCAGAAAGCATCTCATGACTCAGAGCCAAGAGATGTTGTGTCGCAACCTGGACCGCCCGCCACGGCCACGCAACCGGCCGCCCTCTCGACCAAGGGCCGCCGCCGCCAAAGGGCGGGCAGGCGGGCAGGCGGGCAGGCGGGCAGGCGGGCAGGCGGGCAGGCGGGAAACGATCACCTACCCGCCGGCCATGACTGCCCTACGCTCGCGGATCCGTATAGCGAGCCGCGAGCGCGGGCTGGCTGCCACCCGCGACAAAAGCGCCCTCCGCGGCGAGCAAGTCGTCCAGCGCGGAGTCCTGCCCCTCCAGACCGGGGGCGCAAACGGTCTCACCGAGGCGCAACCCGGCCAGGCTGGCCGACGCCACATCCTCGGGCGCCATCGCCCAGGGGATGCTGCGGCCGGCACCACTGTTCCAGTCCGTTGCCACGACGCCGGGGCACACCACCTGGACGCGGACCGGGGTGTCGGCGAGTTCACCGGCGAGGGTGCGAGTGAAGCCCAAGGTGGCGGCCTTCGCGGCGACATACAGGGTGCGCCGAGGCGCTCGCGGGTCCGTGCTGCCCGCGCTGAAGGCGAGGAGCGAGGCGACGGTGACGATCGTGCCCTCGCCTGCCGCGAGCATTGCGGGAAGCGCGGCGTGGACCAGCCGGATGGGGGCAACGGCGTTGAGAGTGAGCAGACGGTCGATGTCGGCCGACTCGACATCGGCGAGGGGGGCGTAGCCGCCGGCGCCGGCGTTACTGATCAGCATGCGTACGTCCCCGGCCGCCAGGCGGTCGGTGACAGCGGCGATGCCGTCGTTGGCCATGAGGTCGGCGGGCAGTACCTCGACGGCCGCTCCATGGGCGCGGAGTTCCTCGGCGAGGTCGGCGAGCCGGTCGGCGCGTCGTGCCACGAGGATGAGGTCGTGGTCGTCTGCCAGGAGTCGGGCGTAAGAGGCGCCGATGCCGGAGGAGGCGCCAGTGATCAGAGCAATGGGGCGAGTCATGGGACCAGTGTTCGTCAACCACTGGGCTACTGTCAAACGCTTGATGGTTGTGAAGTGCCGTATCCTTCTCGCGTGATACGAAACAACGAGGAGCCCCTCGGGCCTGACGCTCTTGACGACGAGGAGCCCGTCGGGCTCAACGCCCTTGACCGGGTGACGTGGGCGTTGCGCCGCGCGGAGCTGGCGGTGCAGACACTCAAGGAGCAGCGGCTGCGTCCGCTGGGTCTGGCGGCCGCGCACTACACACTCCTGATCTCGGTGCACGCCGACCCGGGGCTCACCGGCGCCGAGCTGGCCCGCCGCCTCAACGTGACCCCGCAGGCCGTCGCCTCACTGGTGGCGCGCCTCGAAAGCCGCGGACAGTTGGAGAGACGCGAGCACCCGCGCCACCGGCACGTGCAGGAGCTGCACCTCACCGACGCCGGGCGGGAGGCGCTGCGCGCGGCCGACAAAGTGATCGCCGACATCGAGCTGCAGATCACCGGTGGTCTCGGCCCGGAGGACACCACGCAGCTGCGGGCGCTGCTGGACCGGGTGGCCGAGACGGTTCGCGAGGACTGACCCAGCGGCCTGTCGCCTGAACGTCACCCGCAAGCGGTGGCCTCCCAGGTGCCCCACCGGGAGGACCGGAGACCATCTCTCCGCCGACCGCACGTGCGCCACCGCAGGTGCAGAGCTCCCCACCGCCGACACCTGCCGCGGCGCTCTCCGCCGATGCGTCTTCACGGCCGCTCCGGCCGGCCCCAACGGTCGGCGAGTTGCGCGTGGAGAGCCCTTCGGTCATACGAGGTCGGCCGGAGGGAGGTTCTTGGCTGAAGACGACGAACACTCCCATCCGCCGACTCCGCCTCGACTTCTCGCACCCCGGCAGGCAGAGAGATCTCCGACCTCGATCAGCGTTCCGCCAACTCCTGCCCGGAGACGAAACCGCGACCTTCACTAGGTTGACTCCTATCAGTTAAGTTTATATGCACCAAGGTGCCGTATTCTCGCGGCGTGACACACGATGACGAGCGGCCGATCGCTGCCAACGCACTGGACCGAGTGACCTGGGCACTGCGGCGGGCGGAGTGGGCAGTGCAGGCCCGGAAGGATCAGCGGCTACGACCGCTGGGTCTCGCGGCCGCGCAATACACCCTGCTGATCTGCGTCCATGCCGATCCCGGCCTGACCGGCGCGGAACTGGCCCGCCGCCTGAACGTCACCCCACAGGCAGTGGCCTCCCAGGTGGCCCGCCTGGAGGAGCGAGGCCATCTGGAACGCCGACCGCACTCACGCCACCGCCACGTGCAGGAGCTTCACCTCACCGACGCCGGCCGCGACGCCCTGCGCGACGCCGATGCCGTGATCGTGGGGATCGAACAGCAGATCGCCGAAAAGCTGGGTCCCGAGAAGACCGCACAGCTGAGGACACTGCTCGACGAGGCGGCCGACGCGATCCGGGAGGCATGAGCCGGTGAGCCCGCCGACCCTCGATCCCCTCGACCTCCAGATTCTGCAAGCGCTGCAACTCGACGGACGCGCCGCGTTCAGCCGTATCGCGGCCGTCCTCGGAGTTTCCGACCAGACCGTGGCCCGGCGGTACCGGAGGCTGCACAACACCGTCAACGTGCGCGTTCTCGGCATGACAGACGAGAACCGGTTCGGCCGGCAGAGCTGGATCGTACGGCTGCACTGCATTCCGGACGTGGCGGAGCAACTCGCGGACGCCCTCGCCAGACGCCCCGACACCCTCTACGTGAACCTCACCTCAGGCGGCACCGAGGTCGTCTGCGGTATGAAGCCCCGCAGCCGAAAGGAGAGGGACGAGCTGCTCTTCGGTCGACTCCAACGCACCCGGCAGATCGTCAGGGTGACCGCCCACGGCCTCCTGCACTCCTTCTACGGCGGCTCACTCGGCTGGCTGAACAAGTCCAACGCCCTCACCCCCGAACAGGAGTCCGCTCTACGCCTGCCGGACCCGGTGCGGCTCGACGCCCCCGTCACTCCGGACGCGGCCGACGAGGCGCTGCTCGCGATACTCCGCCACGACGGCCGGGCCACCCTGGCCGACCTGCACAAGGCCACCGGCCAGTCGGAGTCGGCGGTCAAACGGCGGCTCGAGACCCTGCGCTCCACCGGCGCGCTGTACTTCGACGTGCAGTACGACCACGGGTCCCTCGGACAGGACGTCAGCGTCATGCTCTGGCTCACCGTGACACCCCGTGCCCTGGCCGGCGTGGGCCGCAGCATCGCTGCGCATCAGGAAGTGGATTTCGTGTCCGCCACCACCGGCCAGGCGAACATCGTCGTCTCCGCCCACTTCACAAGCTCCGACGAGCTGTACACCTACCTGAGCGAGAAGATCGGTGCCCTCGACGGCATCCAGGCGGTCGAGTCGGCTCTTGTTCTGCGCGAAGTCAAGCAACTCACCTACGAACCGAACCGCTGACCACACCACGGGAGCCTGTCCCCGTGGTGACGTCGTGGTGACGTCGTGGTCCGGGACCCGGGGGAAGTGAGGTCCCGGACCACGCGCGCGGGCGCTCTCCCGTCCCCACGGACGCGCCCCATACCGGTCCGGACCCTCCGTGCCCCGGTCGGGCCCGGACCGGTACGTGTTACTGCCTCGCTCTCAGCCGAGGGCTACTCATCGCCCGGCCCGTTCACCGCTCCGAATGAGCAAGTTCCACGTCGAACTCAAGTCCCGGCCCGTCCACGGATACCGGCGCGGCAACCGGCGGATAGCCACTGGCGATCACCGAGTAGTCCCCCGCGTCCAGGTCGGTGAAGGCATAGCCGCCGTCCGGCCCGGTGGTCGCCGTGCCGATGACGTTGCCGACCTTGTCCACGAGCGTGACCCGCGCGTCGGTCAACGGCCGGCGATCGGCGCCCGTCCGCACGGTGCCCCGCAGTACTGCGCCAGGCCACAACGCCACGTCCAGACGGGCGAGTTGAGGGCCAAATACCCGCACCGGGAGAGCGGCAGGCCGGAATCCCGCCGCGTTCACCACCACCGTGACATCACCCTGCGGCAGCTCACCGAACGCGAACGCGCCGGATGCGTCGGTCGTTTCAGCGGCCAGTGCCTCTCCCCGCACGTCCGTCACCGCCACCGTCGCCCCCTGCACGGGCACCCCGTCCCCGGCGGTGACCACCGTGCCGACCAGCCCGCTGTTCGCGGACAAGAGGATGTCGTGGGACAGCGGCTCCTCCCCCACCACCACGGTGGACGCCTGCGGTTGGTGGCCCTCCGCTGCCGCGATCAGAACGTACGATCCCGCGCTCGGCGCTTCTAGACGGTAACGCCCTCCGGAATGCGCCACGGCCCGGCCCAGCTGTCGCCCGCCCAATGAGATCAGCGTCAGTGTGGCTCCCTCGACCGCCTCTCCACCCGTCTCGAGTGTCCGGCCGTACAGGGCGGGACCCCGTCCACCGTCAGGGACGAACGTGTCACCACCGGTTGCGGAGCCGACTGCCCCCAGCCGCTGCCCAGGCTCGCCCGACCACCCTCGAGCATGGGCACCGACCAGCACCTGCTCCGGCTCCCGCTCCGGCACGAACGCGACGGAAGGATCGGCGTCCTCGGATGCCACCTGATCCGCAGAGCCGGCAACAGGTGTCATGGTGCGACGCGGAGTCCGCAGCAGTACCGCACCGACGAGTGCGGCCAACATGGCCAAGCATGCGGCCACGATCAGGCACAGGTGGAGGCCGTCGAGGAAGGCCTCACCCAACGCGCCCATGGCCCGGCCGGTGTCCTGGCCGAGGTTCATCCGGGCCGCCGCTCCCAGGCCGCCGGCGTCCACGGCGTCGGTGATCCGGTGGGCCACAGGTCCCGTGAGGCCCGCGTCGCGCAGGTGGCCAGGCAGGGTGTCGGCGCTCTTCGTCGTCAGCAAGGTGCCCAGCACGGCCGGGCCGAGCACGCCGCCGACCTGCCGGAAGGCGTTGTTGCCCGCCGACGCCATACCGGCCAAGTGGTGCGGCACCGCCGCGACCGCCGTGGCAGTCATCGGGGTGATCACCAGACCGAGACCGAGGCCGAGCAGGGCCAGCCGCCAGGCCAGCGGACCGAAGCCGGTCCCGGCATCGATCGCGGTCAAGGACACCAGCGAACCCGCGGTGACCAGAAGCCCGGTGGTGATCATGCGTCGAGGCGGGATCCGGTGCATGAGGCGGCCTGCCAGCGCGCCCACGACCAACGAGACCACACAGACGACCAGCAGCCGGTAACCGGCGTGCAGGGTGTCGAGGCGCTGCACCAGACCGAAGTACAGGCTGAGGACGAAGAAGAAACCGATCAGCCCCAGGAACGTGATCATGGCGATCAGGGTCGTCGCGCTGAAGGCCGCGCTGCGGAAGAGCGACAGGTCCAGCATCGGGCTGGGGCTGCGCCGCTCGGCCAGGACGAAGGCGATGGCGCTGACCGCCGCCAGCGACAGGGCCACGATCACCCGGCCCTCGGTGAACGACGCGGCACCGCCCTCGATGACACCGTAGACCAGCGCCGTGATGGTCACCGCCGCGGTGATCTGGCCGGGCCAGTCCAGCCGGCGCTCACCGGGCGCGCGGGAGTCGGTCACCAGGGGTGCCGCGACCGCCAGGGTGATGACCGCAACCGGTATGGTCGGCAGGAAGATCCAGCGCCAGGTCGTGTGGTCGAGGATCACACCGGCGACCATGGGGCCGACGGCCAGCGCGGCCATCAGGGACGCCGCCCAGAGCCCGACGAACGTGCCGCGTTTGCGGGGGTCGGGCACGGCATGACTGATCAGGGCCAACGTCGACGGCAGCAACGCGGCCGCGCCCAACCCGGCGCACGCCTGACCGACCCACAGGACCTCGACCGACTGTGCCGACAGTGCTGTTGCGGCTCCCGCGCCGGCCAACGCGAGGCCTGCCAGGTACACCTTCTTGCGGCCGTGTACGTCACCGAAGACCCCGGCGGTCAGGATGAAAGCGGCCATGGGGAGCTGGAACGCGGACGAGACCCAGGTCAGTTGGGAGGTCGACGCGTGCAACGCGCCCTGAATGGCGGGCAGGCTCACCGAGACGGTGGTCACTGGCAGATAGGCGACGAACATCCCGAGACAGGCCATGACCAGCGTGGCCACTTGCCGTTCTCGCGGCTCGTTCGCCGTTGAGGCGACGTTCACAAAACTCTCCCTTGTGGCGCGGCGAGGCCGCACTCGGCTTACACGCCGATACCTTCCGGCCGCTTCCGCCACCCGAGCCAGTCACAGCCTCCGGAATCAGGAAAACCGACATCCGGCGCGGTCCTGCGAGGGATTTCCGACGGGCCAACGGCTGGTCCGGTGCAGTCGCACTCGGCGCGCTCCTTCATGTGGGGTGGGCCGGCAGGTGGACCCGGTGGGGGCAGACGCTCAGCGACGACGCTCATCGCCCGAGCCCACGGCCGGCAAGTCCCTGGGGACGCACCCCAGGCGGAGGGGCGCGTACTCCCCGGCCACGCGTCCCCGCGCCCAACCCGTCACAGTCGGCGGGCCAGGCCACCGTACGACCTTCGGGTACGGCATCGAATCCGCAGCTCACGGCCGTCTCACGTCAATCGTCAACCTTGTTCGATCACGGCGACCGACGGCGAACGTCACCCCAAGGTCGCTGCCGTGGGCAACGGCGTACTGCCGTCGTGGTACGGACAGTGAGCGCCCTGGGGCGACGCTGGAACCGACCGCGTTGCAAGAACCTTGAGGCCTCGAACAACCCGGAGGTGGATGGTGATCGACGTGAACAACCTCAGCAAGAGGTACGGCGACAAGCTCGCGGTCGACGCGCTGAGTTTCACCGTGCGTCCTGGAGTGGTGACGGGATTCCTCGGACCCAACGGGGCGGGCAAATCGACGACGATGCGGATGGTCATGGGGCTGGACCGGCCGTCGTCCGGGACCGTCCGCGTCAACGGCCTCCCCTACGAGCAGCGCAGGGCCCCACTGCAGGAGATCGGGGCGCTGCTGGAGGCGAAGGCGATCCACCCAGGACGGTCGGCATATCAGCACCTGCTCGCGTTGGCCGCGAGCAACGGCATCGGCAGACAGCGGGTGCTGGAAGTGATCGACATGGTCGGCCTGACGGAGGTTGCCCGCAAACGGGCGGGCGGCTTCTCGCTGGGTATGGGGCAGCGGCTGGGCATCGCCTCGGCGCTGCTCGGCGACCCGCACATCGTCATGCTGGACGAGCCGGTCAACGGCCTCGACCCCGAAGGCGTGCTGTGGATCCGCAACCTCCTGAAGGATCTAGCGGACCAGGGGCGGACCGTCTTCGTGTCCTCTCACCTGATGACCGAGATGGCGTTGATCGCCGAGGACCTCATCGTGATCGGGCGCGGCCGGCTGCTGTCCGCGGGCCCGCTCGCCGACTTCGTCGCCCAGTCCTCCAGCCGGAGCGTACGGGTGCAGTCGCCGCAGGCCGCGTCCCTGCGTGACCTGCTGGTGGGCGACGGCGTCTCGGTCACCAACAGCCGGCCCGGCGTGCTGGACGTCCAGGGGCTGGATGCCCCCGAGATCGGCGAACGCGCCGCGGCCGCCGGGCTGGTGCTGCACGAGTTGTTCGTTCAGGAGGCGTCACTGGAGGAGGCGTTCATGGAGCTGACCCGCGACGCCGTCGAATACCACGCCACCACCGCCGAGTTCGCCGCCGGAAGGACGAACCGATGAGCATCACCGCCCTCGACAGTCAGGACACGCAGAAGACGACCGGTACCGCCGGTCGGCATGCGGGCGGTCAGCGGGTGACCTTTCCGCGGGTCGTCCACATGGAATGGATCAAGCTGCGATCGCTGCGCTCGACGCTCTACACGCTGGCGATCACCGTGGCCCTGGTCATCGGCCTCGGACTGCTGTTCAGCAGTGTGGTCGGCTCGGGAGACGGTCCCGGAGAGGATAATTTCGGTGACCCGACCTCGATCAGCCTGGGCGGGGTGATGCTCGCCGCGCTGGCCGTCGCGGTGCTCGGGGTCCTGATGAGTGCCGGGGAATACGCCACCGGGTCCATCCGCGCCACGCTCGCCGCGGTCCCCTCACGCCTGCCGGTGTTGTGGGGCAAGGTGATCGTCTTTGCCACGGTGTGCTTCGTGCTCATGTGGGTCGCGGTCCTGGGGGCCTTCCTGTCCGGTCAGTCGGTCCTGTCCTCACGCGGTCTGGACACCACCGCGCTGTCCGATCCGGGGGTGCTCCGGGCGCTTGTCGGCGCCGCGGTCTACCTGACCGGTGCCGGGTTGATCGGCCTGGCGGTCGGCGTCCTGCTGCGCAACACCGCCGGTGCCATCACCCTCGTGGTGGGCGCGCTGTTCGTGGTGCCCGGCCTCATCCAGCTACTGCCGAGCAGCTGGAACGACGCCATCGGCCCGTACCTGCCGTCGAACGCGGCGAACGCGGTCATGACGGTGCGGACGGCCAGTGACTCGCTGTCATCCGGGTCCGGGCTCGCGGTGTTCACCGGTTACATCGTGGTGCTCCTGGCCGGCGCGGCCGTATTGTTCAAGCGACGCGACGCGTGACCCCGGTTGCCACGGGCACACCGCCAACCCGCTCGAACGCCTTCAGGCGTGAAGACAGACGGCCGCATCTGTCCAACACCGAGGATCTGTATTGAGGAACGGTGAAGCCGTGATCGGACCGGCGTCGCTGCGACGGGTGACCGGCGCGCACCCGCGCCTGCTGGATGCCGTCCTCGCCACCGTCGTGGGCAGTACCGGCCTGCTGCCTCTGCTGTTCGGACGGTGGCCTGACGGCGTACGTCCGTCGGGCGCTGACGCCGTGGCCGCGGCGGCCGCGTTCCTGCTTCTGCTGGCCCGCCGCAGGGCACCGCTGCCCGTCCTGGCGCTGACTGTGCTCGGGGAGGTGGCCTTCACCGTCCTCGCGTCGTATCCGTCGCGGGTGCTGAAGATCGCCACGTTGATCGCGGTCTACACCGTGGCCCGAACGGTCCGTCGGCGGATCGCCCTGATCGCCGTATCGGGCACGGCCGTCGCCCTGTACGCCGTCATCACCCATGCGACGGATTCGCCCTCCAGCCCGGAGGCCGGCGCCGTGTTCGCGTGGACCGGGATGTTCGCCGCCGTGGGGGCCACCGTACGCACCTGGCAGGACTACGTCGCCGCGATGGAGGAGCGAGCGCTGCGGGCAGAGGCGACCAAGGAAGAGGAAGCCCGCCGCCGAGTCGCCGAAGAGCGGCTGCGCATCGCGCGGGAACTCCACGACGTGATCGCCCACCACATCGCCCTGATCACCATCCAGGCAGGGGTCGCCGGTCACTTCCTGCGAGGCCGACCGGATCAGGCCGAGGTGGCGCTCGGTCACATCCGTGACGCCGGCCGCACGGTCCTGGACGAACTGGGCCCACTGCTGCACGTACTACGACAGTCCGACGACGATACGGACGAAGCACAGCCGACCGAACCCGTGCCCGGCCTGCTCCGCCTCGGAGGGCTCCTCGAATCGCTGACCGCCGCCGGCCTGAGCATCCGCCACCGACAGGCCGGCCACCCGCGCCCCCTGCCGACCGCCATCGACCTGGCCGCCTACCGCGTCATCCAGGAGGGGCTGACCAACGCACACAAGCACGGCGCGACCGCCGAGGCGGACCTGCTCGTCGACTACGGGACGGACGAACTGCGCGTGCGGATCACCAACCCTCTCCGCCTCGGCCCCGACCCGGAGTCGGTCGTGGGCACCGGACACGGGCTGACAGGCATGCGCGAGCGCGCCCACGCGGTCGGCGGCAGCCTCCAGGCCGGAGCAGACGCCGACGGTCGTTTTCGCCTCGCCGTGCATCTACCTCTGCCCGCAGCCGGACCATCTCCCCACACCCGCACGTCAGATGGGTCCGGCACGGCCCTACGCGCGACCACCGCCAAAGGGAGGCAGGGATGACGATCCGCGTTCTGCTCGCCGATGACCAGGCCCTCGTCCGCACCAGCTTCCGCATGCTCATCGAGTCGGAGCCGGACCTGGAGGTCGTCGGAGAGGCGGCGACGGGCGAAGAGGCGGTCGGATTGGCCCGCAGCACCCGTGCCGATGTCGTGCTGATGGACATCCGGATGCCCGACATGGACGGCCTGGCCGCCACGCACGCCATCTCGGCGGACGAAGACCTCGCGGGCGTACGGGTGCTGATCCTGACGACCTTCGAAGCCGACGAGCACGTCTTCCAGGCGCTGCGTGCCGGGGCCAGCGGGTTCCTCGGAAAAGGCGTGGAGCTCTCCGATCTCCTCGACGCCATCCGGCTGGTCGCCCGTGGAGAGGCACTGCTGTCCCCCAGGGCGACCAGGGCGCTCATCGCCCACTACCTCGCCACACCCGACAGGAGGAGCACTCCGGCCCCGGAGCTGACGACGCTGACCGAACGCGAGCGCCAAGTGCTTCTCCTCGTGGCCGAAGGCCTCTCCAACGACGACATCGCCGAACAGCTCCACGTCTCGCCATGGACCGCCAAGACCCACGTGAACCGCATCATGACCAAGCTCGGCGTCCGCGACCGCGCCCAACTCGTCGTGATCGCCTACCAGACCGGCTACGCC
This sequence comes from Streptomyces sp. NPDC058678, assembly GCF_042714835.1. NCBI lineage: Bacteria > Bacillati > Actinomycetota > Actinomycetes > Kitasatosporales > Streptomycetaceae > Streptomyces > Streptomyces sp. NPDC058678. The sequence continues at coordinate 58,026 of NZ_JBHXSG010000013.1, read as the reverse complement.
CACCCCGGCGCATGACCATGCGTGCCGGTAGCCCACGCCGAAGTACAACTGCCTGCGCGTGAGGACGGTCCAGCCGGGCCGCTCCCGATTTACGTCAGGCAAGCGTCATTGCAAAAGCGCCCCCAGCTCACGCCGCTCCGGAACCCGCACCGGTATTGAGAACACGGTCCAAGGCGTAGGCGCCGTCGGGCTGCCGGACGTGCAGCAGAACCATCGTCTGCAACTCGACCCGCTTGTCGTCACTTCCATCGTCCTGACCGGTGACGACCTCGTTGGCCAGCACATGGACGGTCTGCCGCCCGGAGTTGGCCTCTCTCGCCTTGAGGAACCCGAGTATCTCGTCACGCCCGCGGAAGACCCGGCCGTGCGCCTCGAACTCGGCGTCGTCGGCGAACGCGCCGATCCCGGCGGTGGCCCGGCCACTGTCGATGTCGCGGTGGTAGCTGACGACCAGGGCACGACAGTGGCCCACAGCATCGCTTCGATCGGCCGGAGAGACCACGACGTTTCTCCTATCTCTTGAACCCGGGTCAAGCGTAGCACCGTGTCGACCTTGTCGATAGGCACCCGTTTCTTAGGCTCTTCCACAGAACGGCCCGAGCATGCGACTCTGACTCGGGTTCAAGAGATTGGGTCGCAACTGATCCAAGCCGTGTTCAGGAAGGCAGGTCACCTGTGTCTGACCGCAACGAAAGAGCCGGATCTCGGCGTGTCCTGGTCGTTGGGGCGGGGCCCGTGGGTCTCTCGCTCGCGATCGAGCTGGGGTGGCGTGGTGTGCCGGTGACGGTGATCGACCAAGGCGACGGTTGCGTGCCCTTTCCGGCGGGCGAGGCGATCTTTTCCCGCACCATGGAACACCTTCGGCGCTGGGGCTGTGCGGAAGAGGCACGCGCGGAGTCGGCACCGCCCACTGACTATCCGCACCGTACGGTGTTCGCCACGTCAGTGACGGGACACGTACTCGCCGAATTCGACTTCGGGGTCACGAACCGCTCCCCCGGCGCGTACGGCCCGCTGACGCCGGAGGGCCCCGCGTTCCTCTCGAAGTTCTCGTTCCTGCCGTTGCTCGAACGGACGGCGCGCAGTCTCCCCTCGGTCGAGATCAGGTTCGCCACGCGCCTGGAGTCGTTCGGGCAGGACTCCGACGGTGTCCTCGCCGTGGTGCGTGACCTGGAGAGCGGCGCCTCCGAGACACTGGCCGGCGACTACCTCGTGGCCTGTGACGGTGGCCGCAGCAGCGTTCGGCGAGCACTGGGCATCGAGCTCGAGGGCATGTTCGCGCAGGGCCAGAACTTCGCGGTGCATTTTCGTGCGCCGCAACTGCTGGACCTGCTCCGGGAGCGGTTGGGCGGCCAGTCGGTGCAGATCCACACGCTGTCGTCGGCGCGCAGGCCGTACATCACGGTCGTCAACGGCGTGGACGAGTGGCGGCTCTCGGTCTACCTGGACGAAGAGCCGGAGCCCGGGGACGCGGTCGCCTGGGTGCATGAAGCCGTCGGTGCGCCGATCGGTGTGGAGAGACTCACCGCCCAGCCCTGGAGCGGGCACTGCGTCGTGGCCCGCAACTACCGTGCGGGACGAGTGTTCCTCGCGGGTGATGCGGCGCACCTCTTGTGGCCCAAGGGAGGCTTCGGTGCCAACACCGGGATCGGCGACGCCGTCGACCTCGGCTGGAAGCTCGCCGCGGTCCTCCAGGGCTGGGGAGGCCCCGCGCTGCTCGACAGCTACGAACTGGAGCGGCGGCCGATCGCAGTCCGCAACGTCACGGAGGCATCGAGCAACTGGAAGTCCGACTCCCAGCTCGACCCCGGCGCCGTACTCGCCCGCGCGGACGCGGAGGGCGACCGGGCCCGCAGCGAGATGGGAGAGATGATCCGCCGGGCGAGGGGCAGGGAGTTCCTCTGCACGGGAGTGCAGCTCGGATACCGCTACAGCGGCTCCCCGGTCTGCGTGCCGGACGGCACCCCGGAACCGCCCGACGATCCGGACGACTACGTCCCGTCGACCTGGCCCGGTTGCCGCGCACCGCACGCCTGGCTCCCCGACGGCAGCTCGGTGCTCGACCACTTCGGCCGCGGCTTCGTGCTCGTGGTCTCGGGAGCGTCAGACCCGTCTTCGCTGGTGGAAGCCGCGCAGCAGCGTGGGCTCCCCTTGACGGTGCTGCGCCTTACCGATCCGGCCGCGGCGAGGCTCTACGAACGGCCGTTGGTGCTGGTCCGCCCCGACGGGCACGTCGGGTGGCGGGGCGAGCAGACTCCGGCCGACCCGGCCGCGGTGCTCGACCGGCTGCGGGGGACAGAGGCCGGGAATCCGGACGCGGGTTCGGTCATGGTGACGCCGGCGGTCGCGGCGGAAGTCGGTATTCGCCAACTCTGACCCGCAGCGATCAGCGGTCATGCCCTCCTGATCGGTGAATGCCCGGCCAGGATGGACTCCATCAGGAAACGGATCATGTCGTGTGCCGGTCTGTTCCGGTCGTTGGGCACGTTCGCGCCTTCGAACACGGCGACCGCGACATCGCGGAGGAGCGCGGCATCGATGTCGGGGTCGCCGTCGAGGCCGCGCTCGGCCATGACCTCGTCGACCAGTCCGACGATCCAGTCCAGGAAAGTGCTGTGGGCGGCTCGAACCGCCTCGGAATGCGGAAGCCGGTCGTGCATGGCCTGGTGCAGCGGCCTGTACAGGCGCATGTCGGACAGCCCGCGCACCAGCCGGCTCAGTGGGTCGGCGCCCGCCTGCTCCGCACTGAGCGTGCGGATCTCTCGGCTGAGCATCCGGTCCATCACCGCGGCGAAGATGTCGTCCTTCGAGTTGAAGTACCAGTAGACGTTGCCCCTGGCCACACCGGCGGCGGCGCTGATGTCCGCCATCGTGGTCTTGTCGTAGCCCTTGGCGAGAAAGAGCTCCGTAGCCGCGGCCAGCAGATCACCGGTCCGCTCTTCACGAGGGACCTGTTGGCGGTTCCGCGGCATCCCGGGCTCCTCTGATGTGTTCAGCTCGTCTCAACCGAGTGTAGACAGCGAGCTGGACGGGCCCGACGGCAATGAAGGGATCTTGACCAGAAGCGTGCGAGACGGCTGTATGGCGTAGACATGGGTGTGTCCCCTGCCCGGAGGCAAGGGACACAGCACGGGTCTGGCCGGGTTACGGCACCAGGACGATTTTTCCGCTGGTGTGGCCGGTCATGATCTGGCGATGGGCGGCAGCGGCTTCGCTGAGCGGGTAAGTGTCGGCGACCAGAACGCGCAGTCGCCCTGCCTCCGCGGCCTCGGTGAGCTGCAGGCGGGCGGCGGCACGGACGTCCGTGCCCGGATCTGCGCCGGGCGCGCCGCCGAGGAGCTTTATGCCGGCCTGCGCCCCGCGCGCGAACCCCGCGATGGTCGCGATGCGGGAACGGTCCGCCACGAGTTCCACGGAGACGTCCACCGCCTCGTCGGTGCCCACCAGGTCGGCCGCCGCGTGGACGCCCTCCGGTGCTGCCGCGCGTACCCGGTCGGCCAGGCCGGGCCCGTACGCGATCGGGATCGCTCCGAGGTCGCGCAGCAGGTCGTGCCTGGCTGGGCTTGCCGTTGCGAGGACAGTGGCGCCGCGCGCGACCGCCAGCTGCACGGCCGTCAGACCGACTCCGCCGGCGGCGCCGTGGATCAGTACCGATTCGTCCTTGCTCAGGCCGATCGCTTCGAGAACGTGTACGGCGGTGGCACCGGCGGCCATCAGGCCGCCGGCCTGCTCCCAGGACAACCCGGCGGGCTTCGGCACCACTGAGGCGGCCGGCACGACGAGTTCGGCGGCGTACGCGCCGGACGCACGATAGGCGATCACCTCGTCGCCGACCTCGACCCGACCTGCGGGGCCGGTCGCGTCGGCGCCCACCGCGGTCACCACACCCGCCGCCTCGGCGCCGAGCCGCAGCGGCAGGTTCGCCGGATCGGTTCCGAAGGCGCCGCTGTACACCTTCTGATCGAAGGGGTTGACGCCGGCGGCACGGACCGCGATGCGCACCTGGCCCGGTCCGGGCTCCGGGACGGTGACATCGATCACCGACAGGACCTCGGGACCGCCGTACGCGCCTGCTACTACTACTTCGCTCATGTCAGAGGCCAACTCTGTCCCGGAGGCGCTGATTCCCGCCCGCTCGTGGTCGTTTTGCCTGTGCGATCCCGTGCACAGACCTTGGGCAGGTGACTCACTTGCCGAAGCCTGCCGTGAGCCCGCTGATGAGCTGTCGGCGGCCGAGAATGTAAAGGGCGAGGATCGGCAGCGTGGAGAGGACCACCGCCGCCAGCAGAAGTCCTGCCAGGACGAGCACCACGGAGATGGCGCTGGCGAGGCCCATCTCGTTGCTCTGGAAGCCGGTGATGTACATGTCGAGCGGCAGGATGCGGGTGGCGCAGCCGGGGCCGCCGCCGGTGAGCACGAAGACGAGGTCGAAGAAGGTGAGCGAGCCGACGACCATCAGCGTCGAGACGTGACGTGACGATGGTGTAGCGCAGTTGGGGCAGCGTGATGTGCCAGAACCGCTTGAGCCGGCCCGCGCCGTCGATCGACGCCGCCTCGTACAGGGATGCCGGGATCTGCCGGGCTCCTGCCTGGTAGAGCAGCGTGCGAAAGGGCACGAACTGCCAGGCGATGACGAACACGGCGGCATAGAAGGCCAGTTGGGGGTCACTCAGCCAGTCCTGTCCGAGGATCGGCAGGTCCAGGGCCGCGCCCAGGCCGAAGTTGGGGTCGAGCGCACCGGGGGCAGCGCCAGGATGCCGCAGGAGATCCAACGGCGCTTCCGCGGAGAAGACCCCGCTGGGGCGGGTCGCGGAAGCGGAGGATGTGGCCCGGGCGATCGCGATGCTGGTCGGTGAGGAGGCCGGCTTCGTCACCGGCTCGATCCTCGCCGTCGACAGTGCGTTCGGCGTGGCACGCACGCAGGGGAATGCTTCGCCATGGGTGACACGCACACGGGTACGCCACGCGGCCGCCGGCGGGAGGCCGCCCGCAACGACGCCCGCCTCTTGCAGGCCGCGCGCGAGGTCTTCGCCGAGCGCGGCTGGGATGCGCCCGTCTCGGAGATCGCCCGTCGAGCCGGAATCGGCATGGGCAGTCTCTACCGCCACTACCCCAGCAAGGCACTGCTGGCTCAACGGATGCGCATCGTGGGGATGGAACAGCTCGTCACCCAGGCACGCACGGCTCTCACCGAGGAGCCCCACCCCTGGTCGGCCTTCGCCCGCTTCCTGCGGGAGGCATTGTCGGCCCAGGGGCCGGGCGGGCCGCTCCTCCCCCTGATCGGCGGCCCACTGCCGGCCACGGACGAGATCGTGGCCTCCGCCGCTCGGCTCCAGGCCACCCTCGACGACCTGGTGGGAGGCGCGCACCGGGCAGGGGTGCTGCGCGCCGACTTCACCCCCGCCGACATCCCGTTACTGCTCGAACACCTCAGCGCACGCATCCCCGTCACCGGTGAACGTGCCGCCGAGTTCCACCTGCGGCCCCTCGACCTGGTGCTCGCCGGGTTGCGCATCTCGGCCGGTCAATTTCCCGCGGTCACCTTTCCGCAGCCCCCGAAGGGGAGAACCGCTTACCTGGAGAACGGTAGGCAGGGGAAATTTTCTTCCCCCTCACAGGGCGCTCTTCCGGTGCAAAGCTCGGTCACGAACTCAGCAAATACATTCGAGGAGCCCGATCACCATGTCGCATTCCGGCCGCCCCACAATCGCCGTTGCCTTCCATTCGGGCATTCGGGCTACGGCCACACTGCCGTCGTCGCCGAAGCCGTGGCGCGTGGCGCAGCGGGAGCCGGCGCCGAGGTGGTCGTGATTTCCGTCGACTCCATCACCGACGAGCAGTGGGCGCAGCTGGACGCCGCCGACGCGATCATCTTCGGTGCCGCCACCTACATGGGTACCGCCTCCGCGGCCTTCCACACGTTCGCCGAGGCCAGCAGCAAGCGCTGGTTCTCCCATGTCTGGGTGGACAAGCTCGCCGCGGGCTTCACCAACTCCGGTGCCAAGAGCGGCGACAAGTCATCCACCCTGGGCTATTTCGCCACCTTGGCCGCCCAGCACGGCATGCACTGGATCAGCCTGGGTCTGCTGCCGGGCTGGGATTCCAGCACGGGCAGCGAGGACGACATCAGCCGGCTGGGCTTCTTCATGGGTGCCGGCGCCCAGAGCCCGACCGATGCCGGTCCGGAAGCGGTCCACAAGTCGGACATCGCCACCGCGGAGCACCTGGGTGCGCGCGTCGCGCGCCAGGCCGCGATCTTCCGCGCCGGGCGCGCCGCCCTCGCCGCCTGATCACAGGTCTTCCTTTCCCGTATCCGATCCACCACCCCCCGCAAGGAGCACCCATGTCCGACTCCCCGAACCTCGCCCTCATCCGCCGGGTCTACGAATCCCGAATGGCGCCCGAGGTCACGAAGGAGGTCATGGCTCCGGACCTCGTCTGGGACATCACCCCGGGCTTTCCGAACAGCGGCGTGTACCGCGGTTGGGACAGCGTGGCGAAGGACTTCTTCGGCACGCCGATGCCGAACATCGTGTCCTTCGGCGCGGTGCCCGAGGAGTTCTACGCGGACGACGAAGGCCACGTCTTCGTCTTCGGGCACTACCACGCCGCGACCAAGGCCGGGGACAAGGCCGACGTCCGGTTCATCCACCTGTGGACCGTCCGTGACGGCAAGGCCGTCAGCATGCGGCAGGCCGCCGACAGCCACGTCATCCAGGAAGCCCTCAAGGGCTGAGACCCGCTGAGACCCCCACTAGGAGACCACCCCATGGCGAAGATCCTCTTCGTGATCACAGCGGCCGACCACTGGACGCTGGCCGACGGAACCCGGCAGCCGGCCGGCTTCTGGGCCGAGGAAGCAATCGGCCCGTACCAGGTCTTCAAGGAGGCCGGATTCGAGATCGCGGCGGCGACACCCGGCGGTGTACCGCCCACAGCGGATGCGCTCAGCCTCACCGCGGACTTCAACGGCGGCGAGGAAGGCGCGCAGCGCATGCGCACCCTCCTGCGCGAGGCGACCGAGCTGGCGCACCCGCTGCGCATCGAGGACGTGGACATCGACGACTACGTGGCCGTGTTCTATCCCGGCGGCTGGGGCCCGATGGAGGACCTGCCGGACAACGCCGAGTCCGGCAGGCTGCTCACCGAGTGGCTCGCTTCGGGCAAGCCGGTGTCGCTGGTGTGCCACGGTCCCGCGGCGCTGCTGGCCACCATCGGACCGGACGGAACGTCCCCGTTCGCCGGCTACCGTCTGACCGGCCTCTCCAACGCCGAGGAGAAACTGAACGGCCTCGCGGACCGGGCGAAGTGGCTGCTGCAGGACCGCCTCGTGGGCGAACTCGGCGCGGACTACCGCGAGACAGAGCCGTTCGCCCCGCACGTCGAGACCGACCGCACTCTGTACACCGGCCAGAACCCGGGCTCGGCGGTCCCGCTGGCACAGGAAGTACTCAAGGCACTGAGCTGACACCGGCCCTGTGCGCTCTCTCGGCGGCCCGGTACGCACTCCGGGCCGCCGAGTCCTCTTCCGCCCGCTGCCATACGGGTCGGAACCGGTACCAATTTCGTACATCAGCCAAGCCGGCATGGGCAGGATCCCTCCCCCTCACAGAGCCGGGCTTTTGTGCGAGGCTGCAAATCATGAACCGCAACCCGCATCTGAACGAGCTGGGTGAGTTCCTCAAGGCCCGCCGTGCCGAGCTCAGTCCCTCCGAGGTCGGACTCCGCGGTGGGCAACGGCGGCGTGTGAGCGGTCTGCGCCGTGAGGAAGTGGCCCTTCTCGCCTCGATCAGCACCGAGTACTACACGCGGATCGAGCAGGGCCGCCTGCAGGCGTCAGCTCCCCTCCTGAACGAAATCGCCCAGTCGCTCCGCCTGAACGACGACCAGCGCACCTACCTCTTCGACCTCGCGGCGAAAGAGAGAGTGCGCCCGCCCACGTCAGGCGACCGGCAGCAGGTGGATGCGCAGCTGCAGCGCATGCTGGACGATCTCACCGCCTCCCCTGCCTTCGTCATCGGCCGGCGCACCGACATCCTGGGCTGGAACCAGCTCGCCGCCGCCCTGTGGACCGATTTCGGGCACTACCCGGAGCAGGAGCGCGTGTTCGTTCGGCTGCTGTTCACCGAACCCTGGATGCGCGAGCTGTATGCCGACTGGGAGGAGGTCACCCGGCTGGCCATCGCCCAGCTGCGCATGGAGAGCGCGCGCTACCCCGGCGACCAGCGGCTCACCGCTCTGGTCGAGGACCTCTCCGCCCGTGACCCACAGTTCCGGGAGTGGTGGACGGCGCATGACGTCGCGATGCGGGGCAAGGGCGTCAAGAAGCTTCATCACCCGGTGGTGGGCGAGCTGACACTCGACTGGAACACGCTCACGTGTGGCACGGACCCCGACCAGCACATCATCGTGTGGAACGCCGAGCCCGGTTCCCCGTCCCACGATGGGGTGCGCCTCCTGGCCTCCTGGGCCGCGGAGCAGAGGCGGGCGGCGTCCGACACCGTCGCGTAAATCTCGCCGGGAGCACTGGGGTCACTGCGGTCACTGCGGGCAGAAATTCCCCCTGGTCAGGGCCTTCCCGGGCGGAACGTCTCCCCTGCGCGGACTCGGAGAAGTCGGCGACATCGCTGAACGGGGAAGCGATCTCACCATCTGCCTCGCGCATCGAGCCCCGCCCAGAGGAGAAGGACCATGGCCACGCCGGACAAGTCGACGCCATTGCCGACTGTGACCGAATCCGAAGCCCTGACGCCGCCGGCCGCGCAACGTAGGTTCATGATCCGCGGACTGACCTTCCTGTTCGCGGTGGCCGGCGGCGCTGCCGTCGGGAACCTCTACTGGGCGCAGCCGCTGCTCGACTTCATCGCAACGGACCTGCACGCCTCGACCGCGACCGCGGGGTGGCTCGTCACGGCCACCCAGATCGGTTACGCCGCGGGCATCCTTCTCCTTGTGCCGCTCGGTGACGTACGTGACCGGCAAAGGCTCATCCCCGTGATGTTGCTGTGCTCCGCGGTCGCGCTGCTCTTGTGCGCACTGGCGCCGTCATTCGGAATGCTGCTGGTCGCCATCACGCTGCTGGGCGTGACGACCGTCTCCGGGCAGCTGCTTGCTCCGCTCGCCGGTGACCTGGCCGACGACGACAACCGCGGCCGCGTGGTCGGGACCGTGGTGTCGGGCATCCTCACCGGCATCCTGGTGTCCAGGACGGTCAGCGGTCTGATCGCCGATGCTGCCGGCTGGCGCACCATCTACGTCGTGGCGGCGGCCGTCGCCGTCGTGTTCGCGGCGCTGCTGTACCGGGCGATCCCTTCGCTTCCGCCGAAGACGCGCATGCCCTACCCGGCACTCATCGCCTCCGTCTGGACGGTCGTGCGACGTGAGCCCACCGTGCGCTGGACGCTGGTCCTCGGATCCACAGCGTTCGCCGCGTTCACGATGTTCTGGACGTCGCTGACGTTCCTGCTCAGTGCCCCGCCGTTCGGCTATTCCGTGACCGCGATCGGGCTGTTCGGGCTCCTCGGCGTGGCGGGCGCCCTCGCCGCCCAACGGGCCGGACTCCTGCACGACCGCGGGCTGTCGCTGCCCGCGACCGGAATCGCGTGGGCCCTGGTCCTGGCGTCGTTCGTCCTGGCGGCGTTCGCCGGGCACTCCGTGGTGCTCATCGTCGTCGTGATCGTCCTGCTCGACGTGGCCGTCCAGGGCGTCAACCTGCTCAACCAGTCGCGGATGCTCGCCGTGTCGAACGAGGCGCGCAGCAGGCTCAACACGGCCTTCGTCACGAGCAACTTCCTCGGTGGCGCGATCGGCTCGGCCGTCGCCTCGGTGCTGTGGACTGCGGGCGGTTGGACGGCCGTGACGATCGCGGGCATGGTCCTCAGCGGCTTCGCCCTCGTGGTGTGGGCGCTCGGTCGCCGGGGCCCGCTGCGACGCTCGCCGGTGGCGTAGGGGGGAAGATCCTTCCCCCCTATACGCACATCCCGGGCAAGAACCTTCCCCTTTTCCCGGCGTGCGCGAGGCACGAATGTCGGAAACCTCAACCACCGCATGCCGAGCAATGAGGTAATTCGATGAAGGCTGTAGGTTTCACGGAATTCGGCGGGCCGGAGGTGCTTCAGGTCCTGGAGCTGCCCGCCCCCGAGACCGGTCCGGACACGGTGCGGATCCGGGTGCACTCCGCGACCGTCAACGCGGTCGACGCCTTGCAGCGGGGCGGGCCCTCCGGACCGCCGGACGCCCAGCCGCCGTTCGTTCCCGGCATGGAAGCCGCAGGGGTCGTGGACCAGATCGGCCCGGATGCGGACACGGATCTGAGGGTCGGCGACCGCGTGATGGCGATCGTGCTCCCCAACGGCTCGCACGGCGCCTACGCCGAGCAGGTCGTGGTGCCGGTGGACTCGGTCGTCCGCGCCCCCCACGGCGCGACCGACGCGCAGGCCGCCTCCCTGCCGATGAACGGCCTCACCGCACGCCTGGCACTGGACACGCTCGGCCTGGAGCCCGGCCAGACCGTCGCGATCACCGGCGCGGCCGGCGCGGTCGGCGGATACGCCGTCCAGCTGGCCAAGGCGGACGGATTGCGCGTGGTGGCCGACTCCTCGGAACAGGACGAGGCTCTGATCAAGGAATTGGGTGCCGAAGTCGTACTCCGCCGCGGTGCCGAGTACCCGAACCGGGTACGCACCGAGATCCCTGACGGCGTCGACGGACTCGTCGACGCCGCGTCGCTCGGCGCTCTCACCGCTCGGGCGGTCCGCGACGGCGGCCGAGTGGTGACGCTGCGCGGCTTCGACGAGCCGGGCGAGCGGGGCGTCGTCTTCGAGCCGATCGTCGTGTTCCGCTACGCCGGGGAGCGCGCCAAGCTCGACCGGCTCCGGCAGCAGGTGGAGGAGGGCCGCATCACGCTGAGGGTCGCGAAGACCTTCCCGGCGGAACAGGCCGCCGAAGCGCACCGGCTCCTCGCCGTAGGCGGGAGCCGTGGCCGACTGATCCTTACGTTCTGAGCACGGCGCCGAGGAGGCACAGCCGGGGCGACCAGCAGCCGGTGAACGCGGCCCTCGGCGGGCGGCTCTACAGCTCCAGCGTCATCGGGCCTCCAGTGACTGGCTCGCGGCGGCGGGCGCACCCGTCGCCGCGACCTGTTGTGTGAAGGAGCGGGCGAGGGCGTCGGCGCCGCGTGCCAGCAGGTCCACATCGACGCCGACGGCGGTGACCGTAGTACCGAGATCGATGCACCGTCGCTCGAATGTGGGGTTGGTTGTCAGCACGCCGGCCGGTTTGCCGGACGCGCGCACGCGGCGGATCGCGTCCTCGACCGCCTCGGTGACGGTCGGTGCGTTCGGGTTTCCGGGGTGGCCGAGGCTGGCGGCCAGGTCGCTGGGGCCGATGAAGATCCCGTCCACGCCGTCGACGGACGCGATGTGCTCGATCTGCGCCAGGGCGTGCCGCGATTCGACCTGGACGAGCACGCAGAGCTCGGTGTGCGCCAGTTCGGCGTAGTCCTTGACGCGGCCGAACCGGCTGGCCCTGGTCAACGCCGACACGCCACGGACGCCGATGGGGGCGTAACGGGTGGCGGCGACGGCGGCACGCGCTTCTTCGGCCGACTCGACCTGCGGAATCAGCAGCGACTGCGCGCCGATGTCCAGGAGCCGCTTGATCACCAAGAGATCGTTGGCCGGAGGACGCACCACGGGCGAGCAGGGGTACGGGGCGACCGCCTGATTGAACAACGAGAAAGTAATCAGCTGTTGCGGACCTTGACGCCAGGGCGCCATCCGAGGAGGCGGGAGATGCCGAGGCCGCTCGCGATCACCGACGGAAGCACTTCCTGGTGCTTCACCGAGTCAGTGCGCACGACCACGGACAAGGCCGCTACGACACGGCCTTCACCGTTCACGATGCGCGTGGCCATCGAATCGGCACCTGCGGTCAGTTCTCCTCGCACCGTGGCTGTCCCGGTGCGGCGGCAGTCGCCGATCTCCTTGCGCAGCATCTCCGGTGTCACGATGCTTCGGGACGAGTAATTCCGGAACTCGCCCGACAGCACGGTCTCGATCAGCTCCGTACCGCCGTGGCTGAGCAGCACCTTGCCCACACCCGTGCAGTGCAGTGGAAGCCGCCCACCGACCTGGGAGACCAGCTCGGGTGCCTCCGGCGCGGACAGTCTCTCGATGATCACCGCTTCCCGGCCTTCCAGGACCGCCAGTTGCACGTGCTGGTGCAGTGCGGCGTAGAGATCCTCGAGGAACGGCTGGGCCAGCGTGCGCAGTGATTCGGTGAGCGGGGCCAGGGTCCCGAGTTGCCACAGACGCAGTCCCACCGTGAATCTGCCGTCCGGCCGACGATCCAGCGCGCCGAAGTCGGTGAGTTCCACGGCCAGTCTCCGCACGGTGGCGTGAGGCATGCCCGTCTTGCGGACCAGGTCGGCGAGGCTGAGCGCAGTGTGCCCGGGCTGGAACGCGAACAGTACCTCCAGCAGGCGGGAACTCACCGTCCTGCCGGGCTCGCTGGTCCTGGGCATACGGTACGGCCTCCTCGCTGTGCGGTACCGCTCGTCTTGCCGACTCAGGATAGCGAGGCCATCGAAAACGGTGTCCATTCAATGAACACCGCCGTTCACGTCTGTGCAGGACGCCGGACAGGATCTGCGGTGGCCAGTTCATTTGCCATCGCCGAGCCAGAGGAGCCCATAAGTGCCAGCCACCGTTTCGGGTCCACGCATAGCCATCGTCGGGGGTGGCATCGGCGGTCTGGCCGCCGCTGCCTTCCTGCGCCGCACGGGGTTGACGGTCACCGTCCACGAGCAGGCGCCCGCACTCACCGAGGTCGGTGCCGGGCTCGTGATGGCTCCCAATGCCGTACGGCTGCTGCGGCGCCTCGGCATCATGGACCAGTTCCTCCGCCGGGCCGTACCGCTGGACTGGGGCTGGGAGTTCCGCCGCTGGTCGGACGGGAGAGTGCTCTCGGTCGAGAAGCTGAGCGGTGTCTGTGAGCGGCTCTACGGCGAGCGCACCTATGTCGTGCACCGGGCCGACCTGCTCGACTCGCTCAGGGCGGCCGTGCCCGGCGAGTGGGTCCGCCTGGGCGCACGCTGCACGGCGGTCGAGGCACGCAAGGACGTCGTGCTGCTGCGCTTCGCCGATGGCAGCCATGTCGAGGCGGACATCGTCATCGGCGCCGACGGCGTGCACTCCGTCGTCCGCGGCGCGGTGACCGAACCCTCACCGCCCACGTACTCCGGTATCTGCGCCTTCCGCACGATCGTGCCCGCCCGAGCCGCGCCGGAATTCGCCCTGCGCCGCGCCCAGACCCTCTGGCTCGGACCCGGACGGCACTTCGTGCACTATCCCGTCGCCGGTGGGCGGGCCGTCAATGTCGTCGCCTTCACCCCGGCCGGGGAGTACACCGACGAGTCATGGAGTTCGACGGCCACGATCGAGGAACTCCACGCCGAGTTCGCCGACTGGGACCCGCGAGTGACGGATTTGATCACCGCCGGCGGTGTGCCGGGGCGCTGGGCGATGCTGGACCGGGAGCCACTACGGCGTTGGAGCCGGGGCAGGATCACCTTGCTCGGTGACGCCGCGCATCCCATGTTCCCCTTCTTCGCCCAGGGCGCGGCCCAGTCCATCGAGGACGCCGCGGTTCTGGCTCGCTGTCTGGCCGCGTATGCGAACGACCCCGAGCAGGCGCTGAAGCAGTACGAGGCGGCGCGGCTCGAACGCACCACACGCCTGCAGGAGATCAGTCACGCTCGCAGGGAGATCAACCACCTGCCCGACGGGCCCGAGCAGCGGGCCCGCGACGCCGCACTGGCCGAATCCGATCCGCTGGTGCGCAACGCCTGGATCTACGGCTACGACGCCGAGGAGGCACCCACCTCGTGAACACCGACTCCGACGACGAAGGGAATGCCATCATGGCCGTCACTCCCGCTGTGCCGCACCAGCAAGGTCAGGTTGAGGAGGAGCTGGTTCAGACCGTCCTCGCGTCGTTCCAGGACACCCCGGATCCGCGGCTCAAGGAACTGATGCAGACCTTGGTGCGGCACCTGCACGCTTTCATCCGTGAGGCCCGCCTGACCGAAGCCGAATGGCAACACGCCATCGACTTCCTCACCGCGGCCGGTCACATCACCACCGACCGCCGCCAGGAGTTCGTGCTGCTGTCCGACGTCCTGGGCGCGTCCATGCAGACCATCAACGTCAACCATGGGGGCGGCGCGGGTGCCACCGAAGCCACCGTCGTCGGCCCGTTCTTCGTCGACGGCTCTCCCGAGGTCCCCATAGGAGGTGACATGGCCGCCGATGCCCCGGGACAGCCCTGCTGGGTCGAGGGCTCCGTCACCGACACCGGCGGCAATCCGGTCCCCGGAGCGCGACTCGAGGTGTGGGAAGCCGACGAGGACGGCCTGTACGACGTGCAGTACAACGATGATCACCTGGCCGGCCGGGCACACCTGTTCACCGACGACCAAGGTGGCTACGCCTTCTGGGGCCTCACTCCCACGCCGTACCCCATCCCCCACGACGGGCCGGTCGGGGCTCTGCTCGAAGCGACCGGACGCTCGCCCATGCGGGCGTCCCACCTGCACTTCATGGCCACCGCACCCGGCCTGCGCACCCTCGTCACCCACATCTTCGTCGAGGGCGACGACCTCCTCACCTCCGACGCGGTGTTCGGTGTCAGGGAATCCCTCGTCAAACGGTTCGAACGGCACCCCGCCGGCACGCCGACTCCCGACGGGCGGGACCTGTCGGGGCAGAGCTGGTCAAGCGTGCGGTTCGACATCGTGCTCTCCCCACAACCCAGGTGACGAGTCCGTCATCCGCGAACGACAAGGAGTGAGTGGTGCGTTTCGAGCATGAAACCCTGGCCCAGCGCGTGTGCTTCGCGCCCGGTGAGGCGTCGGCGACGGTGCGGGCCGAGGTGGAGCGACTGGGCGGCGCGCGGGTGATGGTGATCGCGGCGGCGTCCGAGACCGCCCTGGCCGAGCGGGTCACCGCCCGCGTGCCGGTCGTGCTCCGCCATGACGAGGTGGTGATGCACGTTCCGGTCGAATCGGCCGAGCGGGCACGCGCCGCCGCAGCCGCTCACGAGGTGGACCTGGTGGTCAGCGTCGGCGGGGGCTCCACGACCGGCCTGGCAAAGGCGATCGCGCTGACAAGCGGAATCCCGATCGTGGCCGTTCCCACGACGTACGCGGGGTCGGAGGCCACCAGCGTCTGGGGGCTGACCGAGGGGGCCCGCAAAGTCACGGGAGTGGACGCGCGGGTGCTACCGCGCTCGGTCGTGTACGACGCGACACTGACCCTGTCGTTGCCGGTGGCGATGAGCGTCGCGTCGGGATTGAACGCGCTCGCGCACTGTGTGGATTCGATGTGGGCTCCGCGCACGGATCCGGTGGACCGAGCGCTGGCGGGAGAGGGCATTCGCGCGCTGGCGGCCGGACTCCCGGCGGTGGTGGCCGCCCCGGCCGGAGTCGAGGGCCGCGAGCGGATGCTGTACGGCGCCTACCTCTCGGCTGTGGCTTTCTCCTCGGCGGGTTCGGGGCTGCACCACAAGATCTGTCATGTGCTGGGTGGTACTTACGACCTGCCGCACGCCCAGACGCATGCGGTCGTGTTGCCGTATGTACTGGCGTTCAACGCATCCGCCGCACCGGAGGCCGAACGCCGGATCGCGGAAGCCTTCGGCGCCGCTACGGCCATCGAAGGCTTGCAGCGCCTGCGGCGTACGGTGGACGCCCCGGCAGCGCTGCGCGACCACGGGTTCGACGAGTCCGACATCGATGACGCGGCGCGCGCGATCCTGCAGGTGGTCCCGGTGGACAACCCGCGCCCCGTGACCGCCCACGGTGTGCGACGGCTGTTGCGAGCCGCGTGGGAGGGCGCGGATCCGCTGACGACGTACGACCGTTCACACGGCAGAACCGGGCTCGGCAGTCCATCGTGACACCCGGCGCTCCGTGACACAGCACGTGCACAGGTGATTCCCGACCGTGGAACCACGGCCGGTCCCGATCGACGCCGGTCATGAACGTGTTCCGCATGATGGTCCATCAGCTCGCCACCGGTGCGACACGCAGTACACGGACAACGGGACACGGTGACGCGAGCCGCCTGACTCGTGGCGGTCAAGCTGTCGCATCCCGTGCCCGCTGGTGCGGGGCGGCAGTCCACGACGCAAGAAAGCGCAGTCCGTCATGGGAGGGAGTCCCGGGCTCAGTGGTCATGATCACAAGCTGCTGCGCGGGGTCGGCCGTGCAGGTCAGACTGTCCCAGTCAAGAGTGAGGTCGCCGGCGACCGGGTGGCTCAGCCTCTTCGTGCCGACCCGCAGGCCGGGCACCTGGCGGCCTGCCCACCACTGCCGGAAGTCGGCGTCGGCCACCGACAGCGCGCCGACGAGTGAGGTCAACTCGGGGTCGCCAGGGCACTTGGCGGCCTCCAGGCGCAGTTGGGCGACGCAGCTCCGGCCGATCGTCCTCCAGTCGAGGTAACGCTCCCGGAAGCCAGTGTCGGTGAAGAGCAGCCGGACGTAGTTGCGCTGCTTTTGCGGAACCCGCGCGAAGTCGGTGAGCACAGCGGCTGCCAAAGCGTTCCAAGCCAGGATGTCCATGTGCCGACCCAGGATGAGCGCGGGCGTCGCGGTCAGTTCGTCCAGCAGACGTCTGAGTGGCGGCTGGACCTTCTGCGCCGGCCGGCGGCGCGGCGCACACTCATCTCCCGCCGCCAGCGCGAACAGGTGGTCACGCTGGGCATCGTCAAGGCGCAGGACACGGACGAGCGTGGTGAGCACCAAGGTCGGCACGGCCGCACGCCCCTGCTCCAACCGCGTGTAGCAGTCGGTGCTGATCCCCGCGAGCAGGGCGACCTCCTCCCGGCGCAGGCCGGGCACCCGCCGGGGGCCACCGGTGTCGGGCAGGCCGACGGTGCGTGGGCTCAACTCGGCCCTGCGCACCTTGAGGAATGCTCCCAGCTCGTTCAGATGCGCGTCGCTGGTCATGCCGACCAGTCTCGCACCGCTCAGTCTCCGCGAGGGGGGTAAGGATTCCTCCCCTGGATAAGGCATTCCCAGGATGGAATTCTCCCCTTTGCGGGTTCGCGCGATGGTGGCAGGGTCGATGACGCGGTCGGCGATCAGGACCGGCTCACGGGGAGCACTCACCCGAACAGGCGGGGTTGCCCGCCTCGGGGTCGTAATTGCTCTCCGAGTGTCACCGATATTCGGCATTTCCATGCGGCAGGTGGAGGAGGCGAGAAATGAAGGGGCGGACGGATGTCCGCAGCCTGGTGAACCGCGTCGGCCAACTCCGTGTGGAGGAGGCCCTGCGCAACCCGGCGTTCCTCGAACACATCGCGCCCGTGAAGGCCGACGAGCCGACGCCGCACCTTGTCCAGCAGGTCACCAGATCGACCGCACTCCACGCGGCGGGCAGCCGGGGTCCGAGAGCGCATGGGTGTCGCGCGGTGTCGGCCAGATCGCCCGGTACGACTCCTTCGCCGGCGTCGAGCGCCGCGTTCCGTGCCCGCTGCTGACGGTCGCGGGCAGCGCGGGCCGCGACCGCCGTGCCGTCGAGGCGCAGCACCACCGCCGCCACGGTCGGCCCCCGGCCAAGGGCCGGGCGGCCTGAATCCCTCAACACACGCTAGGAGCACCACCCATGCCCGAACGGAAGAAGTTCGCGCCGCCTGCGATCCAGGAATTCGCCCCCAAGCTCGCGGAAGTGACCGACACGGTCCTGTTCGGCGACATCTGGGAGCGGCCGGGTCTGTCGCCGCGCGACCGCAGCCTGGTCACCGTCACCGCTCTCGCAGCCCTGTACCGCAACGACCAGCTCAGCTTCCACCTCGGCAAGGCGCTGGAGAACGGCGTGACCAAGGACGAGCTGGTCGAGGCCATCACGCATCTGGCCTTCTATGCCGGATGGCCCAACGCCATGACCGCGATGACCCAGCTCAAGGAGATCGTGGACAAGGCCGACCAGTCCGGGTGAGGCCCCTCCTGACCGCCCGCACCCCACAGCGCGGGCTCGCCCCCCCCACACGCACATACCGCCGCCGCACCGTCCGGCGGCAGCACCGCCCCGAGGGAACGACACACCATGGAACTGCTGAAGCAGCCCCCGACCATGAAGCTTCCCGCCGACTGGTTCACCGGCGACGCCTACGCCGACGTGATCCACCGCGGCGAGGACCCCTCCCGGATGCGGGCCAACATGGTCCGGTTCACTCCTGGCGCCCGTACCGCCTGGCACTCCCACGGCCTGGGGCAGACCCTCTACATCGTCGAGGGCATCGCCTTGCAGTCACGTGGCGGCGACATCATCGAGGCTCATCCCGGCGACGTCATCCACACGCCCCCGGATGAGGAGCACTGGCACGGCGCCGCGCCCGAGCAGTTCATGAGTCACCTGGCTCTGTGGGAGACGGACGACACCACCTGGCTCGAGCACGTCTCGGGTGACGAGTACCACGGCCCGCGAGTCAGCACCCGTACCCGCCCCTGACGCCCCAGCAATTCCCGGCGAGGGCCGCTGGACTCCCGCCAGCAGCCGGCCCAACACAGGAGTAGGCGCCATGCTCGGTCTCGAACTCATCGTGGTGTTGGGCGTGGCAGTGCTGGTCGGCCAAGTCCTCGCCCAGCGCTTCGGCGTTGCCCCGCCCGTCGTACTGCTTGTCGTGGGTGCGCTTCTGGGACTGGTCCCAGCCGTGCGTCAGACTCAACTTCCGCCGGAAGTAGTGCTGCTGCTCTTCCTGCCGGTGTTGCTGTACTGGGAGAGCCTCACCACATCCATGCGGGAGATCCGTTCGAACCTGCGGGGCATCGTCCTGCTCAGCACGGTTCTGGTGATCCTCACCGCGTGGGCCGTCGCGGTCGCCGGGCACTCGCTCGGACTGCCGTGGGGACCGGCGTGGGCGCTGGGCGCGGCCGTGGCTCCGACCGACGCGACAGCGGTCGGCGTCCTGGCCCGCTCTCTGCCGCGCCGTCAGGTCACCGTGCTGCGTGCCGAAAGCCTCGTCAACGACGGCACCGCACTGGTCATCTTCGGCTTGGCGGTCGGTCTCACCGTTGGCGAGGAACACCTCACCCTTCCGCACGTCGGCGCACTGTTCCTCCTGGCCTACGGCGGCGGGGCCGCCATCGGCGTGGTGGTCGCCTGGGTCAACATGAATCTGCGACGCCGGCTGGACGATCCCCTGCTGGGCAATCTCGTCATGATCCTTGCGCCGTTCACGGCATATCTGCTCGCCGAGCTGATCCACGCCTCAGGTGTCCTCGCCGTTGTCGTCAGTGGGCTGATCATGGCCCAGGTGGCTCCGAGTCTCATCCGCGCCGAGCATCGTCGCCAGGCGCTGGCCTTCTGGCCACTGCTCACCTTCATCATCAACGGCGCGCTGTTCGTCCTGGTAGGGGTGGAACTCCAGTACGCGTTGCGTCACTTGAACCGGTCCGACCTCCAAGACGCCCTGATCGCGGTCGGAGTGGTCAGCGTGGTGTTGATCGTCGTCCGGTTCGCGTTCCTGTTCTCCTCCGCCTACCTGATCCGCATGATCGACCGGCGGCCTGAGCAACGGCTGCGCAGAATCAGCAACCGGGCGCGCACCGTCAGCGGGTTCGCGGGCTTCCGGGGCGCGGTGTCGCTCGCCGTGGCGCTCTCGGTGCCGGAAACCCTCGACTCTGGTGAGCCCTTCCCCGACCGTGCCTTCATCGTCTTCGTCACCTCCGGCGTCATCGTGGTGACCCTCGTGGTGCAGGGACTGCTGCTGCCGGGCGTGGTGCGCTGGGCCCGGCTGCCGCGCGACACGTCCGTCGACGAGGAGCAGGTCCTCGCCGAGACAAAAGCGACCGAGGATGCCATCACGGCGCTGCCGCGACTCGCTGCCGAACTGGGTACCACCCCGAAGGTCATGGAGTGGCTGCGCCAGGAGTACGAGGCCCACCTGGCCACCGTGAGGGCCAGAGGGGCGGGCACCGACGACGATCATCCCGCGCTCCTCCACAACCGCCACTACACCGACCTCCGACTCGCGCTCATCGCCCACAAACGCGCGACGGTCGTACGCCTGCGCGACGAGCGAGAGATCGACGACACCGTGCTGCGTCAGCTCCAGGCCACCCTGGACAACGAAGAGGTGCGGCTGGCCGGACGCGAGCAGGTGGAGTGAGCCGAGTCCGACACCCGACCTCCGCACAAGACCCGACAAAGGGATCCCCTGCCATGTCCTCCGGCCTCATCGACGTCCACGCCCACCTCCTTCCCGAGTTCTACGTCCAGCAGGCGACGGCGGCGGGCCACGCCCACCCCGATGGCATGGGCGGCTGGCCGTCGTGGTCCGTGGAAGCGCACCTGGACCTGATGGACCGCAACGGCATCGAGACCGCGATGCTGTCCATGTCCTCCCCCGGCGTGCACTTCGGCGACGACAGGGCGGCTCGCCTCCTCGCCCGGCGCGTCAACGAGTACGCCGCCGCGCTGACCCGAGACCACCCGGGCCGCTTCGGCAACTTGGTGTCGCTTCCCCTGCCGGACGTGGACGGCTCGTTGGAGGAGATCGCATTCGCCTTCGACGAACTCGACGCCGACGGTGTGGCCTTGCTGACACACACGCACGGTGTGTACCTGGGTGACCAGCGCCTCGACCCGGTCTTCGCGGAACTCGACCGGCGCCGGGCCGTGGTCTTCCTGCACCCGACCTCACCGGTGTGCTGGGAACAGTCCGCACTCGGCAGACCGCGGCCTATGGTCGAGTACATCTTCGACACGGCCCGCACCGTCACGGACCTGGTGATGGCGGGCGTCCTGATGCGTCATCCCAACATGCAGGTGATCGTTCCGCATGGCGGTGGCGCGGTTCCCGTCCTGGCTGACCGCATCAACGAGTTCATGAAACTGTTCCTGCCTTCGGAGCAATCACCCTCCCTCGATGCCGTGCAGCAACTGCGGGGCCTGTACTACGACATGGCGGGCACAGCCTTCCCACGCCAGGTTCCCGCCCTGCTGAAGCTCGTCGATCCGGACCACGTGCTGTTCGGCAGCGACTACTGCTGGACGCCTCCCCCGCTGGCCGACGCCCACATCGCGGCGATCGACGCGGCCGAGTCACCGGTAAGGGGCACCATGTGGCGTTCCCTGACGACGGCCAACGCCGAGCGCCTGTTCCCGGGGACAGCACGGTGAACGCGTCAGGCGGCGCCGTCCAGTCCTCCCTGTGCCATTGCGATCCCAGCAGCCAGGGAACGCAAGGCCCTGCACGTCTGGCTGCCGGGTTCGGCGGTCCACACGACGAGGTGCTGCTCGGGATCCTCCGCGCAAGTGAAGGTGGACCGCTGGAACGACAGGTCGCCCACCACGGGATGCCGGAGCAGCCTGGTACCGCCGGCCCGCACGGCGACATCGTGCGAGGTCCACCACAGCCGGAACTGCGGATCCAGCGCGGAAAGCTCTTCGACAAGCGCCGTCAGTCGAGGATCGTGAGGGTTTCGCCTGCTGTCCATGCGCAGGTGGGACACGGCCAGTCGCGCCATGTGCTCCCAGTCCCTGTACAGCACCCGGATGGCGGGGTCGGTGAACAACAGGCGCACGTAGTTGCGCTGTTCCCTGGGGACACGCCCGAAGTCCATCACCAGAGCGGCGGCCATGGCGTTCCACGCCAGAAGGTCTGTGTTGCGCCCGATGACGAAACCCGCCGTCAGGGTGAGGTCGTCCAGCAGGTACTGCATCTGCGGGTCGACTTCTTGCCCGGCGCTCTTGTTCGCCGGGGGCAAGGAGGACTTCCCCGCGAGAGTCAGGATGTACTCGCGCTCGTCGCCGTCGAGGCGGAGCACCTGCGCGAGGGCGTCGAGGACGGCCGCGGACGCCTGAACGCGACCCTGCTCGAGCCGGATGTAGTAGTCGGTGCTGATGGCGGCCAGCCGAGCGACTTCCTCACGACGCAGCCCGGGAACACGCCGCGGCTCACCGGTGTGGGGCAGCCCGACCCCGCCGGGGCTCAACTGGGCACGACGCGCCTTGAGGAAGGCTCCCAGTTGGTCCAGGCTCGGCTCCCGTTGCACACGCACAGCTTCGCATGTTGCCGCGATTCCGCGCATCAAACCAAGCGGCTGCCGACGTCGTCGCCGGGAGAGGCTCCGTCGATCGCCGCCGTAGTGGTGATCGACGCAACGGCCGCGGTCCGTGGCTCGGGCCACACTCCGCGGCCACGCGGTGCCGTCCCTGGCGAACGCTCTCGTCACCGGCGCGGGCCTGGGCCAGCAACCGCTCGCGCCGCCGCGGAGGTGGGCGCTGCGGTCACTCTCGCCGACGTCGACGAGGACGCCGTTCCCAAGGCCATGGACACCCTGACCGCCGATGGCGACCAGGCGCTCGGGATCAGACGGCTCGACATCGGAATCAGCAGCCTTGGGGCCGACTTCGTGGTCGGTGTTCCCGCTCCCCTTGAACAGCGGCAGCGTCGCCCATTGACGTACTTCAACGCTCCCGGAAGCGAAGCGGAATGGCAGGGCGAGGGCGCCGCCGTTCATGACGGCGGCCCGGATCGGCATCCAACCACTTCGCTCAAGTAGAAGGCCGTGAGCATCGAGTGTGCCGCCGATCCTCGGACTTGTCCGGTCACCGTTCCGGCCGGCCAAGCGTCGAGGGTCGACTGAACGCTCGATCCACTATCGAGCACGAAGAACGACACCGGATGGAGAGAAGATGCACACCCGAGCACTAGGGAAGGACCTGCGGGTCTCCGCCATCGGCCTCGGCGCAATGGGAATGTCCCAGAGTTACGGCCCGAACCCCGGTGATCGAAGCGACATGATCGCCGTGCTCCGTGGCGCCGTCGACCGCGGGGTCACGTTCTTCGACACCGCGGAGGTATACGGCCCCTACGTCAACGAGAAGCTGGTCGGAGAGGCTCTCGCTCCGGTCCGTGACCAAGTGGTGATCGCCACGAAGTTCGGATTCCGCATCGAGAACGGTGCGTCGGTCGGACTCAACAGCCGGCCCGAGCAGATCCGTGCCGTAGCCACAGCCTCGCTCGAACGGCTCGGGGTCGAGACGCTCGACCTGTTCTACCAGCACCGCGTTGATCCACAGGTGCCGATCGAAGACGTCGCCGGCACGGTGGCCGAGCTCGTGCAGGAGGGCAAGGTCCGCTGCTTCGGGCTGTCGGAGGCCAGTGCGGAGACCATCCGCCGTGCTCACTCGGTCTACCCGGTCACGGCAGTGCAGAGCGAGTACTCGCTGTGGACCCGGGATCCCGAGTCAGAAGTCCTGCCGACGTGCGCGGCGCTCGGTATCGGATTCGTGCCCTTCAGCCCGCTCGGCAAGGGGTTCCTGACGGGGGCGGTGGACGCGTCGACGTCGTTCGTGGCCGACGACGTCCGGACAACCATTCCACGGTTCACGGCCGAGAATCGAGCGGCCAACCAGGCTCTCGTCGAGCACATCGCATCGCTCGCGCAGGCCAAGGACGCCACACCCGGGCAGGTCGCGCTCGCCTGGCTGCTTGCGCAGCATCCGTCGATCGTTCCGATTCCCGGAACCCGGCGCATCACGCGCATCGACGAGAACATCGGTGCCACCCAGCTGCCGCTCTCCACCGACGAACTGGCGGACCTCAACGAACTCGCCGGCCGAGTCGGGGTGCAGGGAGACCGCTACAACGAGCACCACATGTCGCTGGTCGACAAGTAGCCGGACGAGCGGAAGCGACCTGCGGTCGGACACTCCGGTTTCGGTGTCAGCACCCGTTCGCGGGCATCTCCGCCAGTAGCGATCCGCACACCGTGAAGGCCGTGATCGGGCCTGTCGCCGTGATCGGGCTTGTCGTGGGGGATGGCTTCCACCTCCCGGAAGTCATCCCCCGCGTACGGTCACGCAGCCTGCCTGGGCTGTCCTGGCACCGCCCGAGCACGCGCTGGTGCTGTGCGTGAAGACCGCGTTGCCCAGCGCCGATCGGCGCGGGCGGCGGCAGGGCCTGGTGGAGTTCGCGGGACTGGAGGTCCCCCTGGCCCCACGGTTTCAGGCTCAGCCCTTGTCAGGAACGGTGGGCCGGCAAAGCAGGGGTCTCAATACCCCAGGACGTGACGAAGTCGGGTGCCACCTCGACCCAGTTCGGCCCGAACCCCGGCCCCAGCGCCTCGCCACCCACCCGACGTATGCAGGACCGTCGTCCCTTGATGAGGATGCCGCGCGGCTGCCACGCCTGCTCGTCCGGCACGTCGTCGACCACCAATGCCGCCTGCGGGTTGCCCCTGAGGTGACGGACGTACAGCCGCTCCTGGCCGCGTCCTTCCAGCGAGCGTCCCCCGATCTTGATCACCTCGTGATCGGGATCGAAGTGGTACCTGATGGGCACCACATGCGGCTTGCCGGACTTACCCGACGTGGCCAGTCGTCCAAGGAGGTGTTCCTGCAGGAAACCGACTTCCTGCGCGCTGAACTTACCCATAACCGATCTCCATTGCATTGATGGACTCTGGCTCCCCCGGAACCCGTTCCGACGATCTCCGGGTGCGCACGACAACCAGCCGTCGCTGCGCGGCCGAGCTGATCACCGGTGACGTGGTGGAGAGACCTTTTAGGGGCCTCCTGGACGTTTCCGCAGGCGAGCGGGTCCGACAACCCGCTTCCGGCAGACCGACCGCGACGGTCTCGCGCTGCCATGAGTCGGAGGTCGGCGTCGCTCTGCGTACATCAGCTCCCGTCCTGGCGGCCCGACGTCTGCTCACTGGGGCAGCGGCTGCTGGTAGCGGGAGGCGAGGTTCGAACGGCGGCCGCCGGACAGCACCGCGTTTTCGGCGGCGAGCAGCGCGTCGAGTGCCGCGGACTGGTCCTCCAGGCCCGGGACACAGATCGCCTCGCCCAGGCGGAGCCCGGTGAGGCTGTCTCGCGCGACGTCCTCGGCGGACATGGCGACGGGGACGGTCTGTCCGACGCCCTGGTGGAACTCGGTGGCCACCGGGCCGGGGCAGACCACCTGGGTGCGGATCCCGGTGTCGGCGAGTTCGTGGCCCAGGGTGCGGGTGAAGGCCACGGTGGCGGCCTTGGCCGCGGTGTACAAGGTGCGTCGGGGCGGACGCGGGTCTGTCTGTCCGGCGCTGAAGGCGAGCAGTGAGGCGACGGTGACGATGGTGCCGTCGTCGGCGGCGAGCATGCCGGGGAGTGCGGCACGGACGAGCTGGACGTGCGCCTCGGCGTTGAGGGTGAGCAGGTCGTCGATCTCTGCCGGGTCGACGTCGATGAGCGGGGCGTAGCCGCCGACACCGGCGTTGCTGATCAGGAGGCGGACGTCCCCGGCGCTCAAGCGGTCCCTGACCATGGCGATGCCCTCGCGGGTGTGGAGACCCTCCCCGCCGACCTTGCCACCAGGACGAAGTCCGAATCGTCTGCGAGAAGGCGGGCATACGCGGCGCCGATGCCGGAGGAGGCGCCCGTTATCAGAGCAAGGGTCCGAGTCATCCGAGTTATGGCCTCAGCGCACCTCAACCGGCCACCTTGAATCAAACGCTTGATAGTCATGAAGTTGTCTTAGTCTCGGTATGGGGCATGGAGGGCGGCGCAGCACTCGCCGCTGATCGCAATCCGCGGCAAACCCAGGCTCACGTGAGGACCTCCCGTCGCCGAAGGGCCCGGGCACCGAATCGTCGTGCACGGCAACATCGGAGCCAACGGCGCCATCGACAGCGAGGGGTAGGAGTCTGTTCCGTACCCTGGCGGCATGCGCATGCGCCCCACTTTGAACTGGACCCCCACCGAGGACCTGCCGCCCGGCACCACGGATCTGGAGCCGGTCGCCGGTGTACTGAGCACCGGTGGTGTGCTGGTGCTCAGCGGGGCGGGCATCTCCACGGAGTCGGGCATCCCCGACTACCGGGGCCAGGGCGGGAGCCTGAGCCGGCACACCCCGATGACCTACCAGGACTTCACCGCCAGTGCCCAGGCCCGGCGCCGGTACTGGGCGCGCAGCCACCTCGGCTGGCGCACCTTCGGTCGCGCCCGACCCAACGCCGGACACCGCGCCGTGGCCGCGTTCGCGCGGCACGGCCTGCTCTCGGGCGTGATCACCCAGAACGTCGACGGCCTGCACCAGGCCGCCGGCAATGAGGACGTCGTGGAACTCCACGGAAGCCTGGATCGGGTGGTCTGCCTCTCCTGCGGCGCATTCAGCCCACGCCGCGAACTCGCCCGGCGTCTGGAGGAGGCCAATGCGGGCTTCGAGCCGGTGGCCACCGGAATCAACCCGGATGGCGACGCCGACCTCACCGACGAACAGGTCGGGGACTTCCGCGTGGCGCCCTGCACCGCCTGCGGCGGCATCCTCAAACCGGACGTGGTCTTCTTCGGCGAAACCGTTCCGCCGCCGCGGGTCGAGCACTGCCGCGAACTGGTCCGTGAAGCGGCCTCGCTGCTGGTCCTCGGCTCCTCGTTGACAGTGATGTCCGGGCTCCGGTTCGTCCGCCAGGCGGCCCAGGCCGGGAAGCCGGTGCTGATCGTCAACCGGGACCCGACCCGGGGCGACCTGCATGCCCTCACCCGGGTCGCACTCCCCCTGGGAACAGCCCTCACCACCGTGGCCGGCCGACTGGGTATCCCTGTCGACGACGAGGTGACGGCCCGGGAGAGGCAGTGACGGTGACGGGGCGTCACCGGAGCGCATCGCGCCAGCTCTTGGACGTCATCCGCTTTCCGAACGTGATGGAAGGCGTGCGCTGCCAGCAGCCGGCCGTGGCCGTGGGACTGGGGCTGACGGCGGCCCCTGACGAAGGGTGGGCACCTTACGTGCGGCCGGGAGTGTTGACCGCGCTCGCGATGCCGGCCACCTGAAAGCGGCTGGGCGGTGGCCGGCCAGGCGGCCGCTCATCGGTGCATGGTCATCGGCAGGTCATCGATATCGCCTACCTGGTACGGCAGTCGGAGATCGCTGTGTGACTGCTCGTCAAGCGACGAGTGCCGCCCGTCTGCGGCCAGTTGGTGCCACCGGGCGCGTCTCGGGGCCGACGTCACCAGCCGGACCATGGCCCTACGTGAATTCCCACTGCCACGTTCGGCCGATGCTAGCGTGCCTGCTCATCCCAGTGATCGGAGCTCATTGATGGACGAGTTCAAGTTCGAGCAGGACCTGGTACGCGCGTTGCTACGGGATCAGCATCCGGATCTCGCAGGCCTCGAGCTCCGAGACGTCGACGGAGGCTGGGACAACCAGCAGTGGCGTCTCGGGGAGGAGTTGGCCGTGCGTTTACCGCGTACCGAGCGCGCACCGGCCCTGCTGCACACTGAGCAGACGTGGCTGCCGGTGTTGGCGAAGCTCCTGCCGCTGCCGACGCCCACTCCGGTGCGTATCGGCAAGCCTTCGAGCCTGTTCGAGCACACCTGGACGATCGCGCGCTGGGTCGAGGGTGAGCCGGCTGATCACGCGCCGATCACTAGCAACGATGCGGCCGAAATCCTCGCGGAATTCCTTGGCGTGCTGCATCACGAGGCGCCCGCCGACGCCCCGGCCAACCCTTCGCGCGGCATCCCTCTCGCCGGATTGCAGGTGGAGTGCGAGGGCTGGGCCGAGGTCATCGCCGACTACGCGACCGCTGACGCTGCACGGGAAGTCTGGGAGAAGGCCCTCGCAGCGCCCCCCTGGCAGGGCGCTCCACTCTGGCTGCATGGTGACTTGCATCCGGCGAACGTGGTCGTCCGGGAGGGAATGCTCGCTGGGGTGATCGACTTCGGCGAAATGTGCGCAGGCGATCCCGCGACCGATCTTTCAGCCGCCTGGATCCTTTTGCCTGCCGGCGCGGCGAGTCGGTTCTTCGACGCCTACGAGCACGCCGACGAAGCCACCATCACCCGGGCCCGCGGCTGGGCTGTCCTGCGCGCCCTGGGCCTGATCGGGATCGGGCGAAACGGCAGGCTCGGTCTGCCCGGGGGCAAACCGACCTGGGAGCCGGCAGGCTACGCCACGCTCGCACGGGTCCTGGCGGCGAACTGACCGCGTGGCCGCGCGTCGGGGACGACGCGTGGTCCGGCTGATGACCGTGCGACGCACTCGCACCACCTGTCATGGTGTTGACAGTGCAGAAGGAACGACGCTGTCCTGGTCGCACGTGATCCAACGAGGACCGCACCGCCGTGCTCGAGGATGGTGTACAGGACATCGCTCAAGGTGCAGCCACGGCCTCGGCCCCGGCCAGCGGGGGCAGATGCCGGATGGTGCGGCTCAACGTGGCACCCAAAGCCACCACCGTCATGACGGACGCGATCGACAGCAGGGCGGCCGTCACACCCCAGCGGTCCAGGATCAGTCCCGAGGCGAGCGGCCCGACCGGGGTCACCGCGCTGCCGATGAGGGCGAGGCTGCTGATCACTCGGCCCTGCAAGTGGTCGGGCGTGATGGTCATCTGGTACGTGTACAAGATCGCGTTGGCGGCCGGGGCCAGAAAGAACGCCACGGCCAGGAGCGGCCCGATGGCCCAGACGGTGGGACGGACGGCCATCGCGGGAATGGCCGCGGCTGCCATCCAGAACATCGCCAGGACGACCGACGCCGGGTTGCACCGCTGCAGCCGGGGGGCGGCCAACGCGCCCAGCAGGCCTCCGGCGCCGGAGATCGCCATCATCAGGCCGACATCGGCCGATGTGGCGCCGCTCTGCCGGGCGGCGACGATCGCGGTGAGGGTCAGCGCGGAGAACACGAGGCTGAAGCCCGCGGCCGTCACGAGCAGGACGCGCAGGAACCGCTGCCGCCAAGTCCACCGCAGGCCCTCGGCGATGTCGCGCAGGAGCGTGCGCGACCGGTCCGCGGCCGGAGCTACGGGCGTCGGGTCTTTGATCGCGAGGACTGCGGCGAAGGACAGCAGATAGGCCAGGAACTCCCCGGCAAGAGGGACCGTTCTCCCCAGGTTGAACAGCAGGCCACCCAGCGGAGGGCCGACGATCGAACCTCCGTACTGGCGGGCTTCATAATGCGCGAGTGCCTGAGGCAGGTGCTCAGGGGGAACCACGCGCCGTAGCATCGCCGTCTCCGCCGGGTGGAAGAACACGCCGCAGGCGCTGCCGATCACAGCCGCAGCCAGCAGCATCTGCCAGTCCAGCAACCCGACCAGCGAACCGGTGACGGTGGCGGCGAGAAGAGCGGCTCGCACGAGATCGCAGCTGAGCATCGTGCGCCGCCGATCCCATCGGTCGACGAGGGCGCCCGCCGGCAGGCGCAGCGCGATGCCGACAGCCATCGCGGCAGAGCCGATCAGCCCGGCGTGGACGGCTGAACCGGTCAGTTCCAGCGCCAGCAGGGGGTAGGCGACGGAGGCGACCTGGCCGCCCAGCGTCGAGGCCAAGGAGGCGCTCCACAGCAGGACGAAGTCTCGGTTGCGGCGCAGTGGCTCACTCACGATCGTGATTATGTACATTTTTTAAAGATTGTACAACCGTGGGGCGTGCGAACTGTGTCGGCCGTAGCTGGGGCTTCCAGGGCGAGTTGGACGCGGCGCTTAAGGGCACCGCGCTCTCGGCCTTGTGCTCGTAGCGCCGGTGCAGGCTGCGGCAGCCATCCCTCCGTCCATGTCTGCTCTGCGGCCCGCCGCCCTTGGCGGTCGGACGGCGACCTAGACCTTCGCGTCCTGCTTCCACTCCTGGGCGAGGAGACCGAGCGCCACCTCGTCCAGGAACTCGCCCATCACCCAGGCCGAGGAGGCGCAGCACGCCCTCGCGGACGAAGCCGTGGCGCTCGGCGGAGCGCAGCATCGCGGCGTTGTCCGACAGCGTCTCGATCTGCAGCCGCTGCAGGCCCCGCACGACGAAGCCGTAGTGGCACAGCACCGCGACCACGTCGGTGCCGTAGCCCTTGCCGCGGGAGGTCGGCAGCAGTCCCAGCCCGATGTGCGCGGATCGGTTGTGGTTGTCGATGTCCCACAGCACCGCGGTGCCGACCAGGGTGCCGCCCTCCAGCTCCACCACGGAGAACTGGACTCGCCCTGCTCCTTGTCGTCCACCACGAGCCGCGGATCCTTCGAGCCGGGCGTGATCGGCCGCCACGGCCCGCCTTCGGCCCGCGAGGAGTTGACCACGTCGTCGTAGAGCTCGGCCCGCAGGATCGTAGTGTCGTCCTCGTGCCGGGCCCTGAGCGGCATTTCCTGAGTGCGGCCTACCGGTAGCTCGTCAACTTCGGCGGCCGGTGGATCGGGCCGGTGATCTGGGTCAGAGGTCGGCCCGTGCCCTGGTTGGCCTGGGCGATGATCTCCGCGGTGATGGAGACGGCCGTCTCCTCGGGCGTGCGGGCTCCGAGGTCGAGGCCGATCGGGGAACGCAACCGGGCCAACCGGTCCTCCGTGACGCCCTCCTCACACAGGAGCCGCAGGCGCTGGTCGTGGGTGCGCCGGGAGCCCATGGCCCCCACGTAGCCGACGGGCAGTTCGAGTGCCAGGCGCAGCAGGGGGATGTCGAACTTGGCGTCGTGCGTGAGGACACATACGGCGGTGCGCTCGTCCACGCTCGTGCGCTCCAGGTAGCGGTGGGGCCAGTCGACCACCACCTCGTCCGCATGCGGGAAGCGTGCGGTCGTGGCGAAGACGGGGCGGGCGTCGCAGACGGTGACGTGGTAGCCGAGGAAGCGGCCGGCCCGGCTGAGGGCGGCGGCGAAGTCGACGGCGCCGAAGACCAGCAGGCGCGGCCGGGACTCATGTACATGGACGAGGAGGGACAGCCGTTCGGGGCATCCGTCTCCCTCCCCGCCGATGTCGACGCGGGCGGTGCGGCCGGCCCGCAGCAGGGCCCTGGCCTGGTCGGCCACCGCCCGGTTCGCCGGACCGCCGTCCACGCGTCCGTAGGCGGCATGGTCACCGCCGAGCACGCTCAGCGTGGAGCCGAGGAGGCGCTCCGGGCCGTCCACGACCTGTGCCACGGCGACCGGTCGTCCATGAGCGATCTCGGAGAGGGCCGTGGACAGGTGCGGCCGGGCTGCGGGGTCGATGCGTTGGACGAAGACGTCGAGTTCGCCGCCGCAGGTCAGACCGACGGCGAAGGCGTCGTCGTCGGAGTAGCCGTACCAGGCCCGCTGCGGAGCACCCCTGTCACGGAGCACCTGTCGGCACAGCTCGTAGACCGCTCCCTCGACGCAGCCGCCGGAGATGCTGCCGACAGCGTTGCCGTCCTCGTCCACCGCGACCGACGTACCGACCGGCAGAGGGGCGCTGCCGTGTACGCCGACGACGGTGGCCAGGGCGAAGGGGCGTTCCTGGCGGCACCAGTGGTGCAGTGTGTCCGCGATGTTCAGCATGGCAGTTCTCCACGGCAGGACCAGGATCGGAAGGTGAGCGGGCCGCCGCCACGACGCCGGGGAAACGTCGTGCGGCGGCGGCCCTGGAAGGTCCGGCAGCGGGACGGGGGGAGGCTGCCGGACGAGGGGTGCGCACTCCGCGGAGCCGGAGCCCGAGCCGGAACCGGAGTCCGAGCCCGAGCCGGAACCGCAACCGCAACCGCAACCGCAACCGGAGGCTGAGACGGAGCCGGCCCCGGCCAGTCCGAGGTGCCTGGGGTCAGATCAACGTCTCTGCCGTGATGGGCAGTTCGCGGATGCGGCGGCCGGTGGCGTTGAACACCGCGTTGGCGATGGCGGGCGCCACACCGATCATCACGAGCTCGCCGAGGCCCTTGACGCCGAGCGGGTCGGCCTCGCGGTCCTCGCCGTCCAGGTAGATCGCCTTGAGGTCGAGGATGTCGGCGTTGACGGGCACGAGGTAGTCGGCGAGGTTGGCGTTGACGATCCGGCCGTCGCGGTGGTCGGTGACCGTGTGCTCCAGCAGGGCCGTGCCGATGCCGCCGACCATGCCGCCCAGGGCCTGGCTGTCGGCGAGCTTGGGGCTGATGATGCGGCCGGCGTCGTACACACCGAGTACGCGCCGCACCCGCACCAGTCCGAGCGTCGCGTCCACGGCCACCTCGGCGAACGTCGCGTTGTAGCCGTAGAAGGAGTGCCGCTCGGGCCCCGACGGCGGGGCGAAGGAGCCGCCCGCTTCGAGGTGGCTGCGGTCGTTGCGGGCCAGCAGTCGCTCGTACGTCTCACCGCGGGCCGGGCTCCCCTTCACATGCAGCCGCCCGTTGCGCACCACGACGTCGTCGGCCGGCACACCGTGCAGCGGTGACTCGCGGTCGCCGACAGCCAGTTCGACGGCCTGACGGCGGACCTGGTTGCAGGCGTCCAGCACGGCGGAGCCGACGCTGGCCATGGTCATGGAGCCGCCGTGCGGCGGGGTCGGCGGATAGAGGGAGTCGCCGAGGCGGAAGGTGACCGTACGCATGGTCAGTCCGAGGGCGTCGGCGGCGACCTGGGTCTGGGAGGTGTAGGTGCCCGGCCCCATGTCGGTGGCGGCGGCCTCGACCACGGCGGTGCCGTCGGAGTCGAGGCGGGCCCGGGCCTGGGCCGGCATGCGTGCGGTGTCGTAGACGCCGGCGGCCATGCCCCTGCCGATCAGCCAGTCCCCCTCGCGCGTCGCGCGGGGCTCGGGATTGCGGCGGTGCCAGCCGAACTCGCGCGCGCCGACGGTGTAGCACTCGCGCAGCCGACGGGTGGAGAACGGCAGCCCGGACGACTCGTCCTCCGCCGGCTCGTTGCGCCGGCGCAGCTCTATCGGGTCGACGCCGAGTTCGTGGGCGAGTTCGTCCATGGCCGACTCGATGACGAAGGAGGCCGTCTGGAAGCCGGGGCCTCGCATGTACAGCGGCGTAGGCAGATCCAACGGCACCGTCCGGTACCGCTGTCTCACGTCGGGCATGCTGTAGAGCATCTGCCCGGCCGCCAGAACGGCCTCGGTGAACTTCTCGTACGACGACGTCTCGGCGTCCAACTCGTGAATCGCGGCGGTGAGCCGGCCACGTCGGTCACTGCCCAGCCGCAGGCGGTACTCGTACGAGGGCCTGAAGCCCGTACCGAGGTACATCTGCTTGCGGCTGAGAACCAGCTTGACCGGACGCTGCGTCTCACGCGCGGCCAGCGCGGCGACGATCACGTGCGGCCAACAGCGCAGCGCGGTGCCGAAACCGCCCCCGACGAACGGCGAGATGACACGCACCGCGTCGGTCTCCAGGCCGAACACCGCCGCGAGTTCGGTCTGCGTGCCCACGACCCACTGGGTCTTGTCCCACACGGTGAGCTTGTCGCCGACCCAGCGGGCGATGGTGGCGTGCGGCTCCATCGGGTTGTGATGGTTGCGCGCCGTGCGGTACGTCAGGTCCAGCCGCACTGCCGCCGTGTGCAGGGCTGTGTCGGCGTCACCGCGCGCGTAACGGGTCGGCTCGTCCGGTTCGGCCTTGGTGAGGTCGGTCGAGGGTTGTTCGGCGTCGTAACGGACCTTGATGAGGCTCGCGCCGTGCTGGGCGGCCTCCAGGGTGGTGGCCACCACGACGGCGACCGGCTGGCCGTGGAAGAGGACCTTGTCGTCCTGGAAGACGCGGAGTCGTCGGCCCTCGGGGTTGTTCGACCCGCTGTTGTCGCGGTACGGCAGCTTCGGCGCGTTGCGGTGGTGGATCACCTTCAGCACGCCCTGCTGGGTTTCGGCCGCGCGGGTGTCGATGCCGGTGATGCGGCCGCGGCCGATGCCGGCGTCGACGATCACGGCGTGCACGGCTCCGTCGACCTCGTGCTCGGCGGCGTACAGCGCCTTGCCGGTGACCTTCAGCCGGCCGTCCACCCGGGACAGCGGGGCACCCACGGCTGCCTGCGGCTGGGGGCTCACTTCGTACCTCCTACGATGCGCAGCTGGCGTTCGACGGTCCGCTTGAGCAGCTCGGTCTTGAAGCGGTTGTGCTGGAGAGGCCGGGCCCCGTCCGCGGCACGTTCGGCGGCGTCGGCCCACAGGGCCTCGGACGGGCGTTCCCCGAGAAGGTGCTGCTCGACCGCGGGCAGCTTCCACGGCACCGTGCCCACCCCACCGGCGGCCACCCTCGCCTCGCGGATCAACCCCCCGCGTACGTGCAGCGCGACGGCCGCCGACGTCAGGGCGAACTCGTACGACTGTCGGTCACGCACCTTCAGATAGCCGGACCTGAGCGGCCGCGGCAGGGCGGGAACCTCCACGGCTGTGATCAACTCACCCCGCTGTAGGGCCTGTTCACGATCCGGGGTGCTGCCCGGTCGCAGCAGGAAGTCCGCGAAGGCGACTTGACGTTCCCCGTCAGGTCCCAGCAGGCGCACCTGTGCCTCCAGGGCGGCGAAGGCCACGGCGACGTCGGAGGGGTGGGTGGCCACGCAGTGGCCGGATGTGCCGAGGATGGCGTGTGAGCGGTTGAAGCCTTGCAGCGCGGCGCAACCCGATCCGGGCTCGCGTTTGTTGCAGGCGGCTGTCACATCCCGGAAGTACGTGCACCGGGTGCGCTGCATGATGTTCCCGCCG
This sequence comes from Streptomyces sp. NPDC058678, assembly GCF_042714835.1. Lineage (NCBI taxonomy): Bacteria > Bacillati > Actinomycetota > Actinomycetes > Kitasatosporales > Streptomycetaceae > Streptomyces > Streptomyces sp. NPDC058678. The sequence goes on along the minus strand of NZ_JBHXSG010000013.1, from coordinate 23,654 downwards.
ATGGTCGCCATGTTCCGCAACTGAGCCGAGGCACTCAACTCCAGCGCCTGGGAGATGACGGGATACAGGGTGCGCACCTTGGCGTGGGCGGCGGCCTCGGACATGGTCACCAGGGCGCCGATACGCAGTCCGCCGCGCTCGGTGACGGTGATCTCGCTCAACGGCAGGCCGGTGATGTCGACGAGAGTCTCGGGGCGTTCGACGGTCTCGCGCATCAGGTCGACCAGCGTGGTGCCCCCGGCGATGTAACGGCCGCCGCGGTGACCGGCGTTGAGGGCTTCGCGGGTGTCGGAGACGCGGGTGTAGGAGAAGGGATGCATGGTGGCCGCTCCTTACTTCCGTGCCGCGGTCTGTTCCACCGCGCGCACGATCTTGACGTAACAGCCGCAGCGGCAGATGTTGCCGCTCATCCACTCCCGGATCTCCTCCGGCGAACCCGTGTGACCTTCCTGGACGCAGCCGACACCGGAGACGATCTGGCCGGGGGTGCAGTAGCCGCACTGGAAGGCGTCCTGGTCGATGAACGCCTGCTGGAGCGGGTGGAGTTGGTCGCCGTCGGCCAGCCCTTCGATCGTGGTGACCTCGGCTCCCTCCAGCCGCACGGCGAGTGTCAGGCAGGCGTTGTGCCGCTGCCCGTCGACGAGCACCGTGCACGCGCCGCACGCCCCGGCGTTGCAGCCCTTCTTCGAACCCGTGAGACCCAAGTGCTCGCGCAGCAGGTCCAGCAGCGAGGTGCGGTTGTCAACCGTCACGGTCCGGCGGGTGCCGTTGACCGTCAGGGAGACATGGCTGGACGGCGGCGTCTCAGCGGCCGTCGCCTCCTCCGGGCCGACGAGGGATGTCCCTCCGATCACGCCCCCCGCGACAACCGCGCCACCGATTGCCGTACTGGTGGCGATGAATGTGCGCCGAGTGGGCGCCGGGGAGGACTCGCTGGATCCGGTGGGGGGTGGAACGGCAGACGCAGGGAGTTCAGTGGACATAGGTACGCCTTCGTATCGCGGACGGGTCGGCCGTACTCGACAGCGGGACGGGAGACTGGATCGTCGTCACCGCGGGGAACCGGGCAACCGCACGCCTTGGCTGCGGCGGCTGGTCACCTGGGGAGTCTTGCACCACCGGCCACGCTCGTGGCAGGGAGACTTTCCTCCCCCTTTGAGCTCCATCAGGAGCGATCAGCCGACACCATCGGGGGTACTTGGGCGCGGGCGGAGGCAGGACAGAGCCGCGTCACCCCCGGTGGTGGGTGCGCCCGCGTCGCTCACCACTTCGTTGTGCGTGGCGCACCGATCGTCCGCTTCGAGCAGGTCGTTGACGCCCGAGGGACTCGCCGACCGCACCCTGCTCGCGGTCAGCCTCCGCTACCTCCTCCGGGAAGCCCGACGTCCTGAGTGAGCCCGGTCGCGTGATCGAGCGGCCAGAGCTACTGGTTGCGGGTGCGGGGGCCGTTGTACTGCTGGTCGGTGACCGGCTCGGCCCAGGCGGTCTCTGGGGTGTCGTCACCTGTGCCCTCCCACATGGCGATGTGCTCCATGAACCGGTCGGGGGTGGCGCCGTGCCAGTGTTCCTCGTTCGGCGGGCAGGTGACGGTCTCGCCGGGCCGGGCCTCGAAGACGGTGCCGTCCCGGGTGCCGATCACGGCGATGCCGGAAACGATGTGCAGGGTCTGGCCCAGGGCGTGGGAGTGCCAGTTGGTGCGGGCGCCGGGTGAGAAGCGGACCAGGTTGGCGCGCATCCGGGACGGCTCCTGGCCGGCCACGATGACGTCGAACCACACGTCGCCGGTGAACCAGTCCGCCGGGGCCTTGCTGCTGGGCTGCTGCTTGGTGAATTCCATGGCGTCTCTCAGGTCTCCTTCGTGCGTGGGCTGTCCTTAGCGAGCGACGTAGCCGCCGTCCACGGGGAGGGCCACCCCGATGACGAAACCCGCACCGGGGCTGCACAGCCACAGGACGGCTTGTGCGATCTCCTCGGCGGTTCCGAGGCGGTTGATGGGCTGGTTCGCCTCGGCCTCCGCCCGGTCGAGTTCCCCCTTGGCGATCATGTCGCTGACCATGGGCGTGTCGATGGTGCCGGGGCAGACGGCGTTGATGCGTACGCCCCGCGGGGCGTATTCGAGGGCGGCGCTGGTGGTCAGGCCGATGACTCCGTGCTTGGAGGCATGGTACGAGGCGCGGCCCGGGAGACCGACGAGGCCCCCGAGGGAGGAGCAGTTGACGATGGCTCCGCTGCCCTGGGCCCGCATGTGCCGCAGCTCGTGCTTCATGCAGGCCCAGATGCCGCGGAGGTTGATGGCGTTGACGCGGTCGAACCTCTCGGCGGGTTCCTCGGCTGCGTCGCTGGGCGGGATCTGGATGCCGGCGTTGTTGTAGGCCATGTCGAGGCGGCCGAAGGTCTCGACGGTGCGGTCGACCGCGGCGGCGACCTGGTCCTCGTCGCTGACGTCGCAGGTGAGGGCGAGGACTCGGTGGCCGGCGTCGGTGAGTTCCTTCGCGGCTGCGTTGACGGCCGCTTCGTCGATGTCGGTCAGGGCGACGGCGGCCCCGGACGCGGCGAACGCGCGGGCGGTCGCCAGGCCCATACCGGCACCGGCCCCGGTGACGAAGGCGACCTGGCCGTTGAAGTCGTACGTAGGGTTCACGTCGTGTTGTCCCTTCGAGTGCAGAAGTGTGGCGGCGCGACGGGAACTGAGGCTGTGTGACGAGCCGCGTCGCGTCGCCGTTGCGTGGGAGCGCTGCTCCGGGCCACGATCCGTCCCGTGCGCGAAGAGCCGTGGACGGCGAGGGCCATCAGGGGAAGCAGCGTGAGCGCGGCGATGACGGTGCCGACCAAGGGCGGGCCGGTCAGACCGAGGGAGGAGTCCAGGGCCGTACCGGCGATCGCCGATCCGGCGGCGATGCCCGTGTTGAAGGCGGAGGTGGTCAGCGCCGAGGTGAGGGTCGGGGCATCACCCGCGAAGCGCATGGCGAGGGCGGTGACGACCGGGTTGACCGTGAAGCCGGTCAGCCCCATGAGGAAGACGAGCAGGGTGGCTGTCGCCGGGTTACCGGACAGCGGGATCAGCAGGAGCAGGACCAGGGCAGTGGCCGCGGCGGCCGTGATCGTGGTGACCATCGGACGTCGGTCGCCCAGGCGCCCTCCGATGGCGGTGCCGCCCAGGGCGCCGACGCCGAAGGCGATCAGGGCGAGCGGTACGGCGCCTGCGGGGATGCCGGCGCGGTCGGTCAGCAGCGGCGAGACATAGGTGTACGTCGCCAGGACCCCACCCATGATCAGCATCGCGGCGCCGAGCGCCAGCCACAACCGGCCCTGCCGCAGAGCCCGGACCTCGGCCCGTACGGACACCTCGACGCGCTGCCCCTGGGCGGGGATGAAGCGGCCGATGAACAGGGCGGCAAGCCCGGACAGGACGGCCAGGGCCCAGAAGGGACCGCGCCAGCCGGTGAACTGGCCGGCGAAGGAACCGATCGGTACGCCGACGACGTTGGCCAGGGTCAGGCCCCCGATCATGACGCCCGTGGCACGGGTGGCCTGGTGCGGCCCGGCGGCGGCGGTGGCGACGACGAAACCGACGGACCAGAACGCTCCGGTGGCCAGGGCCGTGACGACGCGGGCGAGGAGGACGACCGTGAAGGACGTGCTGAGGGCGGCGACGAGATGCCCGAGGCAGAACACGGACAGGGCCAGGATCAGCGTCTGACGCTGCGGAAGGCGCAGAGTCGCCATGGCCATGGTCGGCGCGCCGACGATCATGCCGATGGCGAAGGCGGTGATCAGCAGGCCGGCGTGGGAGACGCTGACTCCGAGGTCACCGGCCAGCTCCGGCAACAGGCCGGCGACGACGAACTCGGTGGTCCCCATCAGGAACGTGCCGGCGGCGAGCACCCAGACGACGAAGGGGAGCTTGCCGGTGGTGGTCCCGGACGCGGAGGGCATACGTGTGGTCTCTCCTCGAGTGGAAATCGGCGGATCATGGTGGGGGCCGAGGCCGTCGCGGCGGACAGCGGACGGCGCGGCCACGTCGTTCACGGTTACCCGGACCGAACCGGGCAGAAGGGGGAGGCCCTCCACCCTTCTCGTGGGGGCGTCCGCGTGGGGGCGTCCGCGTGGGGGCGTCCGTGAGGGTGAACGGTGGGGGCGAGCGGTAGGTCGGGTCAGGGCGCGGCTTCGATGGTGATCTCGTCGGCGGTGGCGAGCTGCTCGGTGCCGCCGTCGGCCATGTGCCCGATGGGGACCAGGCCGGTCGCGTAGGGGGCGTCGCGGTAGTAGGCGGCGAGCTGGCCCCAGGGCGCGTAGTACGCCAGGTCACCGGCCTTGGGGTCGGCGCCTTCCGGGGCGCCGGAGGTGGACAGTTTGCGGGGCAGGTCGGTGATCTTCTCGGCCTGGTTGAGGTCGCGCAGGGACAGGGTCAGGGGTAGCTGTGCGGCGAAGTCGCGGGCGGTGGCACTGTCGTTCAGGGTGGCGGCGATGCGGTGGCCGTTGAGGGTGAGCCGGATGTTCATGGCGGTCGTCCTGCCGGGTGATGTGGCGGCGGCCGGGGCTGTCGACGCCTGCGGCGACGCGGGCTCGGAGGGAGAGGAAGTGGATGGGGAATCGTTGGTGCAGGCGGTCGCGACCAGCAGCAGGGCGGCGGCCGGGACCACGCGGGCGAGAGCGCGAAAGGGTGCCGGGTTCACGGGGTGGTCCAGTGACTAGTCGGGCAGGGGCTCGGAGTAGTGGCGGAAGCCGTCCCGCTGCTCGTGGATGTCGTACAGACGCTGTGCCAGCACGTCGGGGCTGTTGTGCTCGGCGTCGGGCCGGATCGCTCCGGGGATGATCATCTGGGCGGCGTGGATGTTCTCCGGGGCGAGCGCGTCGTGCAGCATGCGGGCGTAGGCGCTTTCGGCGGCGAACGCGATCGAGGTGCCTGCGACGTTCGGGTTGGGCCGTACGGCGCTGGAGCCGTTGACGAACAACAACGTGCCGCGGCCCAGCGCGCGCATGCCGGGCAGGACGGCGTTCACGCAGGTGACGGGGCCCTTGACGGAGAAGGCGAGCGGGGCGTCGAGGTCGTCGGCACTGGTGTCGAGGACCGGCTTCATGAAGTCGGCGCGCGGCACCGGGCTGTACTGGAGGATCTCGATGGGCCCCAGGCCGGCCGCAGCCGCGTGCAGGGCCGCGGTCAGCGACTCGATGTCGAGGACGTCGGCGGCGAAGCCGCGGGCCTGGATGTTGTCACGGGTGAGGTCGGCCGTCAGGCCGTCCAGCTTCTCCGTGTCGCGGGCGATGAGAGCGACGCTGTGGCCGGCGGCTCCGAAACGGCGGGCGGTGGCGAGCCCGAGGCCCGGCCCGGCACCCACGAGGGCGAAGGTCGTCATGGTCAGTCCTTGTGTGAGCGGAGGTGGCTTCCGGTGCCTGGGGCGCAGCGCCTGGGTGCGGCGCCGGGTGTGGACGCGTGTGCGGCGCCGGGAGTGGACGCGTGTGCGGCGCCGGGAGTGGACGCGTGTGCGGTCACGGCTTGAGGAGGGCCTTGATCGCGCGGCGTTCGTCCATCGCCTTGTAGCCCTCGGCGACCTGCTCCAGCGGCAGGGTGAGGTCGAAGACCCTGCCCGGGTTGATCCGGCCGGACAGGACCCGGTCGATCAGCTCGGGCAGGAAGCGGCGCACGGGTGCGGGGCCGCCGCGCAGGCCGACGTGTGAGAAGAACAGTTCCTCGCCGTCGACCTGCACCTCGTGCGGGACGCCGACGAAGCCCACGTTGCCGCCGGGGCGGGCCGAGTGCAGGGCCTGCCGCATGGACTCGGCGGTGCCGACGCACTCCAGCACGGAGTCCGCGCCGATGCCGCCGGTCAGGTCCTTGACGCGGGCGATGCCTTCGTCCCCGCGTTCGCTGATGATGTCGGTGGCGCCGAATTCCAGGGCGAGCTTCTGGCGGGACTCGTGGCGGCTCATGGCGATGATCCGCTCCGCGCCGAGTTCGCGGGCGGCGATCACACCGCACAGGCCGACCGCTCCGTCACCGACCACGACGGCGGTGGAGCCGGGCTTCACCTCGGCGGCGAGGGCGGCGTACCAGCCGGTGCCCATCACGTCGGAGACGGCGAGCAGGCTCGGCACATGCGCGCCGTCCGGGTGCTCGTCCGTGGCGACCAGGGTGCCGTGGGCGTTGGGGATGCGGACGTAGTCGGCCTGACAGGTGCTCATGAACTCGCGGTGCAGACAGTTGGACTGCCAGCCGTTGCGGCAGTTCGCGCAGGTGTTGTCCGAGGTGGCGAACGAGCCGACCACGAACTGGCCCGGCTTGACCGAGGTGACCTCGCTGCCGACCTCCTCGACGATGCCGACGTACTCGTGGCCCATCGGGTGTGGCTCACCGACGGGTTCCGCGCCGCGGTAGGGCCACAGGTCCGATCCGCAGACGCAGGTGGCGACCGTACGGATCACCGCATCGGACGGCCGGCTGATCTTCGGGTGGTCGAGGTTCTCGAAGCGCACGTCGCCGGGGGCGTATATCACTGCTCCGCGCATGGGTGATTCCTTAGGTGTGAGGGTGAATGAGCCGCAGCCGGGTTTAGGACCGGCTGCTCGACATCGAGCCTCACACGCGACGGCAGAGGGGAAAAGCGGAGAGATGCATCCTGGGAAGGGAACATCCTGGGAGTAATTTCTCCCCCCTTTCCCGGGTGGAATCGGTGTCATGCTGGGAAGCATGACCGCCAACGTCCCCCTCAATGAGCTGGGAGAATTCCTCAAGAAGCGCCGCTCGGAGCTGAGCCCGCGCACGGTCGGACTGCCCGACACCGGCAAGCCCCGCCGGGTGGAGGGGCTGCGCCGCGAGGAGGTCGCCCAGCTCGCCAGTATCAGCACCGACTACTACACCCGTCTCGAACAGGGCCGCATGCAGGCATCGGCACCCGTGCTGGACGTCCTCGCCCGCGTACTCCACCTGGACGACGACGAGCGCGGCTACCTCTTCCAGCTCGCGGGCAAGACCACCACCCGCACCCGGCGACGCGGCCGGCAGAAGGTCCAGCCGCAACTGCAGCGGGTCTTGGACGATCTCACCGCCACCCCCGCCATCGTGCAGGGTCGGCGTGGTGACATTCTGGCCTGGAACGCGTTGGCCGCCGCCCTGGTCACCGACTTCTCCCGCATTTCGGAAAAGCACCGCAACTACCCGCGGATCATCTTCACGAATCCGGCCATGCGCACCCTGTACGCCGATTGGGAGACCTCCGCGCAAATCTCAGTGGCGCAACTGCGAATGGAAGCCGCGAAGTACCCCGAGGACCCCCGTCTGATCGAGCTGGTCGGTGAACTGTCCATGCGTGACAAGCAGTTCGCACGATGGTGGGGCGATCACCACGTCGCCGCCCGCACGGTGGGCACGAAAACCCTCAGCCACCCGGTCGTCGGTGAACTCGTCCTGGACTGGGACACCCTCACCGCCAACACCGACCCCGACCAGCACCTGACCGTCTGGACGGCCCTCCCGGGCTCCCCCACCCACGAACGGCTGCGCATCCTGGCCTCCTGGGCCGCCGACCAGAACCTGCCGGCCTCATCCCCCCTCAGCTGACCGCGACGGTCCGCCGCTGTGGAACGGCCGGTGGATCGTGCCTGTGGCCTGGCACAGAGGCCCGCGATCCACGCCATGACCTGGTCGCACGCGGTGACCGTACCCCTTCCCAGCCCTGCTCCTGCGTCGCTTCGGGAGCGACGCGACCCGTTCCCTAGGCGGTGCCCGGACCGTCGAGGAAGCGGAGCAGCACGGCGGCCTCGGCGCGGAGCCGTGCTGCTCGGTCGGCGTGCGCGGGCGCAGTCAACTGCGCTGCGACGTCCAGTCGCTCGGCAGCCTCGGCGCGCACGACATCCACCACACTGCGCTCGCTCAACTCACACCGCGCCGCTTCGGTGGTACCGACACCAAGCGGCGAGTACTCGAGGGCCGAGCCGCGGAGCTCAGCTTCGTCCACAGGCACGGCCTCAGCGTTGTCCAGCGCAGCAAGTGTTGCGCGCAGGGCGCTCACCGCGGCCTTGTCACGGGCGCGCATCGCTTCCGGCAGTGCTTGACGCATACGAAGACGCAAAGACATGCCGGTGACCCTACGGCGGCGCCCCTGGACCCACAACGCGATATGCGTGCAGCACCAGACTGACCGCCAACCGAGGCGCTGTACCTCCGACAGGATTCGCGCAGTCGGACTGGCGCACGTGACCGTCACCAGAACCACGGGCACCACCGGGCTCGGGGAACGAGGCACCAGCAAGAACAGGAACAGCATGCTCGCGGCGGCGGCCGTGATGAGCGTGGCGAGTGGCCGCCGGGTGACCCAGCCACCCGCCGACCGTGTTGCCCAGCAGGGCGCCCAGACCGTAGTGGTTGACGCCCCGGGGCACCGCCCAAGTAGGGGTCCCGGCGGGCTCGGTGAGCAGGGGCGAGATGTAGGTGATGTTCGGCCGCGCCGGATTCGAACTGCTCCGCAGCGAGTTCTCCTCGCTCCGTAAATCCGGTCGCTGGAAGGGGCACGGACCTTACGATCGACGAGTGACGATCAAGTACGAGTGGCGTGGCGACTTCGACAACGCCGCCCTCAACTCGCTGCACGCTGACGGCTTCGGCCACCCGGTCGCTCGGACTGACTGGCGAGAACGACTCGAGCGCCACAGTCTCGGCTGGGTCTGTGCGTGGGAGAACGGCTCCCTGATCGGCTTCGTCAACGTCGTCTGGGACGGCGGAGTCCACGCCTTCATCCTGGACACGGTGGTGGCACAGCATCGCCGAGCGAGAGGTGTCGGCGCCGCGCTGGTCGCCACCGCAGCCCACGAAGCCCGTGCCGCAGAGTGCGAATGGCTCCACGTCGACTTCGAGGAGCACCTGCGGTCGTTCTATTTCGATCGCTGCGGCTTCAAGGAGACGACAGCCGGTCTCATTGCTCTATAACGCCGAGATCCGAGACCAGGGCGAGGCACAGGAGGCGGAGTGGCATCAACAAGCCCTTGCCAGAACTCTGGGTCCCTGGCCCTCCCCCATCAGCTAGGCGAAGTGGGCTTGCTCAATCGGGAAATCGAGGCCCCACAGACGCAGAAGCACGCGGCCTGCCCTTGTCCGGCCACCGCCGCATCAACGCCGCCGCGGAACCGCGCCAGCCGACGCCACGATTCGCGGTGGCTGTCCAGGCCATTCGTCCTGCTCGCTGCGGCCCGTACTGTTTCGGTCCTTGGCAATGCTTCTGTCAAGGTCGCGCTCGCTTTCGCCGTCCTGGCTCGGCCTGCTCCTGGCAGGCCCCGTGGCCATGGCGGTGGGAACGCGCTGGGCACTCGCAGAGTGCGCCACGCTGATCACGGTCGCAACCGCCGGTGCCCTGTTGTCTCCGGACGTACGACGCCTTCAAGATCCGAGCGCCCCCGGGCGAAGAGCCGGCCCGGACAGATGAACAGGCTCAGCCGGGCTAGCGGCCGTAAGAGCGCTGCACAGCATGCGAAGCCCCGCGGGTCCACAGGGGTTCGTGTTGGCCTCGGGCCCAGAACGGGCCCGAGGCCACCCCAGGTCAGGCAGGGGTGATGTTCTCCGCCTGCGGGCCCTTCTGGCCCTGGGTGATGTCAAAGGTGACGGCCTGGCCTTCCTGCAGCTCGCGGAAGCCGGAGGCGTTGATGTTGGAGTAGTGCGCGAAGACGTCCGGTCCGCCGCCGTCCTGGGCGATGAAACCAAAACCCTTCTCGGCGTTGAACCACTTCACAGTTCCGCTGGCCATGTTGGTGCCTCTCAGTCGACGTCAGGAACCGCACCGCGCGGTCCTGGAGGTGATCGCCCTGGTCCGGCACTGCACAGCAAAGCGCCCGCGCCAAAGCGCGGGCAGGTACTGCGAACCACGACAGCTGCCGATGACGCTACACGGCGAAACGGGCCCTCACCAGAGAGCAACAGCCATCAGCCACACCGGACTCCGAAAGGACCTCGTCTCGAACATCATCTCATTTGGTGGGTCTGCGAAAGCAGGTGAGGGTGCAGGCGATGCTGGTGCAGGCGAGGAAGCGGTCAGCCTTCGGCCCATAGCGCCGGCGCAGGCGGTGAGCCAGGCCACGGTGCGTCAGATGGTCCAGCGGTGGCGGCCCAGTCGCTGCGAAGTGTCGATGCCTCTTCGGGCGATGCGGTGGAGGATGCCGCGCCCGCGTAACCATCGCCGCAGGTGGGAGCAGCCGTAGCTCTTGTCGGCATGGAGCTTGCCCGGCCCGGGTCGCCGAGCGCATGGGCGGTATGCCCTTCACCGGCGATCAGGGCTTGGCTGCCCTGCAGGTTCGCTCTCGAAATCCCGACGGGCTGTGGCAGACCGGTCCGCTCGGTGAATGAGGTGGATCTTCGACCCGTACTCGCCCCGGTCGACGGGTCTCAGACCTCCCTTCTCAGCGCCCGCACGTTCACGGCGTCGATCGCGCAGCGACTCCAGTCCAAGTCGCCACGTGTGCCGAACTCGTCAAGGACCAGGCGGTGGAGTGTGGCCCACACGCCGGCCCCTGCCCACTCGGCAAAGCGCCGATGGGCCGTCGCTCCCGACGGCCCGAACGACGCGGACGGCAACTGCTGCCACGTGCAGCCGGATGTGGCCACGAACACGATCGCGGCCAGCACCTCCCGGTCACCGTGACGGCGCCGGCCACCGCCTTGAGGCCGCGAGGGGGCCTCCGGCACCACCCGCTGGAACAACTCCCACAATGCATCCGGCACCAGCCGCTCTACGATCCCCACGAGCCACAGCCTACCGAGTCAGCCAAATGAGATGCCGCAAACGCTGCACGACCGACATTTGGCCGTCTACCTGCCCCCGATACTTGGGCCATGAACATTCACGAGGGCACCGCGACGCTTGAGTGGTGGGCCAACCGATCGACCTGCCTGAGCAGGCTCGGTGTGCGAGTCACGGTCCGCGTGACCGGCAGCGAGTGGACGTGCGACGCGATCCTCGACCCTCCTGTGTCTGCGGAGGACCGGGAGGGCTTCGACTTCCTGATGGAACTCGATCCGCTCTTCACCCTGCGCTTCGACGAGGGAAGCACGTTCCTGGTCAACGTCGTCGCAGCAGGGACCGACGGACGGCTCATCCTCACCGCCCATCAGGCAGAGGCGGCGAAGTCAGCCGACGGGTGTTCCAGGCAAGGGCAGCAGTAGTCAACTGCAGCGCTCAGTACTCGATCCGACGAGAGCCGTTCGGCTCATCACTCCGTGAAGACCCGCCATGACCGATCTGCCGAGACTCGAGCCAACTCGGCGTCGTACTGATCGGCGTCGAAGTGAAATGCCGGGGGCTGCGCTTCGCCGTCGGGCACCTGCCAGTCGGACCACTCCACGATGCGCCCGTGTCGCTGCACGAACACGGAGAGGGCGCCGCAACATCCGCCCGTGCACTCAGGCTCCCCCAACACCACGCGTCGCCCCTGTCCGGTGGCCCACAGCGAGCTGCGGCCGCTGGGGAGCAGAGCCTCCTCCACAAGCGGGCCACGGCCTCCCGCGCCGACCACCTGTGCCACCACGTCCTCACCGTCGATCCACAACTGCAACTGGGCAGCCCATCGGGTCCCCGGCGGCAACGCCCTGACCTCGAACCTGTTGAACATCCGACCACCCTATGGACTCGTCACACGAGTGCCCTGGTCGGGCCTGACCGATGTGATGATTCAGCCATTCGGGATGGTGTGAGCACTCCGCCGCAGCCTGTTGACGACGGCCCGTGGGCGCTGATCGAGCCTCTGCCGCCCTGGCCCGAGACGTCGCCGGGCCCGCGATCGGTGCCGGACCGGCTGCCTGCAGGGCGTCCTGTACGTCGTCTTCAACAACATGCCCGGCAACTCCTGTCGCTGGGACCACCGGAGTTCGGCTCCCTCCAGGCCTCCGGCTCAGACTGGAAGAGCGATGACAGCAGGCGGATGCTTCGACCGGCTTCACCGCATCCTGCCCGCCGAACTGAACACCACCGGAGCACACCACCTGCTCGGCGACGGCCGCGGCACCCCACTGAAGGTCATCACCACAGCCGCCAACATCAACGATGTCACCGCGACCCTCGCTCTCGCCGACGGCACCCCGCCCGCCGCAGGCCGCCCCAGCCGCTCACGCCGCCGAACCGAGGCACTGCTTGGCGGCACGGCTGCCGCGTAGTCAGACCTTCGCGGTCTCTCCCGGGGGCCTACGGGAGCAGGGTCCGCTGCCCACCCGATCCGCCGGGCCGGCCCTGACGCGTCTTCACGAACCGGGCCCGCCGACCCGGCGCCAGGCGCTCGGTCGCGTACCGCACGGTGATCCGGGGCAGCTCGGCGAGATTCCGGTCGAGGAAATCCACCATCACCTGCTCGTCCCGGCGGCCGATCTCCCTCAACATCCACCCCAACGCCTTGTGGATCAGCGGCTCCGGATCCCGGCGCAGCCTGAGAACGAGTCGGAACGTCGGCTCGAAGCGGCCGGCTCGGATCAGCGCCAAAGTGGCCACAACGGCGATCCTGCGGTCCCACAGCCACGCTGACCCGGCCAGCTCGTCCAGCACGTCCAGCATGTCCGACGGTCCGTCCAGCAGCCACGGCCCCAGTACGACGTGCGCGGAACCATCCACCAGATCCCAGTTGTCCACGCAGTCGGTGCGGGCCAGATAGAAATCGACCAGCACCTTCCGCTCGGCACCCCGTGCGTTGCGCACCTGCTCGGCCAGGACCAGCAGACCGGCGAACCGCTCCTCGTGCACCCGGCTGTGCAGCAGAACGTCCACGTCCTCCAGCGGCAACTCGCGGTGTTGCCGGGCCAGTTCGCGCATCACCGGAACGCGTACGCCGAGCAGCTCGTCGTCGACCGCGGGGCTGAGCACCCGCACCAGTTGCGCCCGGACGCTGGGCTCCGCATGATCCCTCAGCTCGGACCGCATCTTCCTCAGGGTGGCAGTTGTCATGCTGACGGACGCTAGCGCCCGCAGTCCGCAGTCCGCAGTCCGCAGTCGCAGCCTGCTCCCCGGCCGAGAGGCCGAACGCCGGCCGAGCGGTCCCACTCGGTCGGCGTTCTGGACGCCCGTTGCCACTGAGGGAAGGCCCGCCGTGCACGCACTGCTGTCATGACCGGCGTTTCAGCTGATACGAGCTCCTGCGCCGCTGACACGGACGCGCGAGTCGCCCGCGCGCAAGGTCACCGTGAGCTCGCCGGGGCGGCCCAGGTCCTCGCCCTGGTGCAGGGTGAGGACGGCGTCCTCGGGGGCCAGGCCGAGCTCCCGAGCGTACGCACCGAACGCGGCGGCAGCGGCCCCGGTCGCCGGGTCCTCGACGACGCCTCCGACGGGGAACGGGTCACGGACATGGAAGACGGTCGCCGACTCCCGCCACACCAACTGGACCGTGGTCAGGTCCAAGCGGTGCATCAGCGCCTCGAGGCGCGCGAAGTCATATGCGAGGTCTGCGAGGCGAGCGCGCGTCGCCGCCGCGAGAACGAGATGGCGGGCCCCGGCGAACGCGATACGGGGCGGGAACGCCGGGTCGAGATCGGTAGGCGGCCAGCCGAGCGCGGCGAGCACCTCCGTGAAGTCGGCGTCGGCGATCTCCTCGATGTGCGGCTCGACACTGGTGAGCGTTGCCCTGACCGTCCCGCCTTCCTCGACCACCTCCACCGGCACGGTACCGGCGCGCGTCGCGAACACCAGCTCCCCGGGGCCCATCCGCTCGGCGAGCGCGACGGCGGCCGCAACGGTGGCATGTCCACAGAACGGCACCTCGGCCTTGGGGCTGAAGTAGCGGATGGTGTACGCCCGCCCCTCCTGACCGCCGAGGTCCTCCGGGGGCGCGGTCAGGAACGCGGACTCCGAGTATCCGAGGTCGGCGGCGATGGCCAGCATGCCGTTGTCGTCCAGGGCGGTGGCGTCCAGCACGACGCCGGCGGGGTTGCCGCCGTCGGGGGCGCTGGAGAAGGCGGTGTATCGCAGCACCTCGGGCCGCGGCGCGTTCGTCGTCATGTTCGCGGCAACGTGGGGCGGGCCCTCGACTATTCCTTTCCTTGTTCCCCTTGTCGCTGCTGGCCTGGCGGACCTGTCTACCAACCCAGCTGAGATTTCCCCAGGCGCAGTCCGGTGCCCTGCAGCCAATCCCGTACGTCTTCGTCCGAGTTTCGCGTGCCGATGGACAGGTACACGGCGTGCCTGCCCGGATCAGGTTCACTGTATTGCTCGGTCCATGTGCTGTTGAGGCACAGTTGGACGCCGCAGAGGTTGGAGCTTGGTAGACCGCGCAGTGCCCAGAACCAGTCGATGTCGATCGACAGGGGGCCGCAGGCCGCGACTGCGCGGTCGATCTCCGCCTCGGTGCACTCGTCGCAGTCACGGATGGGAAAGGTGGAGGGCGCCTCTCCCTTCATCAGCTGGAACCGCACTCCCTGCGGCAAAGGCCACAGGGACGCCAGTTCGGGCTGCAGCTCTGTCTCCACCCAGCCAGTGGACGTGTCCCGGAGGCCCAGGCCGTACAGGGTCTGCCAGAGTTCCTGCACACGCGAGTCCTGGAGGTCCCGCTTTGAGCTGAGGAACGTGCCGCAGGTGAAGTACTGCCGGGCGTAGTGGAACTGTTCCCGCGTGGCGATGTCGTTGAAGCTCAGGGAAGGCATGTCCGGCGTCCCGGTACCGAATCGGGCGAGCAGTTCGCGTGCGAACAGCAGAGCAGTCCGCGCGTCCGGCAGCGGTTCCAGAACCTGGTAGAGCATCGACGCGCCCATCGGCCCACCTCCTCACCCGCACCGTAGCCGGGCGGACCCATCAGGTCTTCGGATTATCAGTCAGGCTGGAGCCCTGAGCGAGCGCCATCCCGGGCGCCGGGCGTCATCCCCAGCGAATACCCTCTCTGGTTCTGCGGCAGCCGCTGCCACAGCCGGTCCGGTTCGAGCTCGGGAACCGGACCGTGACCGTGACCTCCTTGCCGGCTTCGCCGTTACCGGCGTCGGAGATCCGTTGCAGCTCGCGCAGGTCGCCGGTCGCCACCGCGCGTCGCGTAAGCAGGTACCCGGGTGCATGAGTCCCTCGTCCAGATACTCGCTGAGCTCCCCGAAGTCGCCGGCTGCGTCGGCGAGGTCGGCGAGGTCGGCGAGGTCGGCGAGGTCGGCCGACCATTATTTGTCACCGGAAGACAGACGGGCATCGCGAGTCCGAGCGGCAGCGCCTGTCTACGAGATGGCCAGGCGTCGGAACCGGCTGTTGTGGAACACCAGGGGTTCTCGGTCGGGTTCGGCTTTCAGACCGTGGACTTCGAGGAGCACGATCGTGTGGTCGCCTCCGGGAAGTTCGGCGTGCAGGGAGCAGTCCAGCCAGAGACTTGCGCCGTGGATGTAGACACCGCCCTCCTCGTCGGCATCCCAGTCGACGCCGGCGAACCGGTCGCCGGCCTTGCCGGCCAGTGACCGGCAGACCGCGTCCTGTCCCTCGGCGAGCACGCTCACGCCCACTCGGCTTCGCTGACGCAGTCTGGGCCATGTCCTCGAGGTGTCCTGCACGCAGACCGATATCAGCGCGGGTGACAGGGAAACCGGGGTGAACGTACTCGCCGCCATGCCCACCGGGCTGTCGGAGTCGAGTGCGCACACGGCTGTCACCCCGGACGGAAAGCAGCCGAAAGCCTGACGCAGGAGCGCGGGACTGGTCGGTGCCGCGTGGAGAGGGCTCACCGGAGACCACCCGTCTGGTGTCGGTTGGTGGAGCTGGCCCGCTGAGAAACGGAGCTCTCACTGATTCGTGGATCGAGGGTGAATGGCGTATTCATTGCTTCTCCCGAGGTGGTGAAAAGGTGAAAGGCTCTGGCGCGGGTTCAGATCACGGAGAGGGGCACTTCCGGGGCACGGACAGGGACGAGTTTCAGTTCTGCTTCGACAGGACTGCGCCCAACTGCCGTATCGCACCGTTGTTGCCGACCACGTGCTGAGAAACGCAGCGGACGTCGCGCCAGCGGCGCTGAAGTGAGCTGGTGCTGTAGAGGCCCGCGCTGCCCGAGAGGGTCATGATCTCGTTGAGGATCCGGATGCCGTCGTGATGGATGTGCTGGGTGCTGCCGGTGTAGGTGAACCACTCGTCCGGCGTGGGTGCCTCTCCGGCGAGGGCACGGTCCATGACGAGACGGCCGGTGTGTTCCGACAGGGCCGTCAAAGCGGCCGTACGCACGTGCAGTTCCGCGAACTTCTCCTGGAACACCGGGTCCTCACCGAGCAGTGCCTTGGGGTTGAACGCCGGCCGCTTGGTGGCGGCGAGTGCGGAGAGATCGGCGAGCGCACCCTCCAAGGCGCCGAGGACGACGGCGTCGTGCGAGGAGCCCGTCGGGGAGTACGGCAGGTCGTAAAGGGGAGCGGGGAAGTTGTTGTCGCCGAACATCGGCCCCGTGTGGTGTTCCGGCACGTAGACGTCGTCCATCGTGAAGTCGGTGCTCTGCGTGGCACGTAGGCCGACCGCGTCCCAGGTGTCGAGGAACGTCACCTGCTCGGAACGCAACAGCGCGACCCGCATGTCCGGACGGCCGTCCGGCAGCGGAGGCGCCCCCTCGACCAGGAACCCCGCGAGCATCCAGTCCGGGGTGAACGGGCCGCTCGCGAGCGGCCAGCGACCACTGAGCCGATAGCCGCCCTGCACCGGCGTCGCCAGCCCCTTGGGAGCCACCGCTCCACGGAGCATGAGGTCGGCACCGTCGGCGAACACCTCCTTCTCCAGCGTCTCCCGGGGCAGTGACCGTACGAAGAACCAGGCCATCGAAGCGGCCTGAACGGTCCAGCCCGTCGAGCCGTCGGCTCGTGCGATCTCCCGCACCACCCGGGCGGCCTCCGGCAGCCCGAGCTGCTCTCCGCCCCACACCCTGGGCAGGGCCATCCGGAATGCTCCTGCCTCGCGCAGGGCGGTGACGAGATCCGCCGGAACAGCCCGCGCGTTCTCACCTTCGGCAGATCGTGCCGCGATCTCGGGAAGGAGTGCGCGGACGCGGCCGAGCACACTGTCGTCGGTTCGTCGGGCCGAGGATTGAGCGGGGTCAAGAAGCGTGGCCATGAAAGGGCTCCTAGCTGAATGTGCGGGGGCTGGTCGTCAACCAAGCTTTTTTCAGAAGGTGACTGCGGCTTAGGATGACATCCGCGTTACGGCCAGGAAAACCAGAACTTTCCTATAAGGCTTATCAGGGATCCCATGACAGCAGGAGCGAAATGGCGGCCAATCTTTCCCTACGCCAATTGGAATACTTCGTCGCGGTGGCGGACACGGGCTCCATGAGCGCGGCGGCGGTGCGATGCCACGCTTCCCAGGCGAGCATCTCCACGGCGATCGCCGATCTGGAGCGCCGCCTCGGAGTCCAGTTGCTGGTACGGCGCCGGGCGAAGGGAGCCTTCCTCACAGAGGCCGGCAGCCGGATCCTGGAGCGCGCCCAAGCCATGCTGGCGCAGGCCGACGAACTCACGGCGAGCGCCCGGGCGGAGGAGGGCCGTCTGGCGGGCCGCCTGACGATCGGCTGCTACGCGGCCCTGACCCCGTTTCTCATCCCGCCCCTGGTGGACGGGTTCAGGCAGGTCCACCCGGCGGTCGACCTCGAACTGATCGAGGGTCAGCAGGAAGAGATGCGACAGGCTTTGCTCCAGGGCGGATGCGACCTGGCCCTGTTGTACGCGTTCGGCGCCCAGCCCGGTCTGTCCTGCACGACGCTGCGCTCCAGCCGCCCGTATGTCATCGTGTCCGCCGGTCATCCGATGGCGGAGCGCAAGGCGGTCTCTCTCGCCGAACTGGCGGACGAACCACTGATCATCTACTCCGAGCCGCCGGCCCAGCAGAACGCGGACCACTGGTTCTCCCTCGCGGGAGCACAGCCGAACGTCAGGTACCGGACCTCGAGCATCGAGGCGGTCCGCAGCATGGTCGCCCGCGGCCTCGGCTTCGCCACGTTGATCCAGTCCTGGCCGACCGACACCAGCGTCGAGGGGCTTCCCCTGGCATCCGTGCCCCTCAGCGACCCCTTGGACGAGGTCGAGCTCGTGATCGCCCACGCGGCACACGTCACCCCCAGCCATCGGGCGCGGGCGTTCCTCCAGTTCGCCAAGGACTCGCTCGCCGCTGCGGACACTGCGCGGACAACCGGCTGACGGCCCTTGGGCGTTCAACCCCGAACGACTCGTACGCAACGGGCACCAGGCCGGGCCGACACCCCTCACACCGACTACGGAGATACTGCACGGTGGCAGTGGGCAACGGCCCGCCGTTGCTCGCGACGCATCCGCCGCGCCTCCCGCGGCCCACCGGGTCCGGCCGCCGCGGACGGCAGGTCGGACAGGTCGAGGTGCACGGAGATGGGCGCCTGCAGCAGCACTCGGCGTCCAAGCCGCCCTGATGTCGACCGCCACCGTCGTCACAGAGTGACTTTCGAGGATTCGCCCCAGGCCGTCCACCACGCGCGGTCCCCTGAGCGCGGCACCCGGCGCAGTCTGGCCATCCTGCGCCTTCGGTCGGCGGACCGCGACGGGATGGAGTGCGCCGGACGCCCGGGGTTCTCCTCCCGCCACGCTTGAGAACCGTCGTCGTGCCGGTCAGCCCATGCGGGGCACTTGTTGTTCTCGGCGGCTCGTCGTGTCTCGTGTCGTGCAGTGTCGACCAGGTCGTGGGCGCGAACACGCCGGGTCGGGGATGCCGCACGCTTTCGGGCCAGTATGGCCGCTGCCGCCCCTGAAGCTCATCGGCTGCCAAGGCCCGCCCCACGCTCGCCGGCAACTGGATCCCTCTGCCGCGGACAGGGGTGACGGTTCGGACGTCGCGGCGGAGAAGCGGCGGTGGACAAATCCGGCCGCTGCCCGCTGCCAGTGAGCGGACTCGGAGAGGGCGAACATCGGGCCGTCGCAGGGGCAAGGAGGCGAGCAGTCACGAGGGCTCCACGCGACGACAATCTCGCTCCCCCGACGGCTGAACACGGAACGGGACCGTGGACCGACTGCCGTGTCAGACGTCCCGTTCCGCGCCGACGAGGACGAAGGCCATCGTGACCGGTTGATCGCCGCGGTTGCGCCAGCCGTGCCGGGTGCCGTTCTGGATCACGATGTCGCCTGCCGAGAGGTGGGTGCACCGGCCGTCGTCGAGTTCGAGGACGATCTCGCCCTGCAGCACGATGCCGTAGTCCACGGTCGGCGTGGTGTGCATGCCGTCGGGCTCCATGCGGTCCGCGATGCCGGGTGAGTCGGCCCGCTGCTCCTGGTCGAAGGCGACGGGGTCGAACGCCGGGTCGGCCATCGCGGTGTCCGGCGGGAAGGTCAGCACGATGAAGCGCGTGCCGCCGGGCACCGGCAGCAGGCTGGTGACCTTCGGCGTGGGGTCCTCCCCTGTCCGGCCGACCGGTTCGCCGGGTTCGGTGGCCCACGGCAGGCGGGAGACCCAGCCCGGCAGGCTGGTGAACTCCCGGCTGCGCGGGACGGGACCGTCGCTGACCACGACCGATCTGCCGTTCTCGTCATGGCCGGTGACGACTCTGCGCATGTGTCTCTCCTCAATCGCGTCAGTCGGTGCGTGGGTCCGTCAGGGTCGTCGGGCCCTGACGGACCGGTAAGGTCAGTCGGCTCGGCCTTGGCCGGGCCCGGTCGAGGGACCGAGCTCGCTCGCCCAGGTGTCCAGGACGTCCGCCACTGTGGGGGCGGGTGCCCTGAGCAGGGCCGATGCCACCGTGCGTACGAACATCCGGTGCCGGTCGTCCGTGAGGTACTCCACCGGGGACTTGCCGTCCACCCGGGCGAGCAGCAGGGCCGGCAGCAGTGAAGCGGCCCGCGCCTCAAGGGCCGGCCGAGGTTCCCAGTCGACGCACCGGACGTACTCCTCTGCCAGCACCCGGGCGGACCGCAGGAGATCGGCGCGGCGCCCGGGTACCACCAGGCTCTTGAGGAGCAGATGGTTGACGCAGAAGGCGAGGTCGAAGGCGGGGTCTCCGTACCAGGCGCACTCGGCGTCCAACAGCACGGGCCCGGACGGTCCGACGAGGATGTTCTTGGGACTGACGTCACCGTGCACCAGGGCCACGTGCGTCGTGGCCGTGCGGTCGGCGAGGCCCTGAAGGATGCTGCTCAGACCGGGGTGCGCGGCGGCGGTGGCCAGCAGGTACGGCTCGATGCGCAGCGCGTGGAAGTTGTCGTCGGTCGCGAAGTCCGCGGCGAGGCCGGCGTCGCCGGCGCCGGCCGCGTGGAGGGTGCCGAGCAGCTCTCCGACGGCCGCCGCGGTCGCGGCCCGCACCTCGCCGCGCAGCAGCTGTGCCTTCCACACGGGGTAGTGCTCGGGGGGCAGGAACTCCATCGCGAACAGGCCGGCTTCGGGGTCGTGGGCCAGCAGTTCGGGCACGCTGTCGGGGCGGTGCCGGGAGGCGAACCGCATCCACGCCCATTCGTAGGCGTTGCGCGACACCGGTGCCTGCCAGTCGGCGGCGACCTTCAACTTGGCCAGGGCGCGTTTGACGCAGAGGGAACGTCCCGGCAGGTCCACTCGCCACAGATCGGACGAGACACCGCCCGCCAGTGGCGTCCAGCGTGCGGCTTCGCCGGGTTCGGCGAGCTCGTGCGCGGTCAGGAAGTCGGCCAGCGCGGTGTCGGGCACGGGGCCCGGGCTCACCTGTGCGGAGGTCGGGCTCATCACCGGTCACCCGACCCGGTGGTAGGAGCGAGGGGGCTGTTGCAGGCGTGGGCAGGTGTTTCGCCCGCCAGGATTCGTACGACCTCCTCGGCGGCGCGGCGGCGCAGTTCCGTGACCGAGGCGTCGGAGGAGAAGGCGATGTGCGGGGTGAGGAGAGCTCCCGGCTGGTCCAGCAGCCCGGCGGGGACGCGCGGTTCGGTCTCCAGTACGTCGAAGGCGGCTCCGTCCAGGTGCCCGCTGTCCAGCGCCTTGACGACCGCGTCGGTGTCCACCAGGCCGCCACGGCTGACGTTGACGAGCAGACCGCCCGGTGCCATCAGCTCCAGCTGCTCGGCGCCGATGATGTGGTGGGTGTCCGGCGTGAGCGGCACGTGGAGGATCACCACGTCGCTGCGGCGCAGCAGCTCCTCGAGGCCCACCATCTCCACTCCTGGGGCGTCCTTCGGCGGATGTGGGTCGTGGGCCAGGATCCGGCTGCCGAACGCGCCGAGCTTGCGCACGGTGGCGCGTCCGATGCGCCCGTATCCGACGACACCGCAGGTCAGCGTCGACAGTCGGCGCAGCCGGGCGCCGGCGGGGTCCCAGCGGCCCGCGCGGACCTCCCGGTCGGACACGGCCAGGCCCCGTGTCCAGGCCAGCACCATGCCGACGGCGTGGTCGGAGACTTCCTCGACGCAGTAGTCGGGCACGTTGGTGACCCACACACCGCGCTCGGTGGCGGTGTCCACGGCGATGTTGTCGAGCCCGACTCCGAGTCTGGCCACGATCCGCAGATCGGGCGACGTGCCGATCGCGCCGGCGGAGACGGGGGCCCAGCAGGTCAGGATCCCGGCGGGCCGGTGCTCGGCCACCAGTTTCTCGATCGCCTCGGCGGAGGCGGGATCGGCGGGCCCGGTCACCAGGGTGTGGCCCGCCTCCTCGATGACCGATCGCTCGACGGAGTCGTCGGGCCAGGCGTAGTCGGTGAGCAGCACGGTGCCTGGGCGGCTCGGTGGTTTCATGGCAGGTCGTCCTCGCAGAATCGTGCGGCCGCGGCGGACGGCCGGGGTCATCCCGGTCACATCCGATGTGCGGGTCTGATCGCCCCCGGAAGGGCGGCCGTCGGCATGTCCGGTTGGGCCGTCGGCCGCCAGGAGGGTGAAGTGGAGAGGGTCGCCGGGCTCGGTCGGTGTAGCAGGCGCGCGCCGACTTGTGGTCGGTGCGGGCGCCGCGGGATGCCCCTGGAACGGATCACGAGATGTCGGGGCACGTCGAATCACTTTGTCACAGCCACGTGGTGCTAACGATAGCATTGCGGGTCTTCAACACGTCAAGAGTGGGACGCGCACATGCTCGCCGCCCCCTGTGCCACAGGGCCCGGTGAGCGCCGAGCAGCCCGGCCGGAGCCGGAAATCGAGAAACACCGAAGAAATCCGGCGTTCACGTCTTGACGCGCAAGAGACTTCCCCCTCATGGTTTCTGCCAGCGCCGACCGTGTGACCGATAAGTCTCCGCACGGGGTCCGGCTGTCGAAGACGCCATAGCCACGGACGTCCCCGACGGGCGATACAGGGCTCAATTCCGCACGCGGTGTCCGACCGCGCGGCAGCCTGTCGCCCTCATTCCGCCTGCCGACGACAGCATCGCCGTCGTCGCCACGAGTCCGTGTTCAGCTCACCGCTTCTCGTCATCGCCCGTACGGCCCCGTACCGGCGATGTATCCGCCGCGGCCTGCCGTGGCCCATTCCTCCTCAGGAGCCGCTATGACTCACGCAGCGCAAGTCGACACCAGCGCGGTGCCCGAAAGCGACACGCAGGAAAAGAGCCCGGCCCCCATTTCCCGCCTCATGATCGGGGTGGGCTTCCTGCTGGTGGTCCTCTCCTACATGGTCAACGCGATGGACCGACAGGTCTTTCCTCCCCTGCTGCCCAACATCCGCGCGGAGTACGGATTCTCCCTGGAGCAGGGCGGGTTGCTGGCGACGAACTTCACCCTCGGTATGGCCCTGGCCGGCCTGCCCGCGGGCTATCTCCTGGACCGCTTCCGCCGCAAGACCGTGCTGCTGGTCAGCATCGTGATCTACTCGCTGGGCACCATGGCCACGCCACTGGCCACCGGCTTCGCCGACATGACCCTGTACCGGGTCGTCTCCGGCTTCGGCGAGGGCATGCAGTCCGCCGCCATCTTCGCGGCGATCGGCGCCTTCTTCGCCCACCGGCGGGGTCTCGCCTTCGGCGTCATCGGCATGGGCTACTCCATCGGCGTGTTCATCGCCCCGCTCATCGGCGTCCAGCTCATGAGCATGCACGGCACGTGGCACTCGCCCTTCTACCTGTTCGGGGTGGCCGGCCTGCTGATCGCCGCCGCCTCCCTGTTCCTCGTGAAAACCGGTCTGACCGAGCACTCCGCCGAGAAGGTCGTCTCGACCAGGACCTACGAGTACATGCCGGCCTCCGCCTACAACCGCAACTCCATCGCTCTGGCCGTCCACTCCGTCGTCAGCGGCGTGGCCATCTACGGGTTCCTCGGCCTCTACCCGACGTACCTCATCAGCTCGCTGCACTACACCGCCGGGCAGGCCGCACTGGCCATGAGCTGCCTCGGCTTCGGCGGCATGCTGGGCATCCTCGGCGGGTGGCTCGGGGACCGCGTGAACCAGCGCAACCTGCTGATCCTGAGCATGGTCGCCGTCTCCGCCATCAGCGTGTGCATCTACGAGACCCATCCCGGAATCGGCATGCAGTACGTGCTCGCCTTCCTCATGGGCGCCTTCGGTCTGGGCTTCATCTATCCCAACACCAACAGCGCGATGCAGCGGTCCGTCCGTCCCGAGCAGATAGGACGCGCCTCCGGCCTCTTCGTCACCAGCTACTACGGGACGGCGGCCTTCTCGGGCCTGCTCTTCGCCGCACTGGTGGACTCCTTCGACTGGAGCCGGGCAGGCTTGCTGCAGGTCACGGTGCTGCCGCTGATGGGCGCCGCGGCGCTGGCCTTCGTCCGCCCCGCGCAGTTCAACAACGCGGTCCGCTAGGGCCGCCGGCCATCTGCCGCCGTGTTGCACCGGGCGCCGG
>NZ_JBHXSG010000012.1:0-169839 GCF_042714835.1 Streptomyces sp. NPDC058678 | reverse complement strand
GGTGGTGTGGTTGCTGGGGGTTTTGGGTTTGGGCCCTCTTGTTGGCTGACAACTGCGTGTTGGGCCCGCATCCTCGGTGAGGATGCGGGCCCTTCTCGCTGTGCGGCGTGGCGCCTGGTTCAGCCGGTGAGGCCGTGCTCAGTGGCCGAGAATGGCGCGCGCCAGCTTCGCCGTCTCGGTCGGCGTCTTGCCGACCTTGACGCCGGCGGCCTCGAGGGCCTCCTTCTTGGCGGCGGCCGTACCGGAGGAGCCGGAGACGATGGCGCCGGCGTGGCCCATGGTCTTGCCCTCGGGTGCGGTGAAGCCGGCGACGTAACCGACGACCGGCTTCGTCACGTTCTTCGCGATGAAGTCCGCCGCACGCTCCTCGGCGTCGCCGCCGATCTCGCCGATCATGACGATCAGGTCGGTGTCGGGGTCGGCCTCGAACGCGGCGAGCGCGTCGATGTGCGTCGTACCGATGACCGGGTCGCCACCGATGCCGACGGCGGACGAGAAGCCGATGTCACGCAGCTCGTACATCATCTGGTAGGTCAGCGTGCCGGACTTCGAGACCAGGCCGATGCGGCCCGGCTTCGTGATGTCGCCCGGGATGATGCCGGCGTTGGACTGGCCCGGGGTGATGAGACCGGGGCAGTTCGGGCCGATGATCCGCGTCTTGTTGCCCTTCGACACGGCGTACGCGTAGAACGCGGCAGAGTCGTGGACCGCGATGCCCTCGGTGATGACGACCGCGAGGGGGATCTCGGCGTCGATCGCCTCGACGACGGCGGCCTTGGAGAAGGCCGGCGGCACGAAGAGGACGGACACGTTCGCGCCCGTCTTCTCGATCGCCTCGGCGACCGTGCCGAAGACCGGGATCTCGGTGCCGTCGATGTCGACGGACGTGCCCGCCTTACGGGGGTTCACGCCACCGACGATGTTGGTGCCGTCGGCCAGCATGAGCTTGGTGTGCTTCATGCCCGTGGCACCGGTCATGCCCTGGACGATGACCTTTGAGTCCTTGTTGAGGAAGATAGCCATGGCTGTGTCTGTCCCTCTTCCTTACTTCGCAGCCGCGAGCTCGGCGGCCTTGTCGGCCGCGCCGTCCATGGTGTCCACGCGCTGCACCAGCGGGTGGTTGGCGTCGGAGAGGATCTTGCGACCCAGCTCGGCGTTGTTGCCGTCGAGGCGGACGACGAGGGGCTTGGTGACTTCCTCGCCCTTGTCCTTGAGCAGCTGCAGCGCCTGCACGATGCCGTTGGCGACCTCGTCGCAGGCGGTGATGCCACCGAAGACGTTGACGAAGACGGACTTGACGTCCGGGTCGCCGAGGATGATCTCCAGGCCGTTCGCCATGACCGCGGCGGAGGCGCCGCCGCCGATGTCGAGGAAGTTGGCGGGCTTGACGCCGCCGTGGGCCTCACCGGCGTACGCGACGACGTCGAGGGTGCTCATGACGAGACCCGCGCCGTTGCCGATGATGCCGACCTCACCGTCGAGCTTGACGTAGTTGAGGTTCTTCTCCTTGGCGGCGGCCTCGAGCGGGTTGGCCGCGTCCTTGTCGGCGAGAGCCTCGTGGTCCGGCTGGCGGAACTCGGCGTTCTCGTCCAGGGAGACCTTGCCGTCCAGGGCGATGACGTCACCCGAGGCGACCTTCGCCAGCGGGTTGACCTCGACGAGGAGCGCGTCCTCGGCGATGAAGGTCTTCCACAGGGTGACGAGGACGTTGGCCACCTTGTCGGCGACCTCGGCCGGGAACTTGGCGGCCGCGACGATCTCGCGGGCCTTCTCGGGGGTCACACCCTCGTTGGCGTCGATCGGCGTCTTCGCGACGGCGTCGGGGCGGTTGGCCGCCACCTCCTCGATCTCCATGCCGCCCTCGACGGAGGCGATGGAGAGGAAGGTGCGGTTGGTGCGGTCCAGGAGGAAGGAGACGTAGTACTCCTCCAGGATCTCCGGGGCCGTCTCGGCGATCATCACCTTGTGGACCGTGTGGCCCTTGATGTCCATGCCGAGGATGTCCGTCGCACGGGCGACGGCCTCGTCCGGGGTGGCGGCGAGCTTCACGCCACCGGCCTTGCCACGGCCGCCGACCTTCACCTGGGCCTTGACGACGGACTTGCCACCAAGACGCTCAGTGGCTGCGCGGGCCGCCTCAGGCGTGTCGATGACTTCACCGGCCAGCACCGGTACATCGTGCTTGGCGAAGAGGTCCCTCGCCTGGTACTCGAACAGGTCCACGCGCTTCCGTCCCTATCAGTGATCTCGCGGTTCGTTGTCTGCGTGGGCGTGCCGCGAGGGCAACGTGACGTCCGCCGTCTGTCAGTCACAAGGGAGGCGCACACGGTGTCCGAGCGCGCGGCATGTCCGTCTCGCAGGTTATCCCTGCTTGCCGGAGGCCTCTAAATCGCGGGTCACACCTGAGCGGTGATACCTGTCACATGATGCCGAGCTCACCGGCACGGCGTGCCGTTTGTGAGGGCCTCACCGGGCTGAGGTTGACCCGGTGAGGCCCCTTGAACAGCCCCTGAGGGGCGCAGGGCGGATGATCCCCACCCCAATGGGGACCACCCGGCCCCGTCCATGAGGTTCCGGCCGGACGAAACCGATGGCTTTCGGCCGTCCGGGTCCTGCGGCCTCATGGAGTCAGGTGGTCGAGCAGTCGAGCGGCCTGCCGGACTGCCGGACTAGCGGTCTGGCGGTCTGGCGGTCTGGCTCAGGCGCCGTACGTGCTGCCGTGGTGCAGGTTCTGTGCGGCCGTGTTCTGTACGTCCCGCGCGTAACCCGGGGTGACCGACCGGGCGACGCCCTCGACGCCGGTGACGGCGTGGCCGGCGAGCGGGCCGGCGGTGGCTTGGACGGTCCCGGTCAGGTCCTCCGCGAACGGGGCGACCTGGCCTGCGACGCCGTACGCGAACGGGGCGACCTCGCCTGCGACGCCGTACGCGAAGGGCTCGACGTCCTGCGTGAGGCCGTAGGCCAGCGCGGTGGCGCTGCCGCCCACGCCCTGCACGACGGGCCGCGCGGTCTCCACGACGGCGTCGACGACCGGCCGCACGGCACCGGTGACACCCTGCGCGAACGGCGGCACCTGGCCGACGACGCCGTAGCCCAGGTCGCTCGCGTGCCCGGTCACACCGTGCGCGAGCGGGGGTACGTCACCGGCGACGCCGTACGCGAAGGGCTCCACGTCCTGCGTGACGCCGTACGCCACCGCGGCCACGTCCGCGACGGCCTGCCCGGCGACGGGCGCCACGCCGTGCACGGCGGTGTTCGCGACCGGCGGCAGTACGGCGTCCGTGGTGCCGTCGGCGACCTGGCCGACGAGGCCGGTGGCGTAGGGCGGCACGTCCGTGGCGACGCCGTTCACGACCCACTGGGCGTCGCCGACCGTGGCCGCGGCGTACTGAGGTACGTCGGAGACGGCCCCGCCGACGACCGGCCGCACACCCTGCACCACCCCCGCGGCGACCGGCTGCACGCCCCGCACGACCCCCGCCGCGACCGGCTGCACACCCTGCACGACACCGCCCGCTACGGGCTGTACGTCGGCCACCACTCCGTACGCCAGCGCGGTCGCGGCGTCGACCGTGTGCCCGGCGGTCTGCTCGACCCCGGCCACAGCGCCGCCCGCGACCGGTGTGACGCCGTTCACCGTGTCGGTGACGACCGGGTGCACGCCGTCCACCGTGCCGGTGACGACCGGGCTCACACCGTTGACCGCGTGACCGGCGACGGGTACGACACCGGCGACGGCGTGCTCCGCGCTCGGCACGACACCGGCCACCGCCTGCCCGGCGACCGGGAGAACCCCGCCGACGGCGGCCATCGCCACGGGCGGGACGACGGCTGCAGCCGTCTGCTGGACGACCGGCGTGACGGTGCCGGGGATGTCGGTGACCGTGCCGGTGACCTGCCGGCCGACTCCGCCGACCGTGCCGGTGAGGTGGCCAGGTACGGAGGAGACGCCGGCCTCGGCCGCGCTCGTCACGGCGGTGGCCCGGCCCTGGACGATGGTGGACGCGCCGTCGCCCCGGGTCCGGGCGCCCACGACCGTGGTCTGCGCCGCGTCGGTCACGCCTGCCGCGGTGCGGCCCGCGCCGGCGACCGTGTGCCGCGCCTTCGTCCGTACGACGCCGTCGACGCCCTGCGCCTGGGACCGGGCCGCGGACTGGGTGCCCTGCAACCTCGTCTGGGCTGCGGCCAACGCCTGCTCCAGCTCGGGTGCGAAGGCGGTGAGGGGGCCGAAGAGGTAGTCGATCTCGCGCTGGGGAGCACTCGGAGTGCTCGGAACGATCTGAGCACTCCGGGCACTCGCGTCGGAGACGGTGGAGCGGACGGCGGTGACGCTCTCGTCGGCGGTGACGGTCGCCCTGGCCGTGGCGGCCTGCGCCGCGCGGGCAGCCTGCGCGCCCTGGATGGCCGCGGCACCCTTCACCTTGGACACCTTCGGGACGGTGACCTTCGCGTCGACGTACCGCCGGGCCTGGTCCTCGGCATCGGTGGACGCGGTGTTCTTGGCCGTGCCGGCGGTGTCGGCGACCGTGCCTCCCGAGACGGTGTCCTGCACGCCGGAGACGACACCGTCGACCGTGCCGGTGACGGTGTCGGTGACCGTGCCGAGGGTGTCGGTGAGGCCAGTCGTCGCGTCGGTCGTCGCGTCGGTGGTGGCGTCGGTGGTGGCGTCCGGCGCGGAGAGGGCGGACGCGGGCAGTTCGTCGGCGCTGGCCACTGTGGAACCGAGCGCCCACGCGCCGGTGACGCCGGCGGCTATGACGATGGAACGGCGGATGTTCTTGTTCATGCGTACGTCAGATCCTTAGATCCTCGAGAGTTCCGAGGCGCGAGGGAGAGCTCCTTCGAAGGGCTCTCAGGGCCTCGGGACTTGGGCAGGCTTGGGGACATTTCCGGCGCCGTCTCCGGCCGCGGTCCGGGAGTTGGGGGATCCAGGAACCTGGGACAGGTTCGTGCGGGACCGCGGAAACTCGGTGAGGGCTCCGGGGCTCCATCCGGAGATCGACGGGGCGTCCGGACGGTCGGGCAGACCTGTTCCGCCCCCGCGCGGCAGGTCTACAGCGGGGGGAGGGCCTGCCCTAGCCGGGAAATACGGGGATGTCCCGGTGCCTGTCCCGGGTACCTTCCGCCGCGGCGCGCGCGGCGACGCCGGCCACGAGCCGCACGGCTGCCCGGTCGTCGCCGGTGACGGCATGCCCGTCACCGTGCCGCGGCGTGCCGTGGTCGACCGCCGACTTGCCGCTCAGCACACCGCCCGCGTCACCGGGGGGCATGTGACGCTCGGGGCCCTGTCCGGCGGGCTCGGCCGGAAGCGCGGACGTGTGCGCCACTCCGCCGGTGACTACGGCACCGGCGGCGAACCGCGGTCCGTACGTCACGGGCGTCGCCGCAGCGGTACGCCCCTCCGGCCTCTGTCCTGTCACCGTCGGCGCTGCGACCGATGAACCCGACCCCGGCGCGTAAGTGACCGGCGCCGGCAACGTCTGCCCCGAAAGCGCGGGCGGACCGGGCAGAGGCGGCAGCTCAGGAAGACCGGGCAGCTCCGAACCGTCCGGCAGGCTCGGCAGCACAGGGGACGCGGGGAACGACGGCAGCTTCGCCTCCGCCTCGGCCAGCCCTGTGGCCACGGTGCCCACGAGGCGACCGACCGGCTCCGTGACGCGAGCGTCCACGCTCCGGACGACGTGACCGACCAGCGGCCGGACGACGTGGTCGTCGGCCGCGGGCGCACCTGTCTTCACCGACCGCGCGCCTTGCGAACCCTCAGCCGAACCCGCCGGCACAACCTCATCGGAAGTCCGGGAAGCCCGGGAAGCCACCGACGTCACGGAGGCCGGGGAACCAGAGGCCGGGGAACCAAGGGAGGTCGCCGAAGCAACGGAACTCGTCGGCGTCGCCGACGGCACCCCGTCCGCCGCATGCGCCTGTTCCCCGCAGAGGAACCCGAGCGCGAACAACCCACCCACCAGCACGGCCACTTGCAGCGCACGCCGCCCGGCCGCCGTACGCATCACGCGCAGGGCGGTACCGGAAAGGACGGCTGGGAAGGTCAAGAGGGGGAGGTTCCTCCCGTGCGGAACAAGCGGAGCGCAACGCGCCGCTGACGGGCGCGTTGATCCTCGCACGGCACTCCCGAGGTTGCGCAAGCCCCCCGTTACCGATGCGTAGTCATGTCCGGTTTGCCGACCCCGGTCGTCCGACAACGCAGGTCAATGGGTCGACAAATCACCGGCGAGCCACCACGCCTCCGGCCCCTCACGCGCTCTCCGGTATCGGCAACGGCCGCTTCTCGATCGCCGCCGCCATCACCTCCGGAAACAGATCCGGCGTACAGGCGAAGGCCGGCGCTCCCAGCCCGGCAAGCGCGGCCGCGTGCTCCCTGTCGTACGCGGGCGCCCCCTCGTCCGACAGTGCCAGCAGCGTCACGAACTGCACCCCCGAGGCCTTCATCGCCGCGACCCGCTTGAGCATCTCGTTCCGTATGCCCCCTTCGTAGAGGTCGCTGATCAGTACGACCACCGTCTCCGCGGGCCGCGTGATCTGCGACTGGCAGTAGGCCAAAGCGCGGTTGATGTCGGTGCCGCCGCCGAGCTGGGTCCCGAACAGGACATCGACCGGGTCGTCCAGCTGGTCGGTGAGGTCGACGACCGCCGTGTCGAAGACGACGAGCCGTGTGCTGATCGACCGCATGGACGCCAGCACCGCCCCGAACACCGACGCGTAGACCACGGACGCCGCCATCGACCCCGACTGGTCGATGCAGAGGATGACTTCCTTCTTCACGGACCGGGAGGCCCGCCCGTACCCGATGAGCCGCTCCGGCACGATCGTCCGGTACTCCGGCAGGTAGTGCTTGAGGTTGGCGGCGATCGTGCGGTTCCAGTCGATGTCGTGGTGGCGGGGCCGGTTGATCCGAGCGCTGCGGTCGAGCGCGCCGGTGAGGGTGGCCCGGGTGCGGCTGGCCAGTCGCTTCTCCAGGTCCTCGACGACCTTGCGCACGACCGCCCGTGCCGTCTCCTTCGTGGTCTCCGGCATCGCCTTGTTGAGGGAGAGGAGCGTGCCGACGAGGTGGACGTCGGCCTCCACCGCCTCCAGCACCTCCGGTTCCAGCAGCAGCGTGGACAGCCCGAGCCGGTCGATGGCGTCGCGCTGCATGATCTGTACGACGGAGGAGGGGAAGTACGTCCGGATGTCCCCGAGCCAGCGCGCCACGGCCGGCGCCGACGCCCCGAGCCCCGCCGAGCGGTCCCGCCCCGCCGGCCCCTTGTCCGCCTTGCCGTAGAGCGCGGCCAGCGCCCCGTCCATGGCCGCGTCCTGCCCGGACAACGCGCATCCGGTGCCGTCGGCCGCGTCGCCCCCGAGGACGAGCCGCCAGCGCCTCAGCCGCTCCTTTGCCGGGTCGACCAGCTCCGCCGTCATCCCGCCACTCCCCCACGCTCGCAGGCCACCCGTGCCACCGACCCGTTCGTCATCCGCGCACCCCCGCACGAAGCCGTTCCCAGAGCGGAACGACCAGCACGATCGTCGTCGGTCCGGCCGCCGCCCCGCCCCTGTGCCCGGCCCCGGCCGTTGCCACCACGCCGCCCCGCTCCATCGGCTCGTTCAGCCGGTCGGCCGTACTGTTCGCCATGGCCGTCGTGTTCGCCATGGCCGTCGTGTTCGCCGGGGCCGTCGTGTTCGCCAGGGCCGTCCCGTTCGTCATGGCCGTCATGGCCGTCATGGCCGTCATGGCCGTCACGCCACCCCCACAAGGTTGTTGTCGTCGGTGCTCTGCGCCACGCCGTCCAGGCCCAGCAGCAGCCTCACCACCGGCAGCACCGCGGCCGCACGCTCGATGTCGAGGTCGGCCCCGAAGCCGGGTATCCCGGTCCCTGCCGGCGCCCCGCTCCCCCGCTGCCCCGGCCCGCGTCGGACCAACTCGCCCAGGGTCCGGCGCACCCCCGCCTCGTACGCCGAGAAGGTCCGCCGTAGCAGAGGCAGCACGTCCGTGAACGCCTCCGCCGGCACGCCCGTCAGCCAGGCGTCGACCAGCCCGAGCAGCCGCTCGTCGTGCACGAGCAGCATCCCGCCGCCGGAGCCCCCTCCGACGAAGCCCTCGATCCACGCGGCCGCGTCCCCCGGTGGCGTGCCCGGCGACAGCACGAGCCCCATGAGCCGCGCCGCGTCGCCCTGCGCCAACTCCCCTTCGTCCAGCAGCAGCCGCACGGCCCGCCCCCGGACGACACCGGGCACGGTGTCCCGCCCGGACAACACCCGCAGCACGCCGTACCAACGCTCACGCAGATCGCCGTGGGTGGTCGCGGAGGCCTCGCCCAGCAATCCCAGCGTCCCGTGCACCGCGTCGACATGGCGCCGCATCTCCTCGGCCGCGTCGGCGTCGAGTGCGGCGCAGGCCGGGGGCAGGCCGACGAAGATCCGTTCGGCGAGGCCCGCGGCGACCTCTGTCAGGGCGGCGGTGTCCGTGCCGCGTACGTCGCCGTAGCGGAGGGAGCGGACCAGTGCGGGCAGGGCCTGGGCGAGGTGGCCGACGTCCGTGTCGAGCGCCGCGCGGTCGGCGAGGATCCTCATCACCGTCGGCAGCGCGTCCGGCAGTTCGGCCAGCAGGCAGCGCTCGGCGAGGGCGGTGACGTCGGCGAGAGCCTGTGCGGAGACGGCGTCCGCCTCGGCCTTGGCGGTCGCGGCGCCGAGCACGGTCGTGCCCCACACCCCGGCCTCCGCGACCCGCACGGACAGCTCCGGCTCCCACCGCAGCCGCCACGTCTCCCGGAAGGTGCCCGTACTCCCGCGCGAGGCCACCGACTCGCCCCATCCCACGCCCAGCAGCCGCAGCCGGTGCAGCAGCCTGCTGCGCTCGGCGTCGGTGTCCTTGCGCAGGTCGAGCTCCAACTCCCGCTCCAGCGCCTCCGGCTTGAGCCGCAGCCTGCGCTGGATCCGGTCGAGGTCCCGCTGCAACGGCACTGCGGGCGCCGCCCGCGGCACCTCCCCCAGCACGTCCCCCACGACCAGCCGGTCGTGCACCAGCGCCAGCGGCACGTCCGAGCCTTCGCACATCACCGCCCGCACGGCGTCGGTCGTCTCGCTCAGCCCGGGCAGCGGACGACCGCGCATCGCGGCGAGCGTCTCCGCCAGCCGCACCGCCTCGATGACGTGCGCCGAGGACACGAGCCGGTCCTCGTCCCGCAGCAGACCCGCCACCTTGGTCAGCCACCGCTCGACCGGCCGGTCCGGCGCGCCGAACAGATGCCCGTACCAACCCGGCGAGTCGATGCCCGCGCCGTACCCGCTGTGACGCGACAAGCGGCGATACGTCCACGGCACCCACGTCATCGCCGTCTTGACCTTGGGCAGGCCCTTGAGCAGCGCCCGGTCGGCGGCGACCGCGCTTTTCTGCCGCAACGCGGGCACGTGCCAGGCCCCGCACACCACGGCGACGCCGTCCCCGAACTCCCGCTGCGCCGCGCGCAGCTGGAGCCGCATGTACGCCTCCCGGACGAGATCCCGGTCGTGCCCCCCGCTCCCGTACGTCTCCCGCAGCGCCCCCATGGCCTCTTCCAGGGCGACGAAGGGTGCCAGGGCGTCCCCCTCGCCCGCCCCTCGGTGCTCGACGACGTCCTCCCACCAACGCTCCGGATCGTCATAACCGGCAGCCTCGGCAAGCACCCCCAGCGGATCGACCCGAACCTCGACACCGACCACGGCCTCGTCACGCCGGTCGCTGTCGGCCCGGCTGCCGTCCCCGCCCGCGGCTCCGCCACCTGCCCCGCCCGCAGGCTCACTGCCTCCCCCAGCCACGAACTCGCCGGAATCCCCGGCCGAGGGCCCGCCGCCACCACCGGCCACAGGCTCGCCACCGACCTGGGCCACAGGCTTGCCACCTACCCCGCCCGCAGGCCCGCGGCCTCCCCCGGCCACGAACTCATCGGCACCGGCCGCCGAACCGTCGGAACCCCCCGCCGAGGGCCCCCCGTCACCCTCACCCGCGGGATTCTGCGCCCCCTCCCCAGGTTCGTCGTCCCTCCCCCACGCCAAGGTGTGCGTGGCCGGCAGGTCGATGAAACGGGCCGGGACGTCGTGCTCCAGGGCCCAGCGCATCGCGACCCACTCCGGGGAGAACTCGGCCAGCGGCCAGAACGCCGAGCGGCCGGGCTCGTCCACGGCGTGGGCGAGAAGCGCGACCGGCGGCCGCATGTCCTCGTCCGCGGCGAGCGGGATCAGGACGTCCGCCTCGGGCGGCCCTTCGATCAGCACGACCCTCGGCCGGGCCGCGGCCAGCGCCGCCCGCACGGCCCGCGCGGAACCGGGCCCGTGATGCCGAACCCCGAGCAGCAACGGCCCCGCCCAGGCCCCTGCCACCTCATCGGCCTCCCTCCCCGCGCCGTTCACGCACTCACCTCCCGGCAGGCCCGGTAGAAGTCCTTCCAGCCGTCGCGCTCGCGGACGACCGCCTCCAGGTACTCCTGCCAGATGACGCGGTCGGCGGCCGGATCGCGGACGACGGCGCCGAGGATGCCCGCGGCGACGTCGCCGGCCCGCAGCACGCCGTCGCCGAAGTGGGCGGCAAGGGCCAGGCCGTTGGTGACCACGGAGATCGCCTCGGCCGTCGAGAGCGTGCCGCTGGGCGACTTCAGCTTCGTACGGCCGTCGGACGTGACACCGTCGCGGAGTTCACGGAAGACGGTCACGACGCGGCGGATCTCGTCGATGCCGTCGGGCGCGGCGGGCAGGTCGAGGGAGCGGCCGAGCTGGTCGACGCGGCGCGAGACGATGTCGACCTCGGCCTCGACGCTCTCCGGCAGCGGCAGCACGACCGTGTTGAAGCGGCGGCGCAGGGCGCTGGACAGGTCGTTGACCCCGCGGTCACGGTCGTTGGCGGTCGCGATCACGTTGAAGCCGCGGACCGCCTGCACCTCCTGGCCCAGTTCCGGTATCGGCAGTGTCTTCTCCGACAGGATCGTGATGAGCGTGTCCTGCACGTCGGCCGGGATGCGGGTCAGTTCCTCGACCCGGGCCGTCATCCCCTCCGCCATGGCCCGCATGACCGGGCTGGGGACGAGGGCGTCGCGGCTCGGGCCGTGCGCCAGCAACTGCGCGTAGTTCCAGCCGTACCGGATCGCCTCCTCCGGGGTGCCGGCCGTGCCCTGCACCAGCAGGGTCGAGTCGCCGCTGACCGCGGCGGCCAGGTGCTCGGACACCCAGGTCTTGGCGGTGCCGGGCACGCCGAGCAGGAGCAGGGCGCGGTCGGTGGCGAGGGTGGTGACGGCGACCTCGACGAGCCGGCGCGGGCCCACGTACTTCGGTGTGATCACGGTGCCGTCGGGCAGTGTGCCGCCGAGCAGGTAGGTGGCGACGGCCCACGGCGACAGCTTCCAGCGGGCCGGGCGCGGCCGGTCGTCCTGCGCTGCGAGTGCGGCGAGTTCATGGGCGAAGGCGTCCTCGGCGTGCGGCCGCAACGCGACGGCGGGCTCCCCGTCAGGTACTTCGACAGACATCGGTTCCACGGAGACAGACATGGCTGAGGCCCCCTCCAGCTCGGCCGGTTCGGATCTGGTACCAACCGTGCACCACGCCACTGACAATGCGATCTGACCTGCGAAAACGGGCTGGCGGAGGTGTTCGCCGGACCGATTGTCAGTGGCGGGATCTACCTTCGATGTCATGACTCAGCAGGGGGTGCGCTGGAGTGCGGATCAGGTGCTGGCACTGGCGCCTGACGCCGCATCACGCAAAGCGGGAAGCAAACTCGGTGCGGCCGGGCCCTGGTCCGAGGCGGGGAGTGGTGACGAGGGGACGGTGTGGGGGCTGTGCAAGGGCAGTGGCAGCAGGCCGTATCAGACGGTCGTCGACATCGCGGACGCGTCGGGCCCGGCGTACCGATGCAGTTGTCCGAGCCGCAAGTTCCCGTGCAAGCACGCCCTCGGGCTGCTGCTGCTCTGGGCGGGCGGGGACGGCGTGGTGCCGTCCGCGCAGCCGCCGGACTGGGCCGGGGAGTGGATAGAGGGGAGAAGGAAGCGCGCGACGGAGAAACGGGCGGCGGGCGCGGCCGGTTCCTCGACGGGCCCCGGTGATCCGGAGGCAGCGCGGCGCAGGGCGGAACGCAGAGCCGAGCGGATCACCGCGGGCGCGACGGAGCTGGAGCAGCGGCTGGCGGACCTGTTGCGCGGCGGCCTCGCGGGCGCGGAGCAGGCGGGGTACGGGCTGTGGGAGGAGACGGCGGCCCGCATGGTCGACGCCCAGGCCTCCGGACTGGCAGCGCGGGTACGGGAGTTGGGGGCGATCCCGTCATCCGGTCCCGGCTGGCCGGTGCGGCTGCTGGAGGAGTGCGCTCTCCTCCACCTCCTCGACCAGGGCTGGCTGCGCCGGGAGCGCCTGCCCGACGGCCTGGCGGCGACGGTCCGTTCGCGCATCGGCCTGTCCGCCTCGGCGGACGGCCCGCCGGTGCGGGACCGCTGGCTGGTCCTCGCCCAGTACGACACGGCGGACGCGCGTCTGACAACGCGCCGGATATGGCTGTACGGCGCCGAGTCGGCCCGTACGGCGCTGCTCCTCTCCTACGGCGCCGCCGGCCGCGCACCCGAACTCGCGCTGCCGGTCGGCCTTGCCCTGGATGCGGAGGTCTCCGCCTATCCGGGCACCGGGCAGCAGCGGGCGGCGCTCGGCGAGCAGTTCGCCCTGCCCGCTCCCGCGGTGACCCGGCCGCCGGGAGTGACACCGGCCCAGGCGGCCGACCGCTACGGCGAGGCCCTCCGGGACGACCCATGGCTGGAATCCGTCCCGGTGACGCTGGACAGTGTCGTCCCGACCCCGGACGGCGATTCCTGGCAGCTGGCGGACGCCGACAGGGACGAGGCGCTGCCGCTCACCTCCGCGGCCCGCTCCCGTCCGGGCCTGTGGCGTCTCGTCGCCCTCTCGGGCGGGGCACCCGTGAAGGTCTTCGGCGAGTGCGGCCACCGGGGCTTCACTCCGCTGACGGCCTGGCCGGAGGGGCCGGGCGAGGCGGTGCCCCTGTGCTGAACCGACGGGACGACGCCCGCCGGGCGGCACCCGGCGGCACCAGCGCAGCACTCGTGAGGACGACACCCACCCCCACCCGCCGCACGTTCCCCGGACCGACACCGACCGTCACCACCCGTGCGCGCGTCCGACCAGGACCGACCGCCATCAGCCGTGTGCTCACGCGTCAGAGACCCACCGTGACCGGCCGTGCATCGGCCCGGACGCCACCCCGACTCACCATCCGTACGTTCCACCGAGCAACACCGACCGCAACCACCCGTCCACGCATCCGACCGACACCGACCGCAACCACCCGTGCGCCCATCCGTCCAGCACCCACCGTGACCAGCCGTGCACTCACCCGAACAACACCAGTCCTCACCAGCGGCGCACGCCCCCGACGGGCCCCCGTACCCCCTCTCCCGACAGACCCAGGCCGCGCACAACCATCCGCCAATCCACCCTTTCTCACCCGATCCACGCATGTGACCCGCCTCACGGGAAACTCGCATCGAGTGAGTCTTCAACCACTCGCAGGCACCGCAGGGAAAGGAACCGAATGAACAGGACCCCCGCTCCTGCGGACGCGCCCGCGCCGGGCGCCTGGGAGGACCTCGTCACGGCGGCGCTGCTCGGCACGGAAGCGGCGCACACCGCCGGGCTCGGCACCGGGGCGGGAGGCTCCGGTGGCGCTGCTGGACGCGGCTGCCGTGGAGACCGTACGACGGCGGGCCGGCCTGCGGCCCGGCCGGGCGGCCCGGTGTCCGGAACCGGCGGCCCGGGATCCGCGCCCGCCACTGCCCGCCGCGGCGGCCCGCCGACTGGCGATGCTGCTGGCCGACCGCCCCGGCACGGGCGGCGGTGGGCGCAGAGGTACGGCACCGGACCTGATGGAGCTGCTGCCGCAGTGGCTGGCGGCGGCGAACAGCCGCGGTTTCGCCGCACCCCCCGAGATGCTGCCCGCGCTCCTGGACGCGGCCCGTGGGCGTACGGACCTGCGCCCGGCGGCGCTGGCCTTCGCCGGGCCGCGTGCCGTGTGGCTCGCCCGGCTGAACCCGGACTGGCGGTTCGCCCTGCGCGCGACACCGGGCGGGGGCGCGGCACTGCCGCCCTCCGAGGACACCGGCCAGATCCAACAGCTCTGGCAGGAGGGGCTGTTCGCCGAGCGGGTCGCCCTGCTCTCCGCGATACGTGCCCGCGAGCCCGCCGCCGCGCGCGAGTTGCTGGCGTCGACCTGGTCGACGGAGCGGGCCGAGGATCGGCTGATGTTCCTCGACTCCCTGCGCAGGGGCCTGACCGCGGCGGACGAGCCGTTCCTGGAGCAGGCGCTGTCCGACCGGAGCCGCAACGTACGGTCCACGGCTGCGGAGTTGCTGTCGGGACTGCCGGGTTCGGCGCTGGCGGCCCGGATGGCGGTCCGCGCCGGGGCGTGCGTGGCCGTCGACCACACGGGAGCCGCGCCGACTCTCGCGGTCGAGGCACCGCACGAGTGCGACGCGAGCATGGAGCGCGACGGGGTTGTACCCAAGCCTCCGGCGGGCCGAGGTGAACGGTCCTGGTGGTTCGGCCAGTTGGTGGAGGCGACACCGCTCACCACCTGGTCCGGTCGTCTCGGCGGCCGTACACCCCGGGAGATCGTGGCGCTGCCGGTCGCGGACGACTGGCAGCGCGAACTGCACGCGGCGTGGTGCCGGGCGGCCGTGCGGCAGCGGGACGCGGAGTGGGCGCGGGCCCTGCTCGGGGCGCCCGCCGCACCCGAGGCCGGCGGTCCCGGCGCGGTGTCACTGGCCGAGCGCGCCAAACTGCTCGGCACCCTCGGCTCTGCCGAACGGGCCGAGTGGGTGGCCGGGTTCATCTCGGTCCACGGCCTGTCCGAGGCGTTCCAGCTGCTCGGGGTGTGCGCGGTGCCGTGGGCCGAGCCACTGGGCCGTGCCGTGGTGGACGCGCTCAACATCGCACGGGATGCGGGGAGTTATCCATGGAGCTTCAGCGGAGTGATGGGGCTGGCCGAGCGTTGCCTGGACCCCTCCGAAGCGAGCCGCCTCAACGGCCTGCTGGCGGTGCCGGACGAACCGGAGGACGCGTCACCGGGGGCCGGAGGGTACTGGGCGGAGGCCTTCCAGCGCCTGGTGACCACGCTGCGGTTGCGGGCGGCCATGGCCGAGGAGCTGGGCGCGGCGTAACGGGTGGGCAGGCGTGGGCCGCAGCGACCGGTCCATCACGCAGCCCGGCGCTCGCGGAA
This sequence comes from Streptomyces sp. NPDC058678, assembly GCF_042714835.1. Taxonomy (NCBI): domain Bacteria; kingdom Bacillati; phylum Actinomycetota; class Actinomycetes; order Kitasatosporales; family Streptomycetaceae; genus Streptomyces; species Streptomyces sp. NPDC058678. Next base: position 154,607 of record NZ_JBHXSG010000012.1, on the reverse strand, counting down.
TACCGTCCACGCCCACCCTTGCCGCCCCGGCAGCACGACAGCCCGCGGCTGTACGAGCGCCTACGCGCCGGCCGGCTGCTGCACGTTCGCGCGAACCCAGTCCACGATCGACTGCGTCGTCGCACCGGGCGTGAAGATCTCCGCGACGCCCTTCTCCTTCAGCGGAGCGATGTCCGCTTCGGGGATGATCCCGCCGCCGAAGACGAGGATGTCCTCCGCTTCGCGCTCCTTGAGCAGGCCGATCACGGCCGCGAAGAGCGTGTTGTGCGCCCCGGAGAGGATCGAGAGGCCGATCGCGTCGGCGTCCTCCTGGATCGCGGTGTCGACGATCTGCTCCGGGGTCTGGTGGAGCCCGGTGTAGATCACCTCCATACCGGCGTCGCGCAGCGCCCGCGCGATCACCTTGGCCCCGCGATCGTGGCCGTCGAGCCCCGGCTTGGCCACCACCACGCGGATCGGACCGGCTGCCACACCCATCACTGCCTCCATGAAGCGACTACATCCATCCGTACCGACAAGTACCGCACCGGCCGGGAAAGTGAACGAACGTTATCGCCAGCATCCCGCAACCGGCAGTTTCGCGGTGGGTACCGAGGGGGAAATCACACGGTGGGACACGTTCGGGAGCCGCAACGAGGTCGTCTCACCGCCGCGGCGCAGGCCGCGTGCCGCGGCGGTGAGACGCTTCGACGAGGGCACGAAAGGCACGCAGGGCAGGTAAGGCACGACAGCGGGGAGCCTCGTCGCCACACCGGCAGGGGACCTCGTCACGTCATCGGCGCAACACCAGCACCACCGGTACCATCGGTACCAGTAGCACCACTGGTACCAATCACAACATCAGCCGCGACAACACAAGCCACATCGGAAACCCCGGAACCACGCGCCGCGCACCATCCTCACCCCACGCGCCCCACTCGCGCTCCGTCGACGACCTCCGCCGCGCCTCCCCACAAGGGCACACGGGGGACAGAGCCGTCCTCCAGCGTGCCGACAGGAGGTCGGCCATGAAGGTCACCGGGGCAACGCTGCCCTTTCTTCCGCTCTGCCAGCGTCTCCTCCCGGGCGTGCTCCCGGGGAAGCTGGCGGGCCTTTCCGTGGCACTCCTGAAGGCGACGGCCCTGGAGATCGCGATCCTCGCGGGCCATCTGCTCCTCTACCCCTACGGCATCACCCAGGAGCGCCGGTCCCCGCTGCCCCAGCTCCCCTCCCCGGACGACGCCGGCACACCCCAGTTGCCCACGGAGGCCAAGCCCCCGGTCGTCCTGCTGCACGGCTTCATAGACAACCGCTCGGTCTTCGTCCTGCTGCGCCGCAGCCTCGCCCAGCACGGCAGGCAGCAGATCGAGTCGCTCAACTACTCGCCGCTGACCTGCGACATCCGTACCGCGGCGGAGTTGCTCGGCCGGCACATTGAGGAGATCTGCGAGCGCACGGGCAGGGAGCAGGTCGACATCGTCGGGCACAGCCTCGGCGGGCTGATCGCGCGCTACTACGTCCAGCGGCTCGGCGGCGACCTTCGCGTCCGGACGCTGGTGACACTCGGCACCCCGCACTCCGGCACCCGGGTGGCGCGGCTGGCGAACGCGCACCCGATCGTGCGCCAGATGCGCCCTGGCTCGGAGCTGCTCGAGGAGCTGACCCGCCCCGCGCCCGGCTGCCGTACGCACTTCGTCAGCTTCTGGAGCGACCTCGACCACCTGATGGACCCGCTGGAGGCCGCCTGCATCGACCACCCCGACCTGACCGTGCAGAACGTCCGGGTGAGTGGCGTCGGGCATCTCGCCCTGCCCGTGCACCCCGCCGTCGCGACGGGGATACGGCAGGTGCTCGACACGGCACGGACGGCGGCCGAGGCCGACCCGCACACAGGCGGTCTGACCGTGGCGTAACGGCAGCCGGGACAACGGCCCGGGAAAGAGCCACAGACGAGCCGCACACAGACCGCACACAAGCCGTGCAGACGCTCCACAGGCACGCCTCAGGCGCGCCACAGACAGCCGCGGACAAGCCGCAAGCGAGCCGCAGACAGCCCACGCGAAGCCGATCATTATCGAACACTCTTCGAACGCAGGGCCAAACCCGCGCCCGCAGTCCCCCGAAACACGGCCGAATGCCCGTTTCCTTCAAGCACGAAACCTGACGAAGATTGTCGTGCCCGCATACCGCCGGGTACAGTCACCGCACTGCTCTGCCAGCCCCTGTTGTCGAGGCGAAAGAGAAGTTGGTGAACGACCGTCACCCGTCGGGGACCATGACCACCCCGACCCCGGCTTCCGAAGCCGCCTCGGCGCACTACGCGTCGTACGGCACCCAGGAAGTCCAGCACGGCGACTTCACCACGTACGGCAACTACGACGCCACAGGTTTCGACACGGGTGCGGGCACCGGTTTCGACACCGCCGTAGCGGCCACCACCTCCTTCGAGGCCGACCCCCTCTTCGGCTGCCTTCCCGGCGACGGCACGGGGTCGTACGACACCTCGGCATGGTCGACGGGCAGTCAGCAGGCCCCGAACTACGACGCGTACGCGGCCCAGCACCACGCGGCCTACGACACCGGCGCGTACGACACCACCGCCTGGACCGCCGAACACCAGCAGCTCGCCGCGATCCCGCCGCAGGCCACGAGCCCCGACGCCAGCGGGCAGTGGGAGGCGAGTGCCTGGCTCCGGCCCGACCAGTCCTGCGGCGGCCCGGCCGACCAGACCCAGCACTGGGAATGGGGCACGCAGGCCTTCGACACGGGCGCGTACGACGCCACTCAGTGGAACTCCGACGGCGGCGCCGCCACGACGGCCCACGACGAGTACGAACAGCAGGCGACGACCACCTTCGAACAGGTCGCCCACAACGAGACGTACGACGAGACGTACAACGAAAACGTTTCGCACGACGGCGAGTTGACCGGCAGCGCCACCGACGCCACGCCCGCCGAAGCCGACGCGCACCTCCTGGACGACCAGGAAGAAGTCACCCCGGCACCCGCACCGGCCGCGGCGTCCGCCCCGTCCTCGCGCGCCGCCGCCCGCGGCGCGTCCCGCTCGCGCCGCCGTACGCCCCCCAAGCGCTCCGCGCTGCTGACGGTGGCCGTCCCCTCGGCCTGTGTCATGGGCGTCGTGGGGATCGCCGCCGCGTCCGTCAGCGCGCTTGCCGACGACAGCAGCGACACGACGACGACCTTGGCGGACGCGACGGCCGTCAAGCCCTCCGCGGCGAACAACAAGCTGGACACCCAGCTGCAGAGCCTGTCCGCGGGCGCCGACGACTTCGCCGACCGGGCCAGCCGTACGCAGGAACGTATCGACCTCAAGGCCCAGCAGCTCGCCGAGAAGAAGAAGGCGGCCGCGGAGGCGGCGCGCAAGGAGCGGCTGCGGCCCAAGTACGCGCTGCCGGTCGCGCAGCACGGCCTCAGCGCCTACTACGGCCAGTCCGGCATCAACTGGATGTCCGTGCACACCGGCATCGACTTCCCGGTCTCCTACGGCACGACCGTGATGGCCGCCACCGACGGCACCGTGCGGACGCAGTGGAACAGCGCGTACGGCAACATGATGATCGTGACCGCGAAGGACGGCACGGAGACGTGGTACTGCCACCTCTCCAGCTACCGCGTCGCCTCCGGTACGACCGTCAAGGCCGGCGACCCGATCGCGTACTCCGGCAACTCCGGCAACTCGACCGGCCCGCACCTGCACTTCGAGGTACGGCCGGCGGGTGGCTCGGCCATCGACCCGCTGCCGTGGCTGCGCAGCCACGGGATCGACCCGACGTAGGACGTGAGGGGGCAGCCCCGGGCTGCTCCCTCAGGCCGACCGGCCCGGGCCCCGCCCCCGTCTCCTACAGCTTCTCCACCGGCGCGTACCGCAGCAGCAGCCGCTTCGGCTTGGTGTCCCCGAAGTCGATCGTCGCCTCCGCGTTGCCGCCCGTGCCCTTCACGCCCACGACCGTGCCGAGCCCGAACTGGTCGTGTGTCACCCGGTCCCCGACCGCCAGCGACACGGTCGGCTTCTCCGAGGTCCGGCGCGTGGCGAAGCCGGACGCACCCGAGGCGGACGAGCGGGAGCGGGACGACGACAGCGAGGCCGCCACCCCGGACGCCGGCCCGGAGGACATCGGCGCCATGGCACCCGTCCGCTTCCAGTCGACGTGCTGTGCCGGGATCTCCTCCAGGAACCGCGAGGGCGGGTTGTACGAGGGCTGTCCCCACGCGCTGCGCATCGACGACCGGGTCAGGTACAGCCGTTCCCGCGCGCGCGTGATGCCGACGTACGCCAGGCGCCGCTCCTCCTCCAGCTCCTTGGGCTGGCCGAGGGAGCGCATGTGCGGGAAGACGCCGTCCTCCATGCCGGTCAGGAAGACGACCGGGAACTCGAGGCCCTTGGCGGTGTGCAGGGTCATCAGGGTGATGACTCCGGAGCCGTCCTCGTCCTCGTCGGGGATCTGGTCGGAGTCGGCGACTAGCGCGACCCGCTCCAGGAATGCGGAGAGACCGCCCGGGGTCTCGCCCTCCCCGGACTCCTGCTCGAACTCCAGGGCCACGGCCGCGAGTTCCTGAAGGTTCTCGATGCGCGTCTCGTCCTGCGGGTCAGTGGACGCCTGCAACTCGGCGAGGTAGCCGGTCCGTTCGAGCACCGCCTCCAGGACGGTCGCGGGGCCCGCGCCGGACTCAACGATCGTGCGGAGGTCCTCCATGAGCGTGTTGAACCGCTTCACGGCGTTCGTCGAGCGCGCGGCCATGCCGTACGCCTCGTCGACGCGCTTGAGCGCCTGCGGGAAGCTGATCTTCTCCCGCTGGGACAGGGCGTCGATCATCGCCTCGGCGCGGTCGCCGATGCCCCGCTTGGGGACGTTCAGGATCCGGCGCAGCGGGACCGAGTCCTCCGGGTTGGCCAGCACCCGCAGGTAGGCGAGGACGTCCCGGACCTCCTTGCGCTCGTAGAAGCGGACGCCGCCGACGACCTTGTAGGGCAGGCCGACGCGGATGAAGATCTCTTCGAAGACACGGGACTGGGCGTTCGTACGGTAGAAGACGGCGACGTCTCCCGCCTTCGCGTTGCCCGCGTCGGTGAGACGGTCTATCTCGTCGGCGACGAACTGCGCCTCGTCGTGCTCGGTGTCGGCGACATAGCCGGTGATGCGCGCCCCGGCACCGGCGTTGGTCCACAGGTTCTTGGGGCGGCGGGACTCGTTGCGCTCGATGACGGCGTTGGCGACGGTGAGGATCGTCTGGGTGGAGCGGTAGTTCTGCTCCAGGAGGATCGTCGTCGCGTCCGGGTAGTCCTCCTCGAACTGGAGGATGTTGCGGATGGTCGCACCGCGGAAGGCGTAGATCGACTGGTCGGCGTCGCCCACCACGCACAGTTCGGCGGGCTGGAGGTCGTCCTGACTGGGCGGTACGTCCACCGGGTGCTCGGAGGTGCCGACGAGCTCCCTGACCAGGGAGTACTGGGCGTGGTTGGTGTCCTGGTACTCGTCGACGAGGACGTGCCGGAAGCGGCGGCGGTAGTGCTCGGCGACGTCCGGGAAGGCGCGGAGCAGGTTGACCGTCGTCATGATCAGGTCGTCGAAGTCGAGGGCGTTCGCCTCGCGCAGTCGTGACTGGTACATGGCGTAGGCCTGGGCGAGGGTCTTCTCGAAGCCGTCGGTGGCCTGGGCGGCGAAGTCCTCCTCGTCGATCAGCTCGTTCTTCAGGTTCGAGACCTTGGCGCTGAAGGACTTCGGCGGGAAGCGCTTGGGGTCGAGGTCCAGGTCACGGCAGACGAGCGCCATCAGACGCTTGCTGTCGGCCGCGTCGTAGATCGAGAAGGAGGAGGTGAAGCCCAGCTTCTTCGACTCCCGTCGCAGGATCCGCACGCAGGCACTGTGGAACGTCATCACCCACATCGCGTTCGCGCGCGGGCCGACGAGCTGCTCGACGCGTTCCTTCATCTCGCCCGCGGCTTTGTTGGTGAAGGTGATCGCGAGGATCTGGCCCGGATGCACGTGCCGCTCGCCGAGTAGGTGGGCGATGCGGTGGGTGAGTACGCGGGTCTTGCCGGAGCCCGCGCCGGCCACGATGAGCAGCGGGGTGCCGTGGTGCACGACCGCGGCGCGCTGGTTTTCGTTCAGTCCGTCCAGGAGCGCGGCCGCGTCCACCACCGGGCGCGGGGCGCCGTCACGGTAGTACGCGTCCCGGTCCGGCGGCACGTCGAACTTCCCGCCGAACAGATCGTCCGGAACCGGCTCCGGTACGTGATCGTCCTCGGGGGGTGGCGGGTGTTCCTCCTCGTGGGCCCGGGGGGCCTGGAGGTTCGCCAGGAAGCTGTCGTCAAAGAGGCTGCTCATCGCTCTCCGAGTCTAGGGCGCCCCACTGACAGCCCGCCGCCGCCCCGAGAACATCGCCTGATTCGGCGGCTTCAGGGGCCGAAGATCTTGCGGAGGTCGACCGACCCGGCCGACTTACCGTCCGCAAGGGTGTCATCACGGTCAGCGATCGGCCGAGTCGAGATGGTGGATCGCCTGCCGAAAGGACCGAAAGGCGCATATACCGCAGCAGAGCACCATGGATTGATCACGGCGAGCGGCATGCCTGACCCAAGGTCACGAAAATGTATCGGGCATATCGAACATCAACCTTCACAGGGGCCACACCAGTTGGCTACCGTGCCGGGCAGGCCGTACGACCCCCTCCGGCGAACGTCGCCGGGCCGCGCGGCCTCCGCCGAGTCCGACGCGCCGCCGTGCGCCCGGAGCCGGGGACCCACCGAACTTGGGGTGAATCGGCCCGCATTCCCTCCGGGGAAGGGCCGTAGGGCAAACCTTCCTAGCCACCCGCCCGAACCCGACAGCTAACTCGGTAGGCGGAACGTGGAAGGAGTCGCCTCCCTTGGCGTCGCACCGCAAGTCGCGTCCTTCGGGTACGCGCGTAGCAGGCATACGGACCCCCGCCCTTGCCACGGCCGCCCTCACCTCCGTGGCCCTGCTGTCCCAGACGGCCAACGCCGCCCCGTCGGCCGACGACAAACCGAGCCTCGAAGAGGTCGAGAAGAAGGTCGACGACCTGTACCGGCAGGCGGAGTCGGCGACCGACAAGTACAACGCGGCCGAGGAGAAGACCGCCAAGCAGCGCAAGCGCGTCGACACCCTCCTCGACGACGTCGCCAAGCGCACCCAGAGCCTCAACGAGGCCCGGGAGGAGCTCGGTTCCTTCGCCGCCGCCCAGTACCGCAGCGGCGCCTCCACCCCCGACACGGCGACCTTCCTGCTCGCGGACTCCCCGCAGGACTACTTCGACCAGACCCAGTTGATGGGCCGGCTGACCAATCGCCAGAAGGGCGCGGTCGACGACTACGTCACCGAGCAGTCCGCGACGATGAAGAAGCGCCAGGAGGCCACCGAGAGCCTTCGGACGCTCACCGAGTCGCAGGGCGACCTGAAGACCGCCAAGGCCACCGTCCAGAAGAAGCTCGCCGACGCCCGCGCGCTGCTGTCCCAGCTGACCGCCGAGGAGAAGGCACGGCTCGCGGCGATCGAGCAGAAGAAGCAGCAGGAGGCCGCGGCCAAGGCGGCGGAGCTGGCACGGCAGCAGGCGGCGGAGCAGAAGGCCCGGGAGGAGGCGGCTCAGCAGGAGGCGAACAGCAGCGCGTCGAGCTCGTCCTCCTCCACCTCCAGCTCCACCTCCACCGCCACGGACTCCGCGTACGCCACCAAGGCCGAGAAGGCACTCGCCTTCGCCCGCGCCCAGATCGGCAAGCCGTACGTCTGGGGCGCCACCGGCCCCGAGTCCTACGACTGCTCCGGGCTCACCCAGGCTGCCTGGAAGGCCGCCGGCGTGGACATCCCGCGCGTCACGTACGACCAGGTCAACGCCGGCACCACGGTCTCCCTCTCCGCCGCCCAGCCCGGTGACCTGGTGTTCTTCTACGACGATCTCAGCCACGTCGGCATGTACATCGGCAACGGCATGATGATCCACGCCCCGAAGCCGGGCGCGTACGTCCGCGAGGAGTCGATCTACTACGACGGCGAGTCGTCGATCCACAGCGTGGTGCGGCCGGCCTGACGCGACGCTCGAAGGCTCTGTCGGCGGCCTACGCCGCCGGCAGAGCCGAGGTCACGTCCACAGCACGGCGATGAAGATGTTCGCGGTGGTCAACAGGCCCACCAGGCCGAACAGCCCCTTCTCCACCTTCTCCTCATCCCGCTTCACGTAGACGAGCCCGAGGATCACGATCAGCAGGGCCAGCTTCACGCCGATCTTGATGTTGTTGACGGGCTGGTCGTCGGCCTGGTTGAGCCCGACCAGGATGACGCCGGTGACCAGCATCGTCAGGGCGCCGTGCAGCATCGCCGGGACGAACCGGGCGGTGCCCTGCCCCATCGCCTTCATCTGGGTGAGGAAGCCGCCGAGCAGCGAGGCGATGCCGACGATGTGCAGGCCGACGAAGAGATGGATGAGTACGTCCATGAGGCCGGAGCCTAATCAGGGCCCGGGCGCCGCCCGACACCGCCCCGCCCCGAGAACACCTCGCGCGCCCGCCACCCGTGCCGACCGGATCTTGCATATATGCGCCCCATAGCACTCCGCCGCCCCCATAGGTCCCGGTTCGACACATCGGTCATCGCTCTGCGTGAAGTAGACGGCCCTCACGGTGGATCACGGTCACATCCGGTCACCCGGCGGTCAGCTGGAGGAACTTCCGTACATCGCGTTACCAAGCCGTCACTGTCGGGTTTAGCGTCCTCCACCAGGTGACCGGCTCCCCACCGCCGCCCGGGCCAGGGGCGGCAGTCGGCCACCACCGCCGAGAAAGGTCCGGCGGCGGTCCGCTCCCCCTGTGCGGGTCGCCGCCGGACGCGTGACCGCCCGCGGGCGGCCGTACGTCCGCTCCGCCTGGCGTTCGTACGGACAAGGCGGTCGTACGAGTCGCACGAAAGGACGTGCAGTCCACGTGGCAGCGCACCGCAAGCCCCGGCAACGCTCAATCGCCGGCAGCAAGGCCCGTACGGCGGCGACGATCGCCCTCGCGGGCGCGGCGACCGCGACCGGCTTCGACGGGACCGGACACGCCGAACCGCAGCTCACGCCGGCGCAGGTCAAGGCGAAGGTGGACAAGCTGTACCAGGAGGCGGAGGTCGCCACCGAGAAGTACAACGGGGCGAAGGAGAAGGCGGAGGCGGCCGAGACGCGGCTGGCGACCCTGCGGGACGAGGCGGCGCGCAAGACGGACAGCCTCAACTCCGCCCGGGAATCGCTGGGTTCGATGGCCGCAGCCCAGTACCGCGACGGCGGCCTGGACCCCGCCCTCCAGCTCGCGCTCTCCGCCGACCCCGACCGGTACCTGGACGGCGCCGAGTTCGCCGAACGGGCCGGCAACCGCCAGGCCTCGTCCGTCGCACGCGTACGCCGACAGCTGCGGGAGATCGAGCAGTTGCGCGGCGCGGCCCACATCGAACTCGCCTCCCTGAAGTCGCGTCAGGCGGAGCTGAAGCGGCACAAGAAGACCGTCAACGGCAAGCTGGGCGCGGCCCGACGGCTGCTGTCCCAGCTGCCCACCGAGGAGCGGGCGCGGCTCGGGGAGAGTGACCCGACCCGGGCCTCACGGGCGTCCACGGCTCCCCGGGACGGCCTGGCGGCTCCCGGTTCCGTCACCTCCCAGGCACCCAACTCCCGCGCCGCGGCAGCCGTCTCCTACGCCTACACCAAGCTCGGCAGCCCCTATGTCTGGGGCGCGACCGGCCCCGACGCCTTCGACTGCTCGGGCCTCATCCAGGCCGCCTACCGCTCCGCCGGCCTCTCCCTGCCCCGCACGACCTACGCCCAGATCGACACCGGCCGGCGCGTCCCCCACTCCGAACTCCTCCCGGGCGACCTGGTGTTCTTCTACTCCGCCATCAGCCACGTAGGCATCTACGTCGGCAACGGCCAGATGATCCACGCCCCGAACCCGTCGGCGCCGGTGCGGCTGGCTCCGATCAGCGAGATGCCGTTCGCGGGGGCGACTCGGGTGGTGTGAGCGGCGAGGGCTGCTCGGACGGTGTGGCCGGACCGCCGCCAAATCCCCCCGCCCGCCTGTACCTTGTCCTCACCGCGTGAGGAGCGAGGTACGCAGGGTGAGGGTCTATCTGTCGTCGACGGTGTCCGATCTGGAGGAATACAGGGCGGCTGCGCTGGCCGCACTGCGCCGACTTCAGCTGGACGTCATCGCCATGGAGGACTATGCCGCCTTCGACGAGCGTCCCTTGGGGAGATGTCTTGCCGACGTGGAGAGTTGTGACCTCTACGTCGGGCTCTTCGCCTTCCGCTACGGCTTCGTCCCCGAGGTCGGTCCGCAGAACCCGGACGGGCGGTCGATCACGGAACTGGAGTATCGCCAGGCCGGCGCGGCGGGTCGCAAGCGGCTGATCTTCCTGGTCAAAGACGGCGCCAAGTGGGACACCAGTCACATCGACGCCGTGACCAACCCCGGTGAGCCCTCCGCCGCGGGTATCAAGTGCCTGCGCCAGGAGCTGATGAAGGAGCACGGCGTCGGCTGGTTCACCAACCCCGACCGGCTCGCGGCGGAGGTGACGGCGGCCGTGGCGGCCGAACTGCGACTTCCCGCCGGTGCCACCGAGCGGCCCAGGCCCGTCGCGGAACCACCGCATCCCCGCCGGCTGACCCATGACCTGCATCTGCTGCACGCTCCCAAGGACGAGGAGACGGCCGACCAGCTGGCCGCAGGCGTGCGAGGTCTGTGGAGCGTCACCACCTCATCGACGGCTCTGCTGGCCTCGGCCCCGGAGGAGATGCTCGGCCTGGACCGTGCCGTGACCGCAGCTCGCACGGTCGCCCTCATGCTGTCCCCGGCCCTGATGACCGTGCTCGGGGAGAACCCCGAACGCACCCGCCGCATTCTGGACCTGGCCCGCGCCCGCACGGCCCACCCCCTGCTCGGCGTGACCGCACCCGGCTCCGACGACGGCGTGGCGTCCGACGCCGCGCACTGGGGAATCACCGAGGTCATCACCGAGTCGGCGACACAACCCCTGCCGTACCGGCTGAACGCGGCCCTCTCGAGAACCGTCGGGCTGCAACGCCCCGACTACGAGATTGGCCTCCCTGTCGTGGTCGTGACCATGACCGATGGGGAAGCGGAGAACCTTTTCAGCACACCCTCCGGGCAGGTGGCGGACATCGTCCAGGGCTTCGGCCTGCCACCGGAGTCGGTGCGTGAGCGGTACGGCACCTCCCGGGCGGACTGGAGACCTTTCGGCGCGGAGAGCCGGACCATCGCGAAGGTCCTGGATGCCGCCGTGGCCGGGGTCAATGATCCCGACCTGCTCCTGCGCGGCAGAAAGATCAGGCTCCAGCCGTACCTCTTCGACGATCTGCTCTCCTACGACCCGGCCCACTCGCTCCTCTTCCGGGACATAGCCCGTAACGGCTGCCTGGTGGTGGCCGACGAACTTTCCCTACTCCACCGCGACTTGGAGGCGGCCTTCCGTGCATCTCCCCTCCACGACGGTGCCCAGGTGTCCCTGATCACCCTCTCCCCCGGCGACCCGGCCGCCGGCACTGCGCACGAACTCATCCGGGACGTACTGGCCGAACGTCTCCACCACGCCCACCGCCGCTTCGGCGACGCACTCGATCCCCTCTGCGAGATGAACGTCGCCAGCAGACGCCACCTGGACAGATGGCTGCGCGCCAGCCTGCCGCAGACCCTGGACGCCTACCGCAACGCCCGTCCCAGCCCCGACAAGGCTCGCCGTCTGGAGGCCGAACTCGGCACCCGATCCACCGTCTCCATGGCCCGGCTCATCACCGAAGGTGGCGCGACATGATGGAAGGCGGAGGGACATGATCGTCACCTTCTACTCCTACAAGGGCGGCGTCGGCCGCTCCATGGCACTCGCCAACATCGCCGACCAGCTGGCCCGAAGCGGCATGCGCGTCCTGATGGTCGACTTCGACCTGGAGGCACCCGGCCTGGAGCACTTCTTCCCCCTCGATCACGCGCGGGTACGCGGCCGAGAGGGTCTGCTGGACCTGCTCCTCGCCTTCAAGTACGCGATGTCCGTGGCCTCTTCGGCGGCCGACGAGGGCGAGGAGGACGCGTACCGCGACCTGGACCGCTACATCTCCACCATCTACCCCCGCCGCTCGGACGGCGGCTGCCTCGACCTGCTCCCGGCGGGCCTGCGCCAGACGGACGACCAAATCACCCGCTACGGAGCCGAGTTGCGCCGTTTCGACTGGCAGGACTTCTACTACGTCTGGTCGGGCGAGCTGTTCTTCGAGTGGTTCCGCCGAACCTGCGCCGAACGGTACGACATCATCCTGGTCGACAGCCGCACGGGAGTGACGGAGCTGGGCGGCGTATGCGCATACCAACTGGCCGACGTCATCGTCGCCCTGTGCGCGCCCAACCTCCAGAACCTCGACGGCACGGCGTGGATGGTCCGCCACTTCCTGTCCCCCCAGGTCCGCGCGGTACGAGGCGACCGCCCCCTGGAGGTCCTGGTCGTCCCGGCCCGCGTCGACCAGCAGGATCCAGTGCTCCTCGACGACTTCACTGAGCGCTTCCGACATACGTTCGACCCGTTCATGCCGGATGTGCTGGGGCGGGCGGGGCTCACCTTCTGGGAACTGCAGGTGCCCTATGTACCGGCGTACGCGTTCGACGAGCAGGTCATCACGGATCCGGGACGGGCGGAGGAGCGGCGGGCGCTGGTACGGGCGTACGACAGTTTGCGGAACGCGATCGCATTGCTGGCGCCCGAGCGGAACGCGGTGGCGGCGTTGCGTCCGGCGTCTGTCGACGGGAGGGGGGATGCGGGCAGGAGGGAGCCGGTCGAGACGCTGTACGACCCTACGACGCGTTTCGCTTCGCCGGATGTCTTCTTGTCGTACGGCAACACCGGCCGGGAGGCTGCTGATCAGATCCGTGAACTTTTGGCCCACCGGGGCGGACTCCGGGTCGCCGAGCCGGTGCCGGGCGAGCCGTGGGCAAGGTCTGTCCGGGCCAAGGTCAGCCTGGTTCTGGTCGGCTCGGCGGGCGAACTGAGCCCTTACCAACTGGGTGAGTTGGGTGCCGTGGCCGCCAGAGGGGAGACACGTCTGCTGCCGGTGCTGCTGCCTGGTACCAGTGGGCTGCCGCAAGAGCTGCGGAACTACACGTATCTCGATTTCAGCAGAGGTCTGGATGCGGATCGGCTACTGGAGACCGTGCGGGCGGGTCTGAAGCGGTCGAAGGCGGCAGACTTGCCGCCGCTCCAACACGGGCCGGCTCCGTATCGCGGGCTCACGCCCTTCTCGGAGGCCGACGAGCGGTTGTTCTTCGGGCGGGACGGGCTGGTGCACAAGGTCCTGGACACCGTGGAGCGGTACGGGACGTGCGCGGTCATCGGCGAGGCGGGGAGTGGCAAGACGAGCCTGGTGAATGCGGGGGTGCTTCCCCTGCTTCGCCGGGGCGGCCTGCCCGGCAGCGACGTCTGGCCGGTCGTCAGGGTCGACCGCTATGACAGTGTCCAGGCGTTGCAGAGGGCACTGCGTTCTGTCACAGACCTTTTGGATCCCTCCCGCAAGGTGGTGGTCGTACTCGACCAGTTCGAGAAACTGCTCACCCGTGAGTCTGCCGACCGGCACCGCCAACTGGACCTGCTGCGGGAGCTCGTCAACTCGTCGGCGACCCTTCCACTGACCATCCTGCGCGCTGACTTCCTGGTTGAGGCTCATGAGCACGCACCCTTCCTCGTGCAGCCGGAGCACAGCGTGACCGTCTGGCCCATGTCCCCCGGCGACCTGCGACAGACGATGGAGATGCCGGCGCGAGCCGTGGGCCTCCAGCTGGAACCGGGCCTCGCCGACCTCCTGCTGCAGGACGTGGGCAACGAGCCGAGTGCGCTGTCCCTCCTGCAGTTCGTCCTCCACAACATGTGGACGTACAGGCGCGAGGGCTACCTCACCCACGAGGCCTACGGGGATTCGGGCGGCGTTCAGGGCAGCTTGGTCCTTGCCGCAGAGGAATGGTTCCGCTCACTCTCCTCGGACGACTACGAGCGGGCTCGCCAGCTCCTGTTGCACCTCGGTACGGTCGATTCCGATGGCCAGCCACACAGGCGAGCAGTCACCACAGTGACCATCGCGGCAATGGGAGCCACTGATCTGTGCGAACAGCTGCTCCAACGACGGTTGTTGGTCACCTCCTACGATGCCGGGTCCCCATGCGTAAGGCTCGCCCACCACGCTCTCGTGAACGCATGGCCGACTTCCCGCCAGTGGATCGAGGCGGCCAGATCCGAACTCGAACTACGCCAGAAGCTGTCCGCAGCCACCGAGGACTGGGAGCGCTCGGGGCGCGCTCAGGAAGGACTTCTCGGCGAGCGGAGCCTGTCGGTCGCCGAAACCTCGATCACGGGCTGGATGCTCGGGGAGTCGGAGAAGGGCTACTTGGCAGCGTCACAGGCTGACGTCAGAAGGAAACGCAGGGCAGGAAATCTGACCAAGATCTTCCTGTTCCTTTTCGGAGCCGGAATCTCTGTCGTGTTCGGCGCCTTCAATATTGACAGCGATGGTGCGAGATGGTGGTCACAGTCCCTGATCGCACTCGGCACGATCGCCGTCATCATCACGTTTCAGATGACTGTCCTGCACCAGCGCGAACGCCGCTCACTCACTCCTTGAGTCAGACACTCCCGACTCACGCCCGCTGCGGTGTGCGAAGGGCGGCGCGCATCTGCTCAACCCGGCTGCACTTGACGGATCTACGCTCCGCTCGATGCCCGGTCCGCGGTCCTGTCCCGGCCCCTGCAAGCCCGGCAGGGCCTCCGGGCAGCGCCTCCGCCCGACCGGGCACACCTCAGTCGGTGCACTCCATCAGGGCGCGAGGCGCCGCCCGCCCCGGCGCCGGGAGGGGACGGTCGGGCGGCATCTCGTCGATGAGCCGACGCCGGAGGAAGGCGCGGGGCGAGTGCCTCTGGTCCGGGAGCCCCGCGAGGAGGACCTGCGACCGGTGGTCCGGTGAAACCCCCCGGGCGAGCCACTCGGCGGAGCCGCCTCCGCCTCGGGAATCCTTCCGGGCGGGGAGTCTCCTCCGCCGGCCGGCACTTCGAGCTCGGCACAGTCGGCGGCGGACAGGGCCAGTCGCGGTTCGTGGGGGCCGAGTCGGGCGAGGACGTCGTACGCCTCGGACTGACGTACGTCGTCGGAGACGGCCTGCGACACGGTCGCGACCTCCCGTTCGGCAACCGGCTCGGTCGTCACGTCACCTTCGAGGAGACGGGCCCACCATTCGTCGTTCTGGTGACCGTGCTCGCGGACAGCTGGGGTGGTGCCGAACCCCGGCTGTACGGGATCGGCAAGACGGTCTGGTTCGAACTCGCGGCACAGCGGCCGGCTAGACGAGCCTCCGTGCCGTCGCCCACCGGGTCAGCTCGTGCCGGTTCGACAGCTGTAGCTTCCGCAGCACCGCCGAGACATGGGACTCGACCGTCTTCACCGAGATGAACAGCTGCTTGGCGATCTCCTTGTACGCGTACCCGCGTGCGATCAGCCGCAGCACCTCCCGCTCGCGCTGGGTGAGACGGTCGAGGTCCTCGTCGACCGGGGGCGCGTCCGTGGAGGCGAAGGCGTCCAGGACGAAGCCGGCGAGCCTCGGGGAGAAGACCGCGTCGCCCTCCTGGACACGGAAGATGGAGTTGATCAGGTCCGTGCCCGTGATCGTCTTGGTGACGTAGCCCCTCGCGCCACCGCGGATCACGCCGATCACGTCCTCCGCCGCGTCCGACACGGACAGGGCGAGGAACCGCACCGGCTGCTCGGCGTCGGACATCAACGGGGCGCAGCGGCGCAGGACTTCGACGCCGCCGCCGCCCGGGAGGTGGACGTCGAGGAGGACCACCTCGGGGCGGGTCGCGGTGATGACGGTGACCGCCTGGTCGACGTCCGCGGCCTCGCCGACGACCTCCACGCCGGTCTGCTCGGTCTGGCCGATCTCGGCCTGGACGCCCGTACGGAACATGCGGTGGTCGTCGACGAGGACCACGCGTACGTGGCGCCCGCCCGGTCCTCCAGCCGTCGTCTCCATGGGCTCCGCGTTCCCCTCGGTCGGGTCGCTCATGACGTCTTCTCCGCCCTCTCCATCTCCAGCTCGACCTCCGTGCCGCCGTCCGGCACCGCGCGCAGCCGCGCCGTGCCGCCGTTGCGTTCCATGCGGCCGATGATCGATTCTCTGACGCCCATGCGGTCGGCGGGTATCGAGTTGAGGTCGAAGCCGGGGCCGCGGTCCCGGACGGACACGAAGACCGTCTTTCCCTCGACTTCGGCGAAGACCTGGACTGCGCCGCCCTCGCCACCGTACTTGGCGGCGTTCACCATCGCTTCGCGTGCGGCCTGCATCTGTGGACCGATTCTCTCGTCGAGGGGGCAGTCGCCGACGACGACCACCTCTATGGGGACGCCGTGCTTGTCCTCGACCTCCGCGGCGTTGCGCCGCACCGCGTCGGCGAGGGTGGTGGGCTCGTCGGCCTCGTCCTTGCCGGTGCCCTCGGGCTTGTAGAGCCAGGTGCGCAGGTCGCGCTCCTGGGCGCGGGCGAGGCGGCGCACCTCGCCCGCGTTCTCCGCATTGCGCTGGATCAGGGTCAGCGTGTGCAGCACCGAGTCGTGGACATGGGCGGCGACCTCGGCACGCTCCTGGGCGCGGATGCGCATCAGGCGCTCCTCGGAGAGGTCCTGGGTCATGCGCACGAGGTAGGGACCGGCGAGGAGCGTTATGCCGACGAGGACGGCGAGGGCCGCCTGCAGGACCGAGCCGAGGTGGGCGGCGGAGCCCTGCAGGACGAAAACGCCGGAGACGCCGGCGGTGACGAGCAGGACGCCGACCACGGCGCGCAGCAGGCTGAGCGTGCGCCGGCGGCGGCCGGCCTCGACCCAGCGGGCCCGGCGGGCGTTGTCCGCCTGGCGCCAGACGAGGGCGACGCCGGCGCCGACGAGGACGATCGGCCAGAGGTACGCCTTGGCGCCGTTGCCGAGGTTCACATTGCCGACGAAGACCATGGCCACGACGACCATGAGGAGCAGGGCGACGATCTGGCCCTTGTCCGGCCTGCGCGTGACGAGTCTGCGGCGGCCGTCCGCCGAGGTCTCGGTGGCGACGAGGGACGGGGGTCTCAGCCCGCCGACGCCACCGACACCGAGCGGTACGAAGAACCAGAACGCGGCATACAGCAGGGCGCCGAGGCCGTCCGCCATGAACAGGCCGACGAAGACGAGTCGCACCCAGATCACCGGCAGGCCGAGATGTCCGGCGAGCCCCCGCGCCACGCCACCGAGCCAGCGTCCGTCGCTGCTGCGGTAGAGCTTGCGCGGAGGCCGCGGTTCGACGAGGGGCGCTGCTGCGACTTCCGGCATGCCATCGATGTTCACACGGCGCGAGGACCGGGGCATCAGGGTTGTGCCCCGAGACTCCCCTGATCTTCGGCGGGCGGGTCCCTCGAACGCTCCCCCGGCACCGGCTCAGGGCAGATCTCAGGGTCGGGCCAGGGTCATACCGACTGCCGCGGCGGCGATGCGGCAGTCACCATGGACCCATGACCGATCACGAGCACGCCGCGACGGGTCCGGGACCCGGCTCCGGCCCGCGCCCCCTGCCGGGCGCCGGGCCGCAGGACGCCGTGCCCGCCGCGGATGCCGCGCCCGCCGCGGGGGAGGAGCCGCACGCGGACGCCCCGGCCGGCCCCGACGAGGCCGCCCGCCCGCACGTGCGGGCGGGCGCGCGGGAACAAGGAGAGGCGGCCGCGGCGGAAGCGGCCGCGGCAGAGCTGCCCCACAAGTTCCGGCGCGACCGGCGGCACAAGATGCTCGCCGGTGTGTGTGCCGGGCTGGGGCGGCAGTGCGACATGGATCCGGTGATCTTCCGGATCACCCTCGCGGTGCTGTCCGCGACGGGCGGCATAGGCCTCCTCTTCTACGGCTTCGCATGGCTCTTCGTCCCGTACGACGACGAGGACGAGAACGAGGTGCGCAAGCTGCTGACCGGCCGCGTGGACGGCCAGGCGCTGACGGCCGTGCTGTTCGCCCTGATCGGGTGCGGGGTGTTCCTGACGCTGCTGAACAACGGCGGGGTGCTGACGTTCGCCGTCGTCCTCTCCCTGATCCTCGCGGGCGCCGGGTACTGGTCGCGGCAGCGCGGCGCCCCCGACACCGATCCGCTGTCCGCCCAGGCCGTCGCCGACGCCCCGCCGGAGGCCAAGGCACCGCCGGTGCCCGCCGCCTACCCGTCCTGGTGGCGTGACCCCATCATCAAGGACGGCACGCACGTGGGCGGCACGGGCTATCTGTGGGGCCCCGAGGACTCCCGGGACCGGGACATCGCGGCGGCCGTCCACATCGGCCTGGGCACCTCCTGGCGCAGCCGCGAACACATACGCACCCCGTACATCCCGCCGCCCAAGCCCCGCGGACCCCGCTGGATCGGCGGCTGGGTGTTCCTGTTCGCCCTCCTCGCGGGCGGCCTCGGCACCCGCCTGACGTGGGATGACCACACCCTCGGCACCAGCCTGCAGACCGGCCTGGCCTGCGCGCTGATCGTCCTCGGGGTGGGCATGGCGGTCAGCTCGTTCCTGGGGCGCACGGGGGCGGGGTCGGTGTTCCTGGCGATCGTCACGGCGGGCCTGCTCGCCGGTGCGGCGGCACTGCCAGGGGACATCGACACGCACTGGGAGCGCACGAGCTGGCGGCCCGCCGCGGCGGCACAGGTCCAGGAGCAGTACGACCTCGGCACCGGCGTCGGCACCCTGGACCTGAGCCGGCTGGACCTGGCGAAGGGGCAGACGGTCGCCACGCAGGCCGACGTGGGCATGGGGCGGCTGCTGATCATCGTGCCCGCGGACGTGACCCTGAAGCTGAGCATCGACGTGGGGGTGGGCGACATCCAGTTGCCGGGCGACGACGAGCAGGACGTGGACGTGGCACCGGGCAAGCACAAGGAGGTGACCCTGCCACCGGCCGACGGCGTCAAGGCCACCGGCACGCTGGACCTCGATCTCAGGGTCGGCGTCGGACAGGCGGAGGTGAGCCGTGCTACGTCATGAGTTCCAGCCCGGAAAGCTGGTCGCAGGATGCTTCCTCGTCCTCGCGGGCGTCATGTACGCCGGTGACGCGGGCGGCACCTGGGAGACCCCGTGGTTCGTGGTCATCCCCGTCGTCACGGGCGGCCTCTGTCTGGCGGGCGCGGTGGGAGTGCTGACCCGGGCCGTACGCAGACGCCGCGCGGGGGGCCGTACGAACCCTGCCGGGCCGCAACCGGTGGAACCGCACTGACACTCCGCCCCTGTGCGGCTGATCGCAGTTCCTCGCGCCCCCTGAGGACGTTGCTCAGCCGTTGCTCGGGCCGCCCCCGCCTGCGGAGCTACCGGTAGTCCCCCACTCGCCGTCGTCGCCGTGCCCGTAGGGCCGCGTCGAGGGAGAGGACGGGGGCGCCGGCGAGGACGAGGGGGATCCAGGCCATCAGGTAGGCGAGGTCGTTGCCGTAGTAGTACGGGTCGGAAGCCCAGCTGACGGTCAGCCACAGGCTGAGCGAGATCAGCGCGCCGCCGAGGGCGGCGAGGCGGGCGAGCAGGCCGATCAGGGTGCCGATGCCGACGGCGAGTTCACCGAAGGCGATGGCGTAGCCGAAGCCGACGGGGTTCTTCAGGGACAGGTCGACCAGGGCCGGAATGGCCGAGGAGTCGCGCACGGTGCGCATCAGGTCGCCCACCGAGCCGGAACCGGAGTCCTTCATGAAGGCGCTGTCGGTGAGCTTGTCCAGGCCGGCGTAGATGAAGGTGACGCCGAGGAAGACGCGGAGCGGAAGGAGGGCGTAGCGGATGGCGGTGTCCCGCCAGTCCGGGCCGCCGGTGGCGTAGGGGGAGTGCCTGTCCGTACGAATGCCGTGAGTCATAGCTCCTAGCCGCCTCTCGCCCGCCGTGCCGTGACCCTCAAGTGACCATACGTACGACAGGGAGGCCCCGTTCAATCCCGTCGTGACCGGTTGCGCCCCTGTCCCGACCAGTTTCTCCGACTTGACCGGCTTCGGCCACGCCCACGACACCGAACGGCCCAGGAACCCAGGATCAGTCGGTCACGTCGATCGCGTACCGGTTCGTCTCGACGCCCGCCGCCGTGACCACCTGGACGTCCACCCGGCCGGGCTCCACGTCGGCCGGGACCGGCACGGTCAGTACGGCGTCGGTGGGGTTGCTGAAGCCGCCGGTCACCGGGACCAGGGGCACGTGCACGTTGACCGGGCCGATCCGGACGACCATCCGGGACAGCCGGTCCGCGCCCTGTGCTCCCGGCGGCACGAACGCGGCGCCGCGGATCTCGATGTCGTCGCCCGTGCGGATCGGCCCGTCCAGGTCGCCCGCCTCGCGGGCGCGCACGACGGAGAGGATCACCGGGCGCCCGCCCTCCGCGTACTTCCCGGCGAGGTAGGTCGCGGCGGAGACCAGCACCACCACCGCAAGACCCCAGGGCAGGTCCGGCATCTGGTCGGGGCGCCGGGCCAGCCGTACGGCAGCGAAGAGGAGGGCGACCGTGTTGATGACGACGTACTGGATGTCCGCGAAGGCCCCCCGGCCCGCGTCGTCCGTCAGCAGGTCGGCGGCGCGCGGCCGGTCCGCCCGTACCTTCTGCAGCCGCTGCCCCAGCACCCGCAGCCCGACCACCCGCCGCACCAGGACGGCGATCGCGCACACCACGGCGAGGACGGTCACCACGCCGGCGGCACGGGAGAGCTCGAACCCGGAGATCAGCGCGTCGCGCTCGGGCGGTTCGGACGCCACCGCCAGGCGGCCCACCAGCACGAGTACGGCGTACGCGACGAGCAGCACCCAGCCGACCGCGACCGCCCGTGACGTGGAGAGGCGGTTGTCCTCGCCGATCAGCGGCGCCAGCGCGCCGCCGCGCGCCCGGTGGAACCACGAGGCCGCGGTCAGGGCGCCGGCCACCACCAGGGCGGCGAGCAGTCCGGCGGTGCGTGCCGAGGTCCAGCCCGCGCCGACGGCCGTGAGCGCCTGCACGAGCAGCAGCAGCACGACCAGCGCCCACACCGCACCCGCCGTACGGCGCCACAGCCGCGACAGCCAGGCCTCGCCCTCGGCCCGGCCGCGTTCGGCGACGAGGTCCGCGGACTGGGTCAGTTCCTCCGAGACCCACTGGCGGGAGGCGGAGGCCGAGTGGGCCACCGCCGCCGGAAGCCCCTGTCCGGCCGCGAACTCGTCCCGCTTCAGCAGGAATTCGGCGACCGCCCTACGGTGTCCCGCACGCGCCCCGTGGGGACAGTCCCCACAGGTGCAGCCACCCGCGTGCGCGCTCCCGTGCGCGCCCGAGTCCGCGCTCTGTCTCGCCTCCTGCACCGCCACGCCCGATGCCCGCCTTCCCCGCTATTTTGTGCCTCACTACGTCCGTGCGATGACAGCGAATTGTGCCCTACGGAACACGGTCCGTGCCGGGCAGGTCCGGTCAGGGCGGGGGAAGGGCGGTTCGCCGTGTTGACCCGGCTGCGAGAATTCCTCCATGGCCGAGATCATCCAGCGCGACGGGACCTGGGCCTTCGACGGGAGCACGGTCAGGATCACGCCGGGACTCCACCGCTCCGTCCCACTGTTCCGGCAGACGTACGGCGAGATCGCCGTGCCCCTGGAGGCCATCTCGGGCGTCGCCTTCGAGCCGGAACGCAGGCGCGGGCGGCTGCGCATACGGCTGCGCGAGGGCGCGGACCCGCTCCTGCACGCGACCGGGGGCCGCCTGCCCGACCCGGCCGATCCGTACCGGCTGCTGGTGGAGGTGGACCGGGCGGGGGTCGCCGAGTACGTGGCCGAGGAGATCCGCCGCTCCCTGCTCCTGGACCAGATCCCCACGGAGCCGACCAAGGCCTACCTCCTGCCCGGCCCGCCGGTCCCGGTCTCGGTCCGCTCCTCCGACGGCACGGTCTCCTTCGACGGCACCCGGGTCCGCATCGACTGGGCCGACACCTCGGACCGGGTCAAACGGGCGACGGGCCCCCGCATCATCGACCTCGGCGATCTCGCCCAGGTCGAGTGGCTGCCGAACTCCGGTTACGAGGACGGCTTCCTGCGCTTCGTGACCCGCGGGACCACGTTCTCCAAACTGCCGCCCGAGAAGGACCCCTACGCCCTGGACCTGTGGGGCAGCGCCCGCCGCGACCTGCTGACGGCGCTCGTCGCGACCGCCGTCACGGCCCGGCTGCCGCACCCCTCCACCCGCGCCGCCGTCGAGAGCGGCGAGCAGACCACCCGGCGCCCGCTGACGGCGACCGTGCCGCCCCAGGCCGACCATCACGACGTCCTCCTACGACAGCTGCGGGAGCTGGGCGAGCTGCACCGGGACGGGGTGCTCACGGACGAGGAGTTCGCGATGACGAAGGCCGCCGTCCTCCGGAAATTCTGAAGCGTCGGCCCGGAAGCCTCAGCTCAGCAGATCCGGCTCACTGCGGCTGATGTCCTGCCACATCGGCTGGTAGTTGATCCACGCCACCAGGTCGCCGCCGAGCTGCTCCCGGGTGGCCACGGCCGCCTTGTGGTCGATCAGGACGGGCCGCCCGGCCGCCTTGGCGGTGAGCTGGACCTGGCAGGACCGTTCCAGGGACAGGAACCACCAGGCCGCCGCGTCCACCGAGTCGCCGACCGTCAGCAGCCCGTGGTTGCGCAGCACCAGCGCCTTGCGGGTGCCGAGGGCGGTGGCGATGCGGCGGCCCTCGTCGGCGTCGACGGCGACACCGGTGTAGGCGTCGTACAGGGCGTGATCCTCGTAGAAGGCGCAGCTCTCCTGGGTGATCGGGTCCAGGAAGTCGCCCAGGGCCGACAGCGCGCGGCCGTGCACCGAGTGGCAGTGGGCGACCGCGACGACGTCGGGGCGTGCGGCGTGCACCTGGACATGCACGGTGAAGGCGGCCTGGTTGACGTGGTAGCGGCCCTCGATGACCTGGCCGTCGGAGTTGGCGAGGACCAGGTCGCTCACGGTGACGTGCTTGAACGGCATCCCGAACGGATTGACCCAGAAGCAGTCGCTGTACTCGGGGTCGCGGGCGGTGATGTGGCCGGAGACCCCGTCCTCGAAGCCGAGCCGCCCGAAGATCCGCAGTGCGCCCGCGAGCCGTTCCTTGCGGTGCCGGCGTTCGTCGTCGACCGATTCGTGCATCGGTGGCATGGCGAACCGGAGCCGGTCGGTGGGGAGCGGCTGGGGTGGAGTGGGCCCGGCTTCGGGCGTCCCGTGCATGTGTCGTCCTCCGCACTGGGTTGGCTTACGGGGCGGAAGTTACCGTCGGTCAGAGCAGGAGAACAGCGCTGGGGGGTAAAGATGGCGCACCCGGCCGATACCCGACAGAAGATGTCGGGTATCGGCGGAAGACTGGCTGATATGAACTGGGCAGCTTTCTCCGCCGCGGAACCCGACCTGGCCAAGACCGTCGAAGAACGCTTCGGCGCCTACACGCACCACATCCTCGCGACCCTCCGCAAGGACGGATCGCCGCGCACCACCGGCCTGGAGGTGCGCTTCCTGAACGGCGAGCTGTGGCTGGGCATGATGCCGGGCTCGCTCAAGGCGCTCGACCTGCGCCGCGACCCGCGGTTCGCGCTCCAGGCGAACCCCGGGGAGGGCACCGGAATGGGCGGCGGCGACGTCCGGATCAGCGGGCGGGCGATCGAGGTCGACGACCCGGAGACGAAGGCCGGATACGTCGAAGAGGTGGAACCGCCGGAGCCGCTCCACCTCTTCCGCACCGAGCTGACGGAGGTCGTGCGGACCTACGTCGAGGACGACACATACCTGGTCGTCCAGGTCTGGAAGCCCGGAGCGCCGGTGCGCACGCTCAAGCGGACCTGACCTTG
The DNA here is from genome assembly GCF_042714835.1 of Streptomyces sp. NPDC058678. Taxonomy (NCBI): domain Bacteria; kingdom Bacillati; phylum Actinomycetota; class Actinomycetes; order Kitasatosporales; family Streptomycetaceae; genus Streptomyces; species Streptomyces sp. NPDC058678. The sequence continues at coordinate 130,752 of NZ_JBHXSG010000012.1, read as the reverse complement.
GAAGGGGGAGGTCACTCCCACTCGATGGTGCCCGGCGGCTTGCTCGTCACGTCGAGCACGACCCGGTTGACGTCGGCGACCTCGTTCGTGATCCGCGTCGAGATCTTCGCGAGGACGTCGTACGGCAGTCGCGACCAGTCGGCGGTCATGGCGTCCTCGGACGAGACGGGCCGCAGGACGATCGGGTGGCCGTAGGTGCGGCCGTCGCCCTGGACGCCGACGCTGCGGACGTCCGCGAGCAGGACCACCGGGCACTGCCAGATGTCCCGGTCCAGGCCGGCGGCGGTGAGCTCCTCGCGGGCGATGGCGTCGGCGTCACGGAGCAGGTCGAGCCGCTCCTTGGTGACCGCGCCGACGATACGGATGCCCAGGCCGGGGCCGGGGAACGGCTGGCGCTGGACGATCTCGTCCGGCAGGCCGAGTTCCTGGCCGACCATCCGGACCTCGTCCTTGAACAGCTGGCGCAGCGGCTCGATCAGCTTGAACTCGAGGTCCTCGGGGAGCCCGCCCACGTTGTGGTGGGACTTGATGTTGGCGGTGCCGGTGCCGCCACCGGACTCGACCACGTCGGGGTAGAGGGTGCCCTGGACGAGGAACTCGACCGCGGGGCCCTCGTCCGCGATGATCTCCGCCTGCGCCTGCTCGAAGACCCGGATGAACTCCCGGCCGATGATCTTCCGCTTCTCCTCGGGGTCGGAGACCCCGGCGAGCGCCTTGAGGAACCGCTCCTCGGCGTCCACGACCTTCAGCTGTACGCCGGTCGCGGCCACGAAGTCCTTCTCGACCTGCTCGGTCTCGCCCTTGCGCATCAGGCCGTGGTCGACGTACACGCAGGTCAGCTGGGAGCCGATGGCCTTCTGGACGAGGGCGGCGGCGACGGCGGAGTCCACGCCGCCGGACAGGCCACAGATGGCGCGCCTGTCGCCGACCTGCTCGCGGATCGCGGCGACCTGCTCCTCGATCACGTTGCCCGTGGTCCAGGACGGGGTCAGACCCGCACCCCGGTAGAGGAAGTGTTCCAGCACCTGCTGGCCGTGCGTGGTGTGCATGACCTCGGGGTGGTACTGGACGCCGTACAGCTTCTTCTCGTCGTTCTCGAAGGCGGCGACCGGGACGACTTCGGTGGAGGCCGTGACGGAGAAGCCCTCGGGGGCGGCGGAGCAGGCGTCGCCGTGCGACATCCACACCGACTGCTCGTCCGGGGTGCCCTCGAAGAGGGTGGAGGACGACCTGGAGACGTGCAGCGGCGTCCGGCCGTACTCACGGGCGCCGGTGTTGTCGACCGTGCCGCCGAGGGTCTGCGCCATCAACTGGAAGCCGTAACACATGCCGAAGACGGGGACGCCTGCCTCGAAGATCTCGCGGTCGAGGCGGGGGGCCTCGTCGGCGTACACCGAGGAAGGGCCGCCGGAGAGGACGATCGCCGCCGGGTTCTTGGCGAGCATCTCCGCGACCGGCATGGTGCTCGGCACGATCTCGCTGTAGACCCGTGCCTCGCGGACGCGACGGGCGATGAGCTGGGCGTACTGCGCGCCGAAGTCGACGACCAGGACGGTGTCGGGGGCGGGGGTCGCTGATGACACGGGGGCCTTCCGGCGGTGGGGCGGGGTCTCTGTGTAACCCGATTCTACCGAGGTGGGCGGGGGTGGGGTCCCGGGCGTCCGAGATGTGGGGACCGACGCCAAAAAGTTCCGTGGCATACTGGCAGCATGCTCACGCACCCGACCTTCCTCTTTACCTATGGCAACCGGCCCGCCGGCTGCCATGGTCGTGCTGCTTGAGCAACTGACAAGCGACTTCCCAGGCGCCCCGGGCCGACAAGGCCCGGGGCGTCTGTCGTTTTCCGGGTTCTGTCGCTCCGGGGCATCCCGCACCCCTTGCCTTTCCCCTGCCATGAGGAGCCCCGACATGACCGCCATCGACGTGACCGGCGCCCGTACCCACGAGGCCGCCGACGTGATCTCCGGCGCGCGTGAGCGCATCGACGCACTGGATGACCGGATCATCGGACTGATCCAGGAACGGATGGCCGTGTCCGCCGTCATCCAGGAGGCGCGCATCTCCTCCGGCGGCCGGCGCGTGAACCTCTCCCGCGAGATGGACGTCCTGAACCACTACAGCCAGGCGCTGGGCAAGCCCGGTACGTCCCTCGCGATGACGCTCCTCGAACTGTGCCGGGGTCGCATCTGAGTTCGGTCCCGCTCTCACCCGTACGGCGCGTGACCGCGACGCGAAGCGCTTCGTTGTCGTGGTGTCCGTGTCAGCCAGGGGCGGGCCCGATAGAACCACGCGTGGCTCGCTGGAGCGATGAGACGTACGGATCGTGCCGTGCGTCGTGGGACCTCGCTCCGGAAAAGTGACCGGACGGCAGGGGACAGCAGCCCGGTCACCCAAGAGAACGGTCGGCTCCGGGGACGCCCGGGGCCGACCGACGGGACGTCCAAGTTCAAAATGTCCGAGTCCAAATGTCCAAGTCTGAGTCAAACGGTTGCGGTGGGCAGCATCCATCGAGCACGATGCCTGGAAAGCCCCCCGAGTCCCGCCGTAGACAACTGCATTGACGTGTATCGCCGTACTGCCAAAGGTCGAGACCATCCCTGCGCCCCGAATGCGCCGGGGCGCCGACCGAGGGCACACAAGGCAAGCGGCGCAACCCCCCGGCGCCGCTCCCCCGGCACCGACGCTGCCCTGACGTCGGTGCTGACGAAAGAAAAGAAGGGCCCCGCGGCTCCGGCCTGCGGGGCCCTTCTCATGTCCTGCTCTCGTGTCCCGCCTTCGCGCCCTGTCGGCACCAGGCATCAGGCGCCGTGTGTCAGGTTCGCGACACCGTCCCGCACGTCCCGTCCTCGCCGATGTCACGGCTGCGGTCGTACGGATCGACCGTCGGGCCGCTCGCCGGTTCGTCCGCGGGGGTGGTCGAGGGGAACTCCGGGCGCAGATAGCCGTCGTCGATCTCGCAGGACGTGTTGCCGACGTCCCGGTCGAGGTTCAGGACGTTCAGGCGGTCGGGGGTGGACACATAGCGGGCGGGGTCGAGGAGTTCGACGTCGAGGACGCGGCGCACGACGGTGCGGGTGACCTCGGTCGAACCGTCGGTGCGGACGACCGGGTAGACGAAGGTGTAGTCGGCGTGCACTGCCACCCCGTCCTGGTCGCCCTTCTTGAAGGTCATCCGGCCGCGCGTCTTGATCACGTCACCGACGAGTCGTACGTCTGCCGGGTCGAAGCGGCTGAACAGGTCCAGCGGGTCGTGTTCCTCGTCGGGCGCGCGCAGGGACCGGTTCAGGCCGTCGACGAACTCCGGCTGCTTCGGGTCGAGCACCGCGAACGCGGCCTCGGGGCGTTCGCCGCGGACGGTCTTCGGGTCCAGGTTCGCTCCGACCAGCAGCTTCTTGGTCAGCCGGAGCGCCAGGTCGACCCGGTCCTTCGACAGCCCGCCGACGGCCTTCGCCTCCGGCAGGACGATGCCGACCGCCCCGTCGGCCCACTGCCGCGCCGGGGAACCGGCGAACGGCTCGTCCAGCGTGGGGGTTTCGGCGTCCGCGGCGGCGGGCGGCGCGGTCGGGGCCGCTGTCTCCTCGCCCAGGGGTGAGGCCGCGGCGGCGTCCGGTGTCCCCGTACCGAAGGGGTCGCCCGGCAACAGCGAGGGTTTCATCGCCACGACGGCGACCGCGACCGCGAGGGGTATGCCGATGATCGCCCATCGCCGGCGGCGCCGGGCGGCGCGTCCGTTCATCTCCTGCCAGGCCGGACCCGTGCGCCAGCCCGCGGGAAGCTCGCCCCGCGCCTCCTGCTGCCGCAGCCGCTCGGTCACCATGCGGGCGCGGGCGGAGGGCTCCTTCGGGGCCGCGGCAGCTACCTCGCGCTCGCTGTCCTGGACGAACTTCTCCCACACCTCGTCGGGGATGGAGGAGGAGTCGCCCCCCTCCCCCGAACCGGATCTCGGCTCTTCGGACGATCTGTCGACCACGGCGCCGGGCGCCTTTCTGCGAGTGGGTTTTACGGGCTGCTGAGCGTACGTCAGCTCCCACCCGCCCCGAATAGTGATCCAGATCACATAAGAATCCTGTGAAGACAAGGGCAACCATTCGCGGGCTTCGCGGATCAAACCATGCGACTCAAGGGCCACACCCGCGTCCCACACGCGGAGGCCTCTCAAGCGTGCTGCCGCCCGCGGCACACCGGATTTTCGAGGTCTTCATGAAGCTTCGCCGTGCCATGGCCGCAGCGGCCGCGACGGCCGTCCTAGCCCCGCTCGCCCTGCTCTCCGCACCCGCCGCGTTCGCGACGGAGGGGACTCCGGACACGTCGACGAGCAGCCCCGCGGCCGAGGAGACCACTCCCTCCGCCGACACGAGCACCCCGGCCGCGGACACCAGCACGCCCGCAGCGGACACCAGCACCCCGGCCGCGGACCAGAGCACCCCGGCCGCGGACACCAGCACGCCCGCGGCGGACACCAGCACGCCCGCCGCCGACACCAGCACCCCGGCCGGCGACGCGAGCTCCCCGGCCGCCTCCACCTCCCCGAGCCCCAGCGCGAGCACGCCCGAGGACGAGGACCCGGAGCTCTGCGTCGACGAGGACGGCAACAGCACCGCCGAGCTCAGCGACGACGTGAGCAGCGGCCTGTCCGGGCTCCCCGAGACGATCGTCGCCGGCAGCGGGTGGACCGGGTTCTCGTTCAACGTGTCCAACCACGGGGACGACGAGATCAAGGACATCAAGCCGCTCATCGGCGTCGCCGCGATCGGCTGGGACGACGCGGAGGACTACTCCGGCGAGATCAAGGTCCAGGTCTTCAACACGGCCACCCACGCCTGGGACACGATCGCGAACGCCGCGGGCGAGGGTGGCACGTTCCCCTCGTTCTCGCTCGGCGCGGGCCAGTCGATCTCGTACAAGCTGCGCCTCAGTGTCAGCGGCAAGGTGCCGGACTCCCTCGGTCTGACCGGCGGCCTCGCCGAGTACGCGGACGACGAGGGCTGCTGGGTCGCCGACGACCCGAACGGCTGGGTCTACTTCTTCGACATCCTCGCCGCCGGTTCCGACGCCGGTGACCCGAACGACGCCAAGCCGCAGGGCGGCAAGACGGACCTCACCGACGTGAACGAGGTCTCCGCCACCGGCACCCTGGCCGAGACGGGTTCGAGCTCGGCGCTGCCGATGATCGGCCTCGTGGGTGGCGTCGCGGTCGTCGCCGGTGCGGGTGCGGTGTTCGTGGTGCGGCGCCGGAAGGCCGGTGCTCAGGCCTAAAGCCCGACCAGGGCTGACCAAGGCCCGGTAAGGCTCGCAAGAACAGAGAAGGACCTGCGCTCGGAGGGGGGTGCAGGTCCTTCTCTTTGCGTACGGCCTCTTTGTGTACGGCCTCTTGTGTACGGCGGTCCGCTCGGGGTTACTTCTTCGGCGGCACCGCCGGTATCCCCAGGAACGGCAGTTTCAGCGCGCCGAAGGCGTCCGCCGGGACCGCCGGGGACTTCGGCTCGACCGGCTTGAGGCGTTCGTACGTCCCGCCCTGTGCCGGACGCGGGTCCGCCTCGCCCTTGTTGGGCCAGTACGACATGGCGCGCTCGGCCTGGGCGGTGATGGTGAGGGAGGGGTTCACTCCCAGGTTCGCGGAGACCGCGGCGCCGTCGACGACCGAGATGCCGGGATGGCCGTAGAGGCGGTGGTAGGGGTCGATGACGCCGGTGTCGCGGGAGGAGCCGATCGGGCAGCCGCCGAGGAAGTGGGCGGTGAGCGGGGTACCCATCAGTTCGCCGACGTTCGAGCCGGCGAAGCCGTTGATCTCGGCCGCTATGGCCGACGCCCCCTCCGAGGCCGCCTTGATCTGCTTGGGGTTCGGGGACCCGTGGCCCTGGCGGGCCGTCAGCAGGCCCTTGCCCACGCCGTCCGGTTTCAGGTACGTCGTCAGGGAGTTGTCCAGCGACTGCATCACCAGGCCGATGATGGTCTTCTCCGACCAGCGGCGGTTGGAGAGGGAGCGCAGGACCAGGCCGGGATGGCGGGCCGCGTTGCTCAGCCAGGCCAGGACGCGCGAGGAGCCCTCGGCGTACGGGACCTGGAGGATCGACAGGCTGCCCATCGAGTTGGAGCCCTTGCCGTAGCGGACCGGCTCGATGTGGGTGTTGGCGTCCGGGTGGATGGACGAGGTGATGGCCACTCCGCGGGTGAAGTCGACCTTCTGCTCGCCGGTGATCTTGCGGTAGCGGCGGTCGCTGGTCTGCGCGCCGACCAGCGCCTCGGAGTTGGTGCGGGTCAGCTCGCCCAGCTTGTCGGACACGTACGGCAGTTGGCCGCCCGTCTTCATCCGGTGCAGGAGGGTCTGGGTGCCGTAGGTGCCGGCCGCGAGGACCACCCGGCGGGCCTTGAAGGTCCGGCCCTCGCCCTTCCTCCGGTCGGTCGGCAGCGTGGCCACCGCGTAGCCGCCCCGCGAGTCGTCCGTGATCGAGACGACCGTCGTCAGCGGGTGGACGACCGCGCCCGCCTTCTCGGCGAGGTACAGGTAGTTCTCGTTGAGGGTGTTCTTCGCACCGTGCCGGCAGCCGGTCATGCACTCGCCGCACTCGTTGCAGGCCTTGCGGGCCGGGCCCACGCCGCCGAAGTAGGGGTCGTCCACCTGCTCACCGGGTTGGGCCTTCGCAGCGCCGCCGGCGTCCTCCCCGTCCCCGAAGAACACGCCGACCGGCGCCATGTGGAAGCTGTCGCCGACGCCCATCCGCTCGGCGGCCGCCTTCAGGTGCACGTCGGACGGGGTCATCGTCGGGTTGAGCCGTACGCCGAGCATGCGCCGCGCCTGGTCGTAGTACGGCGCCAGCTCCTGCTGCCAGTCGGTGATGTCACGCCACTGCGGGTCCTCGAAGAACGGCTTCGGCGGTACGTAGAGGGTGTTGGCGTAGTTGAGGGAGCCGCCACCGACACCCGCGCCGGCCAGGACCATGACGTTGCCCAGCAGATGGATGCGCTGGAGGCCGTACATGCCGAGTCTCGGGGCCCAGAGGTAGTTCTTCAGGTCCCAGGAGTTCTTCGGGAGCGTGGCGGGGGTGAAGCGGCGGCCGGCCTCCAGGACGCCTACGTCGTAGCCCTTTTCCGTCAGGCGGAGGGCGGTTACCGAACCGCCGAAGCCGGAGCCGACGACGATGACGTCGTAGTCGTAGGTGTCCTGGGGCACGTGCCGGCTCCTCTTTGAGTGTGCAGTGCGGGTGATTCTTGGCTGGTCGCGCAGTTCCCCGCGCCCCTGGGTCGGCTACCTGAAACGGAATGCCTTCATCAGGCGGAGACTGCGGCTCATGAAGGCCGCGTACTTCTCGTCGTCCATCCCCAGCGACGGGGCCATCGGCAGCAGGCGCTGCTGGGCCACCGTCTGGGCCTCGGTGTACTTGAGGATGCCCTCGGAGCCGTGACGGCGGCCGAGGCCGGACTCCTTCATGCCGCCCATCGGGGACTGGACACTGCCGTAGGCCGGGGCGTAGCCCTCGTTGATGTTCACCGTGCCGGTGCGCAGACGGGCGGCGACCTCGCGGCCACGCCGGCCGTCCTGCGTCCAGACGGAGGAATTGAGGCCGTACGGCGTGGCGTTGGCCTGCTCGACCGCCTCGTCCTCGGAACCGAAACGGTAGATCGAGACGACCGGGCCGAAGGTCTCCTCGCCGCACACGGACATCGGCGCCTCGACGTCGTCGAGGATGGTCGGCTCGAAGAAGTACGGGCCGACGTCCGGGCGGGCCACCCCGCCGGCGACGACCTTCGCGCCCTTGGCGACGGCCTCCTCGACGTGCCGCGTGACGGTCTCCAGCTGCCGCTCACCGACCAGGGAGCCCATGTCGGCGCCGTACGCGAGGGACGTGCCGAGGCGCATCGCCTTCGTGCGGGCGGCGAAGCGCTCCAGGAAGGCGTCGGCGATGGACTCGTGGACGTACAACCGCTCGATGGAGATGCAGAGTTGGCCGGCCGAGGAGAAGCAGGCGCGGACGGCACCCGCGGCCGCCTTCTCGATGTCGGCGTCCTCCAGGACCAGCATCGCGTTCTTCCCGCCGAGTTCGAGGGAGACGCCCACCAGGCGGGCGGCGGCGCCCTGCGCGACCTCGCGGCCGGTGCGGGTGGAGCCGGTGAAGGAGACGTAGTCGGCGTGCTTGACGACCTCGGGGCCTATGACCGGGCCCTCGCCGAGGACGACCTGGAAGACGTCGGCGGGCAGACCGGCCTCGATGAGCAGATCGCGGGCCCAGAGCGCGGTGAGGCAGGTCTCCGTGTCCGGCTTCATCACGACCGCGTTGCCCGCGACGAAGGCGGGGAGCGCGTCGCCGACGGAGAGTTCGAGGGGGTAGTTCCAGGGAGCGATCTGACCGACGACACCGCGCGGGTGGCGCAGTTCGGTGACCTTGGTGAGGGCCGGGACGGCACCCGCGTGCCGCTTCGGCTTCAGATACGCGGTGGCCCTGCGTCCGTAGTGCCGGGCCGCCACGGCCACGGCCTGCACCTCTTCGTGGGCGTGCAGGCGGGCCTTGCCGGTCTCCAGCTGGATCAGGTCGAGGACCTCCGCCTGGCGTTCGAGGATCAGGTCGTGGAAACGCAGGAGCACGGCGGCGCGCTGCCGTACCGGCGTCTGCGCCCAGACCGACTGCGCCCTACGGGCGGCGTCGAAGGCCTTCTGCACGTCCTCGGGCGTCGACTCGGGCAGGTCCGCCAGCTTCTCGCCGGTGAACGGCGTGTGGTTCGCGGTCCGACCGGATCCGGCCACGCCCTTGGTGAGCTGGGCGACCAGCTCCGGGGTGACCACGTCGGCCGCGGTACGGGCGCCCTCGGGGGCGGGGGCGATGGGGTTCGTGCCGGTCTTGGCCGGGGCCTGCGCGTCCGTCATGAGCCGCAGGGTATGACGTGGCGAAGGCTTTGTGTACCCGTTGGTAACGCGGATTCACCGAGGACCCGCATGATGCCAGCGGTCGCTGGCAGGGAATGCGCTGATCAGGGCGTTGGCCGGTGGCGGCTGCCGGGAGTTCAGCCGTTCTCGTCATTTCCGATCTCGAGACGGCCACGGGCCGCCTTGAACACCGCCGTGCCCTTCTTCTCGTCCGGCGTTCCCTTGGGCATGTCCACGCGCAGCTCGTACATGCGGCTGTCATCGGTGACGATCATCAGCTGCATGACCCGGGTGGGGCGCCCGTCCAGGTCGTACGTGGTGTCCGCGAGCGCCGCCTCGTAGCCGTGGAAGCTGGTGCGGGTCTTCTGCGTGCTCGCGTCCCCGTTGCGGCTGCCCCAGGTGTCCTGCGCCGCCTGCGCCTGGGCCATCGGGGAGCGGGGGGCCTTGTCCCACTGGGTGAGGCGGAGCCGGATGGTGTCGTCGAGGTCGTAGACGACGAAGCGGGGCGGGTCCTCGGCGCTGCCGTCGCGGGCGGTTTCCTTGTAGGCGGCGGGGAGGGCGAGGGTGGCGTTCATGGCCGGCTCGCGGTGGGTGATCCAGGAGGCGGTGGGGGTGGGAGCGGTGGTGGGGGTGCGTGGGGCGGTGCGGGTGGGAGTGGGGGCGCGGGTGGGGGTCAGTTCCGTGGCGGAGCCGCTATCGGTCTCCGTGAGGTAGGTGGACGTGCCCAGCCATATGCCGCCGACGAGGAGGGCGGCGAGCAGGGTGGCGGGGAGGGGGAGGCGAGGGCGGCGCTTCGGCTTGGTCTTCGGCTTCGGCTTCGAGGTGGCGGCGGTTTCCGGTTGTGGTGCGGGAGCGGGAGCGGGAGCCGCTGCTGGTTCGGATTCCGGTTCGGGTGCGGGAGCCGCTGCCGGTGCGGGTTCGGGTTCCGTTTCGGATTCCGGTTCGGGCGCGGGTTCCGGTTCGGGTGTCGGCTCCGGCGTTCGTACGGCCTCCCCCAGCCGTACCGTCCCGGCGTCCTCCGCCAACTCCCTGAGCCCTGACACGTTTTGCTTCTCCGCCTCGGTCTCCTCCCCGGAGGGGCCCGGCACCGGCCACCCCTTCGCCACCGCCTCCAGCGCCACGGCGACCTCCGACGCGTCGGGACGCCGCTCGGGGTCCTTCTCCAGCAGTCGCACGATGATTGGCCCGAGCGGACCGGCCTGCTTGGGCTCCGGTGTGTCGGCGGCGAGGATCGCGGCGAGGGTGGACTCCAGGGTCGTACGGCGGAAGGGGGGCCGGCCCTCCACGGCGGCGTAGAGCAGCACACCCAGCGACCACAGGTCGGAGGCGGGGCCGGCGGGGCCACCCCGGCCGGACATCCGCTCGGGCGCGATGAACTCCAGGGAGCCGACGAACTCGCCGGTCATGGTGAGGGACTCCTCGCCCTGTACGTGGGCGATGCCGAAGTCGGTGAGGACGACGCGACGGTGTCGGCCCAGCAGGACGTTGGCCGGCTTGACGTCCCGGTGCACGATGCCGACGGAGTGCGCGGCGCGCAGGGCGCCGAGGACGGCGAGGCCGATGCGGGCGGACTCGGCGGGTTCGACGGGCCCGCGCTGAAGCATGTCGTGGAGGGACTCGCCGCGGACCAACTCCATGACGATCCATGGGAGGCCGTCCTCTTCCCCCGCGACGACGTCGTGGATGGTGACGGCGGAGGGGTGGTCGACGCGGGCGGCGGCACGAGCCTCGCGGTAGAGCCGGTGGGCCGCCCTCTGATGACTCTCGTCCTCGGGATCCCCGGGCAACCGCGGCTGCTTGACGGCGACCTCCCGTCCGACCAGCTCGTCGACGGCCCGCCACACGGTGCCCATCCCGCCGGACCCGATCCGTTCGACCAGCCGGTAACGCCCCCCGACTATCCGCTCCTTGCCGCCTCCGGAGCCACCGTCGTTGCTCATGCCCCATGAGTACCTTGCGAGGTGGCCGCTTGTCGACGCGGCTCAGGTTCCCGGCGAACCCGTCCCGCACCAACTGCGCGATGACGGCGCGCGCCGTTTCACCAGCCTCGCCCATGCCGAGAACCGCACCATCTCGAATCCGTTCACGGTTTGTCGACGTCCAGGTTCGCGATCGCCGTCTTCGCCACCTCGCGCCCGCGCCCCGTGAAGTCCCCCTCGCCCGGGTAGCCGATGGAGAGCTTGTACATGTCGCCGGCTGAGGTCTTGTAGTAGAAGAGCCTCAGCTCGCGCGGGCGGGGGTTCTGGGTGTCGTCGGTGGTGTAGACGACGGTGTTCTCGGCGGCCTTCCTGCCCTGGTACGTCGCGCTGTCGGGTTTGGTCTTCAGCTTCTCGGCGGGCATGTCGAGCTCGTAGCTGCCGCTCTGCTTGAACACGCCGTCGTCGTCGTACATCTCGGCGGCCGCGGAGCCCGCGATCTCGCTGCTCGTGTCCTCGGCCTTCTTGTAGAGCGACAGGCTGATCCAGATGGCACCACTGGCATCGGTGTACGTCACCCAGTGGCCCTTGTCGGTCTCCCGGTCGGGCTCGGACTTCTTGTAGTCGGCGGGCACCGCCAGGGTGGCCGCGACGTCCTGCGCGGGCACCGTCTTCCAGCCGTCCGGCAGCGGCCCCGCGAAGGGGTCCGCGATCACCAGATACGCCGCCACCGCCGCCGCGACGACCGCGGCACCGAGGCCGATCAGGGTCCTGCGGCCGAGCCGGACGCCACCGGGGGCTCCGCCGGTCGCGGGTGAGCCGGTGATCTGGACGACCTGTGTCGGGGCCGGGGCCGGAGGGTTGGCGGTGCGCTCCAGCAGGTCGCGGACCTGGGCGGCGTTCGGGCGGCGGGCCGGGTCCTTCTGGAGCAGGCCGTTGATGGCCTCGGCGAGCGGGCCCTGCGCGGAGGCAGGTGGGGCAGGTGCCGCATTGAGGACGGACTGGAGGGTCGCCGGGGTGTTGCTGCGGCGGAACGGGGAGACGCCCTCCGTCGCCGCGTACAGGACCACGCCGAGGGACCACAGGTCGCTGGCCGGGCCGGGGCGCTGGCCCAGCACCCGTTCCGGCGCGATGTATTCGGGCGAGCCGACGAAGCCGCCGGTGTCGGTCAGGTTGGTCTCGCCCTCGATCTGGGCGATGCCGAAGTCGGTGAGGACGACCCGGTCGTGCCGGCCGAGCAGGACGTTGTCCGGCTTGACGTCACGGTGCAGAATGCCCGCCGCGTGCGCGGCCTCCAGCGCGCCCAGCACCTCGAGGCCGATTTTCGCCGCATCCCGGGCCCCGAGGGTGCCCTCCTGCAACGCGTCACCCAGCGAACGGCCCCGCACCAGCTCCATCACGATCCACGGCTGGCCGTCCACGACCGCAACGTCGTGCACGTTCACCACGGCGGGATGGTCGAGCCGGGCCGCCGCGCGCGCCTCCCTGCGCATGCGTTCGAAGGCATTGGCACGTTCGCGGTCGGGAAGGTGGTCCGGTACGCGGGGCTCCTTGACGGCGACCTCGCGGTCCACCGTCTCGTCCTTGGCCCGCCACACCGTGCCCATGCCACCGTGCCCGAGCTTGGCGAGCAGCCGGTACCGACCGGCGATCAGCCGACCGATGCCGGGGTCCTGGGCAGGCTCCGGCTCCGGCTGGGGCGCGGCCCGCGGCGGGGCGGCCTGCGGCGGCACGACCTGAGTGGGTGCCGCGTACGGGTTGTCGGGGTGCGGCACCGCCGCGTACGGGTTGGGCGGTTGCAGACCGAAACTCGTTGGCTCTTCGGCTCCGTAAGGGGCTCCCCCGTTGCTGCTCATGGGTTCATCCATATCGCGCCAAGTGCTTCCGCTTCCACCTCTGGCGCTTTCCGGTCACAGACCCGTGACTCAGGTTGCCGCTTATCTTCCCTTTATCCGGAGTTCGTCGGAGCGGAGACGGGGGCGGAGGGGCTCGCGGAGGGACTGGGCGAGGGGGACGCACTCAGTGACGCCGACGACCTCGGTTTACCCGGTGCGGTCGAGGTACGCGGTGCAGTCGGCGTACCCGGCGCACTCGACGTTCCGCCGGAGGGCGGGGCCGAACTCGTGGGGACCGGCACCACACCCCCGCCACCCTCCCGGTCCATCAACAGGGCCGCAGCCGACACCCCCGCCCCCGCCATCGCGGTGACCAGCAGCGCGGCGACCAGCACGCTGCGCGTGGAGTACGCGTGGCGCTTCCCCGGACCGAATCGTTTCGACGTGCGGCCCGTCTCCAGGAAGTCGAGCAGCATCCGCTCCGCCTCCCCCGCGTCCAGCCGCCGCCCGGGATCGCGTTCGAGCAGGCCCTGTACGACGGGCAGGATCGGCGCGGCCTGCGCGGGCGGCCGTATCTCCGCGGAGACGACCGCGTGCAGGATGCCGCCCAACGAGTCGCGCCGGAACGGTGACTCGCCGCTCAGCGCGGTGCACAGCAGCGCGCCCAGCGACCAGAGGTCGGACGCGGGCCCGGTCACCGCCCCGGACATCCGCTCGGGCGCGGTGTACTCGGGTGAGCCGACGAAGGCCCCGCTCTCGGTGAGCGTGGAGGCGCCGGCGACCTGCGCGACGCCGAAGTCGGTGAGCACGACACGGCCGGAGCCGGGGCCGGCACGGTCGTAACCGTCGTGGCCGGTGCCGTGGGTGTTGTGGGCATCGACGGTGCCGTGGGTGCCGTGGGTGCCGGTCATGCCGTTCCCACCGGCGCCGTTCTCCTCCAGCAGGACATTCGCCGGCTTGATGTCACGGTGCAGAACCCCCGCCGCGTGCGCCGCCCGCAGCGCACCCAACAGGGCGACGCCGATCCGGGCGGCCTCCACGGCGTCGACCGGGCCGCGCTCGGCGATCCGGTCGGCCAGTGAGCCGCCGTGGATCAACTCCATGACGATGTAAGGGCGTTCACCGTCCTCGACCACGTCGTGGACGACGATGACGTGCGGATGACTCAACTGGGCGACCGCACGCGCCTCGCGCAGGGTGCGTTCGCGCTGCCGACGGGCCTCGTCCGCGGAGAGCGTGTCGTCCAGGGGAAGTTCCTTGACCGCCACCTGCCTGCCGAGCAACTGGTCGGTCGCCCGCCAGACGACCCCCATGCCACCGCGCCCGAGCCGCTCCTCGAGCCGGTAACGACCCGCGATCACACGGACGTTGTCCCCCTCGGTCCCCATGCGCCTCATGATGCCGCACCGGACGGACCCCCTCCGGGTCGGCGACCGGCCATTCCCAGGGGGCGCGTGTCAGCCGGTCCCCGGCTGCCACCCCTGCAGTACCGCCGTGAACTGCTTGCGCGTCTTCGCCCAGCTCTCGGCCGGCGACGACATGTAGATGGCGTACTCGACGCCGTCCCGGGCGAGGTACGTCTCCTCGATGGCGCGGCGCGGACCGGGGGACGGCGGCGCGTCCTTGGCCTGCGCGGTCCACGTGTACTCCCACAGGGAACCGTCGCGGTCACGGTAGACGTTCTTCTCCAGCGTCACCCGGTCGTAGTCGACCAGCCGCCGAAGCTGCTCCTCCAGGTCGAGCTGGTGGGCGTACGGGTCGCCGAAGTCCGGCGATTCGTCGACGGCGATGCGGACGAAGTGTTCGCCGCCGTCGGGTGAGTAGTCGATCTGCACGATGCCGTCCTTGTCGCTGTGGACCGACCGCTTCCAGCCCTTGGGCAGAGAGAGGCTGAACCCGACGGGATCGTCGACGGAGACCCAGGTGTTCGAGCCGGAGCCCGCCCGAGTCGGCGCACCGGTGCCGGTGGTGTCCGTGGGGCTCGGCAAGGTGGACGTCCCGGCGTCGGCCTGCCGCCGCCCCTCGTCCCACCGCTGCACCCACACCGCCGTACCTCCGCCGATGATCGCGGCAAGGGCGACGACAAGGGCGAGGGTGCGCAGCCGACGGCGCCCGGACGGGGCCGGCGGAGCGGCGGCGGCATGGTGCGCCGGTCCACCGACGGGCGTCACACTGGTCGCGCCCGTCACCGGGGGATACGGCGTCCCGGTGACCGGCGTGGTCCCCCCGCCGTGCGCCCCACCTTGCGGGCCACTGTGGGCCCCACCCTGCGGCCCCCTGTGCGCCCCGCCTTGCGCACCACGGTGCGTCCCGTCGTACACCCCACCGTGCGTCCCGCCGTACCCACCGACGCCCGCTCCGGTGTGGGGCCCCGTCCCGTACGGGGACCTCCCGGACCCGACCCCGACGTGCTGCGTCGGCACGTACGCCTGCGCGGCACTCGGCCGCCGTCCCTCCGCCGCCTCGGCGAGCATCTGCTCGGCCTCGGCCACGTCGGGCCGCAGGGCGGGATCCTTGTGCAGCAGGGCGGCGATGACGGGCCCGAGCGGGCCGGCGTACCGCGGCTCGGTGGGTTCCTCGTCGACGACGGCCTGCATGGTGGTCAGGGGCGTGGTGCGACGGAACGGCGACCTGCCCTCGACCGCCGTGTACAGCGTGGCGCCGAGCGCCCACAGGTCGGAGGAGGCTCCCGGGTC
This sequence comes from Streptomyces sp. NPDC058678, assembly GCF_042714835.1. NCBI lineage: Bacteria > Bacillati > Actinomycetota > Actinomycetes > Kitasatosporales > Streptomycetaceae > Streptomyces > Streptomyces sp. NPDC058678. The sequence goes on along the minus strand of NZ_JBHXSG010000012.1, from coordinate 115,445 downwards.
GTGGCCGCGGATCCGCTCGGGCGCGAGGTAGTCGACCGAGCCGACGATCTCTCCCGTACGGGTGATGGCGGTGTCGCCCTCCACCTGCGCGATGCCGAAGTCGGTGAGCAGGACGCGGCCGTCGCTGCCGAGCAGGACGTTGCCGGGCTTCACGTCGCGGTGCAGGACTCCGGCCGTGTGCGCGGCGCGCAGCGCGCGCAGCACCCACAGGCCGATGCGGGCGGCCTCCGTCGGCTCCACCCGCCCCTGCTCCTTGACGGCGTCGGCCAGCGAGTGGCCCTCGACCAGCTCCATCACGATCCACGGCCGGCCGTCGTGGTCGAGCACGTCGTGCACGGTGACGACGGCGGAGTGGTTGATCCGGGCGGCCGCGCGCGCCTCCGCCCGGGTGCGGGCGAGAAGGACCGTCCGGTCACTCTCGGACACGTAGAGGGCGGCGGTCAGCTCCTTGATCGCGACGGCCCGGTGCAGCACCTCGTCGTGGGCACGCCAAACCCGGCCCATGCCGCCCTTGCCTATCGGGTCGGCGAGCCGGTAGCGCCCGGCGACGAGCTGGCCCTGCATCTGATTCACGTTGCCCCGCAATGCTCTTGACGGAGTCAGACTAAGGACCTGCCCGCGCCGAAAGGAACCAGGGGAGCACCAAGGAGACCGCACTGTGACGGTTGTCGCTTCGAGAGGCGAAAGTCAACCAATGAGTAGCCGGAGGCGTCCGTCAGCCGCCGCTTCCCGCCCGGTGTTCAGCCGGTGGCCTGATAGGTCTGCGCCGCCTGCTCGTACAGCCGCGTCACCTCGTCCCGCTCCGCCTCCGGGCCGCGTACCTGCACCACGTGGTACTTCCCGTCGATCAGCAGCGCCAGATTGCGCACGAACAGCTCGCGTCCGTCGTCGCCGGTCCAGGTGAACTGCCCCTCGGCCATGGTCCGGCCGCCCACCTGGATCGTCTTCAGCCCCGTCGCGGTGGCCCAGCTGGAGTCGCGGTACGGCTGCAACTCGGGCTCCTTCTCCCGCTGATACACCATGGGATCACTGCCGTCCTCGGCCGCGCTGTCCCGCCCTGGCACGACGATCAGCTCGAAGTTCCCGTGCGCGTACACGATCTGCCCGCGCCCGTTCTCCGCCGTGCGCTCCCAGCCGTTGGCCACGGCGACCCGGAAGCCCTCCGTGTCCTTGCGCAGGGTGAAGCCGTCGGCGACCTCGGGCCCCTCGGTCTGCGGCTCGGTGGAACCCGCGGACGCCGAGGGACTCCCCGTGGAGGATCCGGGCGAGGTCTGGTCGGGCCGCGGCTCGCTGCTCGCCTCCGGGGACTGCTCGGGAGCCTGGCTCACCTCACCGGCCGCCCCGGTCCGGTCCCCGGCGCCCTGGTCGTCCGGGTCCGCCTTCGGCATGAAGAACATGGCGTACGCGATCGCCCCGGCCAGCACGAGCAGGATCAGCACCAGCAGGGTCCGCCCGAGACTCCTCGGCGAACGCGCCTCCTCCCGCGCCCGCTTGTGCCGCCCGTGCGCACTCGTCGCGGGCAGCCCGGCCCGCCGCCTGCGCACCAGCTCGCCCCGACGGCGTACGACGGGCAGTCGACTCCTGTCGGTGGGCGGCGCGGCGACGACGTGCGCGCCGGCCTCCGGCTCGGGCGCCGAACGCACCAGCGAGCGCAGCCAGCCGCGCAGTTCCTCGAAGTCCAGCCGCTCGGTCGGGTCCTGTCGCAGCAGCGACTCGACCACCGGCCTGAGCGGCCCGCACTCCTCGGCGAACGCGGGCGGCTCCGCACACACCAACTGGACGAGCTCGGCCGTCGACTCCTCCGGATACGGCGCATGCCCCTGTACGGCCCTGAACAGCAGCGCCCCGAGCGCCCACAGGTCGGTCTGCGGCCCGATCGGCGCCGCCAACTGCCAGTTCTCGTGCACCGGCCCGGCCTGCTCGGGCGCCCACCGCTCCGTCACCGGCCCCACCACGGCCATCCGCGCCTGCCGAGCCCGCTCAGCGGCCAACGCGGTGGTCGGCCCCCGCCGCACGGGCGACCCCGCGGCCAGCTCGTCCCACCGGCCGGTGGGGGCGCCGGGGCCACCGGGAAGGGGGGGCGCGGAGGAGCCGTGAGGACCCGGTCCCGCCAGGCCGGCCGCCGACGGGACCGGAACACCGGCCGCGGTCGCACCAAACCCCGCCGAAGCAACTCCCCCCTCGCCGGGCGCACCGGGCGACGCGGTGACGCCACCGGCCCCACCCCGAGGCGCGGCCCCATGCCAGGACGCGGGACGCACACCATAGGGATCGGCAATCTGCCCCGGGGAAACACCCCTGGCCGTCTCCCGCCCCCCGTTCGCACCGGGATACGGCGACTGCTGCCCACCGCCCGGGGTGGAGTACGGCGACTGCGCCGCCCCGTTGGCAGAGGGGTACGGCGCCCGCCCACCCTGCGCACCCGGATACGGCGGCTGCTGCCCACCGTTCGCCGTGGGAGGCGGCAACTGCGCCGCCCCGTTCGGGTGTGCGGCCGGGCCGTCCTCGGGCGCGGGGCGGGCCCCGGGCAGTGCCGCCCGGCCGCTCTGCTGCGCCTCCTGAACCCGGGCCGCCGCCCGCGCCCCCGCGCGATACGCGGCGATCGCCCCGGCCCGCGCCGCCCTGACGTCCGCACCGCCGTCGACGTCCCTACGGGCGACCGCGGCCGAAGTTCCCGCGCCGTTCGCGCTCTCCGGCTCCGCCCCGGCAGCCGGAAGCCCTCCGGCCTCCCGCGCCTCGATGGCGGCCCGCCGAGCAGCCTCGGGATCGGCCCCACCGAAACCACCACCACCGGCGCCTCGGGGACCGCCGGGCCCGACCGGCACGGCGCCACCGAATCCGCGACCGCCCCCGGGTCCGACAGGCACACCGGCGCCACCGACTCCACGGGCTCCAGCGGCACTACCGCCACCGCCAGGCCCGCCTACGCCGCCGTTTCCTCCAACGGCCCCGGCACGAGCAGCGCGCCCACTGTCCTCCGCGCCGCCAGGCCCACCAGACCCCCCAGCCCCAGAACCGTCACCGAACTCCCCGCCCCCGGCACCCCATTCCGCCCCTTCGGCCGGCACCGGGTCGTAACCGCACAGTGCCTCCTCCGCCGCTCCGACCGCGAGGCCGGTCAGCATCACGCGGCCGTCGTCGCAGACGAGCACCGTGCGGGCGGTGATGTTCCGGTGCACCCAGCCGTGCGCGTGCAGCACCCGCAGCGCCATGAGGACGTCGGAGGCGACCTCGGCCGCCCGGTACGGCGTGAGCGGCTTCTCCGCGAGCAACGCCGCCAGCGGCCGCGCGGACACCAACTCACTGACTATCCACAGCGACCCACCGTCGGCGAACACGTCGAAGACCTGGTCGAGCCGAGGATGGTCGGGAATCCGGGCCGCCGACTGCGCGGCCTCGACGGCCCGCCGTACGGCCGGATCCGTGGGTCGCCGCGCCGCCGCACCCGCCGGGGACCGCCGCGCTCCACGGCCTTGCCGACCCTGCGGATCCCGCGCCGTGAATCCCTCCGGCAGCCCCTCCGCGTCGAGCACCTCCGCCTCGACGACCTCGGGCAACGGCACCTGCCTGACGAGGACTTCCTGCCCGCTGTAGGTGTCGAAGGCCCGGGTCTCGGTGAGTTCGTACTCGTCGGAGGGCGGCAGCGGCAGGCGGTAGCGGTCGGCGAGTACCCGTCCCGCATAGTCGTCCACGTTGCCTCCCCCGGCCGCCCGGTTGGTCAATTCCGTTCGCCTCGCGGCCCGTTCCGCCTACTTTCCTGGCTGCGTACGGTCCGCAAGCACTCACGATACGTGCCGGAGGCAACTCGCAAAGAGGGGATTCCAGATCTCACGCGTCAAACGAGAAACCGAACAAGGTGTCGATCACAGGTCACGCGGCCTCACGGCTTCGGTGTGAAGGTGTCGGCCAGCGTCTTCCAGGTGCCCTCACGCAGCTCGCTGTCCCACTTCGCGTCCTTCGCGGTGTACATCAGCGCATACCCGAGTTGGTCGTTGACGACGAAGCCCCGGTCGATCGTCCGGTACGTCGTCCCGCTCTCCGAGTAGGTGAACTCCCAGTCAGCCGTGTTCCAGCTGCGGTAGTCCACCTTCTCTATTCGGATCCTCTTGTACTGGGAGCGCGTCATGTACCGCTCCTGGCTCTTCCAGTCCGCCACCGGGTCACCCTTCGGCGTGGACGTCCAGGCCACGAGCAGCTTCTGACCGTCCGGGCCGGTGAAACGGTCCCCCGCCGACCCCGTCGACTGGAACTTCCATCCGGCCGGCAACCCGATCGAGTACCCCTGGCTTCCCTTGTACGTCGTCTCCGCCGCCTTGCCGTCACCGAAACCGGAGGAGCCCTCACCCGAGCCAGCGCCTCCGGACGCGCTCGCTTCGGCGCTCGAGGTGTTCCCGGACCCGGCCGCCGCGGACTCGGTGGCCGAGCCGTCGGTACGCGTACCGCCGCCCTCGTCCTCCTTGGTGCCGGCACTCGCGGTCGCACTGGCCGACGCCTTGCCGCCACTGCCCGCGGCCCCGTCGGAGCCGCCGTCGTCACCGAGCGTGAGGGCCAGTACGGTGCCGATCACGGCGAGCACCACCACCACCGCGATGACGACCAGCGTCCGCCGCGGCACCACATCGGTGAGCGGCGCCCTCGGCACGGGCCTCGGCGGCAGATCCGGCGGCGTCATCACGGGCCAGCCCGAACTACGCCCACCCGTCGAGGAGTTGGCACCCGCGCCACCCGCGGCAGCACTCGCACCCTGAGCACTCCGGTCACGAGGACCGGGCACCCCACCGGAAGCCGATCCCGAACCGGAGCCCGAGCCTGCCCCCGCCGCCCCGCTCGACGCGACCTTCCCCGAGGAGCCGGCCCCGTCGGCGACGGACGCGCCCTTACCGCCACCGGCCGCCCCGGTGTCCGCCGTACGACCACGGGCCCCGGCACCCGACGTACCACCGCCGGATCCTGGGACAGCGCTCCCGCTGCCGTCCGAACCCGAAGCAGCCGTCTCAGTACCGGACTTGGTCCGGGAAGCGGCCGCGGAGGAAGCCACGGCACCCGCCGCCCCGGCGGCCTTCCGCACGGAACGCAAGGCCCCGCGGAACCGCTCGCCCGCCTCCTCGCCCCGCTTGCCCCGGTCCGCCCGCTCGTCGGGCTGCGGGGGCAGCGGCACGACCTTCGTCGCGTCCGGAGCCTGCTCCGGCTCGGCCGCCTTCGGCTCGGGCGCGTGGATCACGGCATTAAGCATGGCTCGCGCGCCGGCGTCGTCGAGCCGCTTGGCGGGGTCCTTGTTGAGCAGGCCGTAGATGACGTCCTTCAGCGGCCCCGCGTTCTTCGGCTCCTCCAGCGGCTCGGTCATCACGGCGGTCAGGGTCGCGATCGCCGACCCCTTGTCGTACGGCGGCGCACCCTCGACCGACGCGTACAGCAGCCCGCCCAGCGACCACAGGTCGGCCGCCGGTCCCGGCTTGTGCCCGCGGGCCCGCTCCGGGGAGATGTAGGAGGGCGCGCCGACGAGCATGCCGGTCGAGGTGATGGACGGGTCGCCCTCGACCTGGGCGATGCCGAAGTCGGTGAGCACGACCCGGCCGTCGTCGGAGATCAGCACGTTCGACGGCTTCACGTCACGGTGCAGGATGCCCTCGCGGTGCGCCGACCTCAGCACGTCGAGGATCGCCAGGCCGACCTCCGCCGCCCGCCTGGGCTCCAGCAGACCGTCCTCCCGGATCGCCTCGGCGAGCGACTTGCCCTCGACGAGCTCCATCACGATCCACGGGCGGTCGTCCTCGTCGACGACGTCGAAGACCGTCACCGCGCTGTTGTTGCGGATCCGCGCGATGGCCTTGGCCTCGCGCAGCGTGCGGGTGATCAGCCGACGCTTCTCGTCCTCGTCGATGTTGGACGGGAACCGCAGCTCCTTGACGGCGACCGTCCGGCCCAGGGTCTCGTCCTCGGCCCGCCACACCGTGCCCATGCCACCGCGGCCGAGCACACCTCCCAGCCGGTACCGCCCGGCGAGAAGACGCCCGCTGTTGTCCTGACGAGTGTCTTGACGGGATGTGCCCGCCCGCTCCGCCTCCGACATGCGTCCCCTCATGCAACCCGCCCTGACAGAGCCTCCATTGTCCCTCACCCGACAAGTGCCCAACGCCCAGGGTGCCCCTGACGGCACCGGCAGCCCTCCACACGGGGTCCGGTGAAGCAGCCGTCCACCGCCCTGCATGATGGGCCCCGACAAGGGAGGACCCGCGCGATGCCACCGCTCCGGACGCTGTCGGCAGTGCCCCTGTGCCTGGCGCTGCTCGCCCTGGCCCCCGCCGCCTCCTCGGCCCCGACGATCCCGCCCACGGACGCGGTCCTTCCGCTGCTGGTCAAGCAGGGTGGCCTCGCCGCCGCGGCCCTGCTGGCCCGCGAGGAGTCCGGCACCCGCTATGCCCAGAGCGGTCCGGGCATCTCCCGCGCCGACCACTTCCGCGCCGGCAGCATCACGAAGACCTTCGTCGCGACGGTCGTCCTGCAACTGGCCGCCGAGGACCGGCTGAAACTGTCCGACACCGTGGAGCAGCACCTGCCCGGCCTGGTGCGGGGAGCGGGCAACGATGGCCGCGCGCTGACCCTGCGCGCCCTGCTCACCCACACCAGCGGCCTGTACGACTTCACCGCGGACACCAACGGCGTCGTGCCCGTCACCCCTCTTCAAGCTGTGCACATCGCGCTCACCCACCCTCCGGCCACCCCCGGCCGCTACTCCTACTCGAACACCAACTACGTCCTGCTCGGCCTGGTCGTCGAGCAGGTCACCGGCCACTCGTACGCCACCGAGACCGAGCGCCGCGTCATCGCTCCGCTGGGTCTGACGGGCACCTCCTTCCCCGGCTCCCGCACGACTCTCCCCTCCCCGCACGGCCGCGCCTACGCCGCCGACGGAACCGACGTCACCGAACTCGACCCGCGGGTGGCCGGCGCCGCGGGCGAGCTGGTGACCACGCTCGCCGACCTGGACCGCTTCTACGCCGCCCTGCTCGGCGGACGGCTGCTGTCCCCGCGCTGGCTGCGCGAGATGCTCGACACCCGCACCGCACACGGCGCGTACGGCATGGGCCTGTTCCCGGTGAAGCTGCCGTGCGGCACCACGGTGTGGGGGCACAACGGCCGCATCACCGGCAGCTACGTGCGCACCGCGGCCACGGTCGGCGGCCGTCGCGTCCTCACCTTCCGCGTGAACACGACGGCGGTTGCAGATCCCGGCCTCGAACCCCGGCTGCTCGCTGCCGAGTTCTGCCCCCGCACCTCGTAGAACGGCCGGGTTCCGAACGAAGATCCCGGTTCGCGACACTCGTTCGAGTGACGCTCGGCCACCCACCGCGGGCATGCGACCACCGGCGCCAGACGCTCGCCCCACCCCCCACCCACCGCCGACGGCCCGGCCACCGCCCGCAGACGCCCGGCCACCCACCGCCGACGCACTCCGCCCGAAAAGCCTTACAGCGGCACGATGTCCGGCGCCCCCAGCCGCGCCGCGTCCGCCGTCAGGTCGTCCGGCTGTCGCTGTGACTCCCGCTCCGCCTCCACCCGCTTCTCGTAGTGCTCGACCTCGCGTTCGATGTGGCCCTTGTCCCAGCCGAGTACCGGCGCCATCAGTTCGGCGCTCTCACGGGCGCTGCGGGTGCCCCGGTCGAAGGTCTCGATGGAGATGCGGGTACGCCGGGTCAGGACGTCGTCCAGGTGCCGCGCACCTTCGTGCGAGGCGGCGTACACGATCTCGGCGCGCAGGTAGTCGTCGGCCGCATGGAGCGGTTCGCCGAGCGAGGTGTCCGAGGCGATGAGGTCGAGCACCTCCTCCGCCATCGCGCCGTACCGATTCAGCAGGTGCTCCACGCGCACCACATGAAGACCCGTCCGCGCGGCGATCCGCGCCCGCGCGTTCCACAGCGCCCGGTAGCCCTCGGCGCCGAGCAGCGGGACGTCCTCCGTCACGCACTCGGCGACCCGCATGTCGAGCCCGTGCACCGCCTCGTCCACCGCGTCCTTGGCCATCACCCGGTATGTCGTGTACTTGCCGCCGGCCACCACGACGAGCCCGGGTGCCGGATGCGCCACGGTGTGCTCGCGCGACAGCTTGCTGGTGGCGTCCGACTCGCCGGCCAGCAGGGGCCGGAGTCCCGCGTACACCCCCTGGACGTCGTCCCTGGTCAGCGGCACCGAGAGCACCGAGTTGACGTGCTCGAGGAGATAGTCGATGTCGGCGCTGGACGCGGCCGGGTGCGCCTTGTCGAGGTCCCAGTCGGTGTCCGTCGTACCGACGATCCAGTGGCGGCCCCAAGGGATGACGAACAGGACGGACTTCTCGGTGCGCAGGATCAAGCCGCTCGAGGACGTGATCCGGTCCTTGGGCACGACCAGGTGGATGCCCTTGGACGCCCGGACGTGGAACTGCCCGCGCTCCCCCACCATCGCCTGGGTGTCGTCGGTCCACACACCGGTCGCGTTCACGACCTGCTTGGCGCGGACCTCGTACTCCCCGCCCGCATCGACGTCCTGCACCCGGGCGCCGACCACGCGCTCGCCCTCGCGCAGGAATCCGGTCACGCGCGCGCGGTTGGCGACCTTCGCGCCGTACACCGCCGCCGTGCGCACCAGGGTCGCCACGAAGCGGGCGTCGTCCATCTGGGCGTCGTAGTACTGCAACGCGCCGACCAGTGCGTCCTTCTTCAAGGCGGGCGCGACGCGCAGCGCGTGCCGGCGGCTCAGGTGCCGGTGCACGGGCAGGCCCCGGCCATGACCGCGGGCCATCGACATGGCGTCGTAGAGGGCGACGCCCGACCCGGCGTACAGCCGCTCCCAGCCCCTGTGCTGCAGCGGATACAGGAACGGCACCGGCTTGACCAGATGCGGCGCGAGCCGCTCCAGCAGCAGACCGCGTTCCTTCAGCGCCTCGCGGACGAGGGCGAAGTCGAGCATCTCCAGATAGCGCAGGCCGCCGTGGACCAGCTTGCTGGACCTGCTCGACGTGCCCGACGCCCAGTCACGCGCCTCGACCAGGCCCACGGACAGGCCCCGGGTCACGGCGTCGAGCGCGGTGCCCGCGCCGACCACTCCCGCGCCCACCACCAGCACGTCCAGCTCGCGCTCGGCCATTGATGCGAGTGACTCGGCGCGTTGCGCCGGGCCCAGTGTCGCTGTCCTCACCGCTGCCTCCCGCTGTCGGTCGTGCCGGTTCACCCCGGAGGAGTGGCCCGGTTCGTATCCCCCATGCCCAAATTCTGACCGGGTTGCCCGACTTCAGCCACCAGGGGCCCCAGCCTGTGGACAACCTTCACGCCGTGCGCAACAACACTCACGGACCCACAGGGAGACACACGTAATAAATCCCGCCCAACGGTCATATTTACTCCTAGTCTGACATTGCGCTCGTCCATCCTGTCCACAGGGCTTGCGCACCTGTCCCGCTTCGGCTACTGGGAAGGACGGTCCACGCCATGCCCGCAGATCTCGCCGTCATCGGACTCGGCCCCTACGGACTGCCCCTGGCCCAGGCCGCCGTCGCCGTCGGCATCAACACGCTCGGTTACCGCACCGGTCCCGAGCCGGGCTCCCTCAGCCCCGCCGAAGTCCGCCGGATGCTCTCGGGGGGCTTCCGGCCGACCACCTCCCCGGCCGAACTCGGCCGGGTGCGCACCGCGGTCATCTGCGCCCCCACCCCACGGGGCGCGGACGGCGGACTCGACCTCGGCCAGGTGGAGGCGGCCGCCCGCACCCTGGCCGCCCACCTGCGCCCGCACACCACGGTCATCCTGGAGTCGCCCGTCCACCCGGGCACGACGGAGGACTTCCTGCGCCCCCTTCTCGAAGAGGGCTCCGGGCTGCGCGCGGGCCGCGACTTCCACCTCGCCTACTCGCCCAGCCGTGTCGACCCCGGCAACCGCGACTTCACCCCCGCCAACATCCCCAAGGTGATCGGCGGTCTCACCCCCGCCTGCACCGAGTCCGCCGCCGCCTTCTACGGCCGTCTCACCGACAAGGTGGTACGCGCGCGTGGACCACGCGAAGCGGAGACCGTGCAGCTCCTGGAGACCAACTACCGGCACGTCAACATCGCCCTCGTCAACGAAATGGCCGTCCTGTGCCACGACCTGGGCGTCGACCTCTGGGACGTCATCCGCTGCGCGGAGACCAAGCCGTTCGGCTTCCAGGCCTTCCGCCCCGGCCCCGGCGTCGGCGGCCACGCCGTCCCCCAGGACCTGACCGGCAGCGGCTCCGGCCGCACCCTGCGCATGGTGGAACTCGCCCAGCAGGTCAACAGCCAGATGCCGCGTTACGTCATCCAGCGCGCCGCCACCCTCCTCAACGAGCACGGCAAGTCGGCCCGGGGCGCCCGCGTCCTCCTCCTCGGCGTCACCTACAAGCCCGACCTCGCCGACCAGCAGTCCACTCCCGCCCAGGAGATCGCGGTCCGGCTGATGGAGCTGGGCGCCTCGGTCAGCTACCACGACCCGCACGTCCCGTCCTGGAGCGTCCTGGACCGCCCGGTCCCGCGCGCGGACTCGCTCTACGAGGCCGCCGCGGACGCCGATCTGACGATCCTGCTCCAGCAGCACCGCACCTACGACCTCCAGGGTCTGTCGGTGAAGGCCCAGTTGCTGCTGGACACGCGAGGGGCGACGCCGACCGGGGCGGCCCATCGAATCTGAGGGCGAATTCCCGGGTGAACCGGGCAGGGGTGCCTGCTACTCTTCGTGACTCGTCGCACATGTGTGCGCGAGATCCGTCGCACGCTCGTGCGCACACCACACCGCTCGTTCACCGGTCCCGCGAGGGACATGGGGGGATTTCTGTCATGACCCAGCCAACGCCACCGCCGCAGCCCGCCGAGGGCAACCCGTACGCCCAGCAGCCGGGCGCCATGCCGCCTCCCCCGGTACCGTTCGCCCCGGCGCCGCCCGCCCCGGCCCGCGGCAATGTCGCCCTCGGCCTGGTCGTCGCCGTCGTCGCGGCCCTGGTCACCGCCGGCATCTACGGCGCCATCGTCGGTGCCACCGAGTACGAGATCGGCTACGCGGCCGTCGGCGTCGGCTTCCTCATCGGCCTCGCCGCGGGCAAGATCGGCGGCTCCCACCCGGCGCTGCCCGTGGTGAGCGCGATCCTGTCCCTCGGGGCCGTCTACGCGGGCCAGCTCATCGGCATCGCGATGATCGGCGCCGACGCGAGCGGCATGTCCGTGATGACGATCTTCACGGACCACTTCGACCTCGTGACCAAGAGCTGGAGCGAGGAGGCCGACGTGCTGACCTTCGTCTTCCTCGGCGTCGGCGCGTTCGCCGCGTTCTCCGGCGCCAAGAAGGCCGCCGCGTAACGACTTACCGGGTACTGACGTACCGGGTACCGACGTACCGGGTACGTATCCCGTACGTACCCGGAAGGGCCGCCCACCTGACGGTGGGCGGCCCCTTCGCGTCGTGTCGACTAGCGCCGGTGCACGGAGTCCGCCACCGTCACCTCGACGCGCTGGAACTCCTTCAGCTCGCTGTACCCGGTCGTGGCCATCGCCCGCCGCAGCGCCCCGAAGAAGTTCATCGAGCCGTCCGGCGTGTGGGACGGGCCGGCGAGGACCTCCTCGATGGTGCCGACCGTGCCGAGGTCGACCTTCTTGCCGCGCGGCAGCTCCTCGTTCACCGCCTCCATGCCCCAGTGGTGACCCTTGCCGGGCGCGTCCGTGGCACGGGCCAGCGGGGAGCCCATCATCACCGCGTCGGCACCGCAGGCGATCGCCTTGGGCAGGTCGCCGGACCAGCCGACGCCACCGTCGGCGATCACGTGCACGTACCGGCCGCCGGACTCGTCCATGTAGTCGCGGCGGGCAGCCGCCACGTCCGCGACCGCCGTGGCCATCGGGACCTGGATGCCCAGCACGTTGCGCGTGGTGTGGGCGGCGCCGCCGCCGAAGCCGACCAGGACGCCGGCCGCGCCGGTGCGCATCAGGTGCAGGGCCGCGGTGTACGTGGCGCAGCCGCCGACGATCACCGGGACGTCGAGCTCGTAGATGAACTGCTTCAGGTTCAGCGGCTCGTGCGAGCCGGAGACGTGCTCCGCGGAGACCGTCGTACCGCGGATGACGAAGATGTCCACGCCCGCGTCCACGACCACCTTGGAGAACTCGGCGGTGCGCTGCGGGGAGAGCGCGGCAGCGGTGACCACGCCCGAGTCGCGCACCTCCTTGAGGCGCTGCCCGATCAGCTCTTCCTTGATCGGAGCGGCGTAGATCTCCTGAAGGCGGCGGGTCGCGGCCTCGACCGGCAGGCCGACGATCTCGTCCAGCAGCGGCTGCGGGTCCTCGTGCCGCGTCCACAGGCCCTCGAGGTTCAGCACCCCGAGACCGCCGAGCTCACCGATACGGATAGCGGTGGCCGGGGAGACGACCGAGTCCATGGGGGCGGCCAGGAAGGGCAGCTCGAATCGGTAGGCGTCGATCTGCCAGGCGATCGAGACCTCCTTCGGGTCCCGCGTACGGCGGCTGGGGACGACGGCGATGTCGTCGAAGGCATACGCCCGGCGGCCGCGCTTGCCGCGCCCGATCTCGATCTCAGTCACGTGTGTGGCCTTTCCCTGATGCGTTTCAGCGTCTTCCAGTATCGCCGACGGGTACGACAAGGGCGGCCCCGGATGCTCCGGAGCCGCCCTCGGCCTGCTTCACGCGCGCGTGGGGGTCACTTGCTGCGGCTGTAGTTCGGTGCCTCGACCGTCATCTGGATGTCGTGGGGGTGGCTCTCCTTGAGGCCCGCCGAGGTGATCCGTACGAACCGGCCGTTGTCCTGGAGCTCGGGGACGGTCCTGCCGCCGACGTAGAACATCGACTGGCGCAGACCGCCGACCAGCTGGTGGACGACCGAGGAGAGCGGGCCGCGGTAGGGCACCTGGCCCTCGATGCCCTCGGGGACGAGCTGCTCGTCGGAGGCGACGCCCTCCTGGAAGTAGCGGTCCTTGGAGAAGGACTTGCGGTCGCCGCGGGACTGCATGGCGCCCAGCGACCCCATGCCGCGGTACGACTTGAACTGCTTGCCGTTGATGAACATCAGCTCGCCCGGCGACTCCTCGCAGCCCGCGAGCAGCGAGCCGAGCATCACGGTGTCGGCACCCGCGACCAGGGCCTTGGCGATGTCGCCGGAGTACTGCAGGCCGCCGTCGCCGATGACCGGGACGCCGGCCTCCTTGGCGGCCAGCGCCGCCTCGTAGATGGCGGTGACCTGCGGGACGCCGATGCCGGCGACGACACGGGTCGTACAGATGGAGCCGGGGCCGACGCCGACCTTGATGCCGTCGACACCGGCGTCGATGAGCGCCTTGGCGCCGTCACGGGTGGCGATGTTGCCGCCGATGACGTCGACGCCCGAGGAGTTCGACTTGATCTTGGCGACCATGTCGCCGACCAGACGGGAGTGGCCGTGCGCGGTGTCGACGACGATGAAGTCGACGCCTGCCTCGATCAGGGCCTGGGCGCGCTCGAAGGCGTCACCGGCCACGCCGACCGCGGCGCCGACCAGCAGACGGCCCTCGCCGTCCTTCGCGGCGTTCGGGTACTTCTCCGCCTTCACGAAGTCCTTGACCGTGATCAGGCCCTTGAGGATGCCCGCGTCGTCGACCAGCGGAAGCTTCTCGATCTTGTGCTTGCGCAGCAGCTCCATGGCCTCGACACCGGAGATGCCGACCTTGCCGGTGACCAGCGGCATCGGCGTCATGACCTCACGTACCCGGCGGGTGCGGTCGGTCTCGAAGGCCATGTCGCGGTTGGTGACGATGCCGAGCAGCTTCTTGTTGCCGTCGGTCACCGGGACACCGCTGATGCGGAACTTGGCGCACAGCGCGTCGGCCTCGCCGAGCGTGGCGTCCGGGTGGACCGTGATCGGGTCGGCCACCATGCCGGACTCGGAGCGCTTCACCAGGTCGACCTGGTTGGCCTGGTCCTCGATGGAGAGGTTGCGGTGCAGAACGCCGACGCCGCCCTGGCGGGCCATCGCGATCGCCATGCGCGCCTCGGTGACCTTGTCCATGGCGGCGGACAGGAGCGGGATGTTGACCCGCACGTTCTTGGAGACGTACGAGGCGGTGTCGATCTCGTCGGGTGCCATGTCCGACGGGCCCGGCAGCAGCAGCACGTCGTCGTAGGTCAGCCCGAGGGTCGCGAATTTTCCGGGCACTCCGTCGACGTTGGCAGTCATGACACCTTCCCCAAATGGCCTTGCTCGGTGCGGATGTCCATGCTAACGGGAAGCTCAGCTCCCGAATTCCACGGTTCCGGATGACTCCGGGCTTCGTATGTTCGTACGGAATTCCGCGGACGCCTGTTCATATCCGGTGCAAGCCTGGTCATCCGGGGCAGCGCCCCGGCGAGCGCTACTGCTCGGCCAGCGCCCGCAGCCTGCTCAGTGCCCGGTGCTGGGCCACCCGGACCGCTCCGGGTGACATTCCCAACATCTGGCCGGTCTCCTCGGCCGTGAGGCCCACCGCGATGCGCAGCAGCAACAGCTCCCGCTGGTTCTCGGGAAGGTTGGCCAGGAGTTTCTTGGCCCATTCGGCGTCGCTGCTGAGCAGCGCCCGCTCCTCGGGGCCGAGCGAGTCGTCGGGTCGCTCGGGCATCTCGTCCGAGGGGACGGCCGTCGAACCGGGGTGGCGCATCGCCGCCCGTTGCAGGTCGGCGACCTTGTGCGCGGCGATGGCGAAGACGAACGCCTCGAAGGGGCGGCCGGTGTCCTTGTAGCGAGGCAGCGCGAGGAGGACCGCCACGCAGACCTCCTGAGCCAGGTCCTCGACGAAGTGCCGGGCGTCGCCGGGGAGGCGGGACAGACGGGTGCGGCAGTAGCGCAGCGCCAGGGGGTGGACATGGGCGAGCAGGTCGTGAGTGGCCTGCTCATCCCCGTCGACGGCGCGATGCACGAGCCCGCCGATCGCCCCTGGGGCAGTGCCCGCCTCGTCGTCGCGCATCGGTCCATGGTGCCTTGGCGCCATCCGATGCGTGGCATCGCCCTGGTCGTTGTGCACCGAAGCGTTATGAGCAGGTGCGCCGGAACTCATCCCTTGCGCCCTCCCCTCCCGCTCGATCGACTCGTCCCCGAGGAACTCCACACCCTCAAGGATGCGGCATCCGCGGCGAAACGAGCAGCGGGCGCCCGGCGGGCCCCATCGCCACCCCCGCCCGCCCCGAGGCGGGCGGGGATCTCCGTACCCCCGCTACGACACACCCAGCCCTGCTCAGCGCACCAGGCCCCAGCGGAAACCGAGCGCCACTGCGTGCGCGCGGTCCGAGGCGCCGAGCTTCTTGAACAGCCGTCGGGCGTGGGTCTTGACGGTGTCCTCGGAGAGGAACAGCTCTCGGCCGATCTCGGCGTTCGAGCGGCCGTGGCTCATGCCCTCGAGGACCTGGATCTCGCGCGCGGTGAGCGTCGGCGCGGCGCCCATCTCGGCGGAGCGCAGCCGGCGCGGAGCCAGCCGCCAGGTCGGGTCGGCGAGGGCCTGCGTCACGGTGGCGCGCAGTTCGGCGCGCGAGGCGTCCTTGTGCAGGTAGCCGCGGGCACCGGCGGCAACCGCGAGCGCCACGCCGTCGAGGTCCTCGGCGACGGTGAGCATGATGATGCGCGCACCGGGATCGGCGGACAGCAGCCGCCGGACGGTCTCGACGCCGCCCAGACCGGGCATGCGTACGTCCATCAGAATCAGGTCCGAGCGGTCGGCACCCCAGCGGCGGAGGACTTCCTCGCCGTTGGCCGCCGTCGTCACGCGCTCGACACCGGGCACGGTCGCAACCGCGCGGCGGAGCGCCTCTCGGGCAAGCGGGGAGTCGTCGCAGACGAGGACGGATGTCATGGCCGTCCTCCGCAGCTGATGCACGTCACCTTGAGCCTCCAGGCTGGTACGAAATCGTCACCTGTGCGGTCGACCGTCTCGGACGCCTGCCCGAGCGCTTGTTGCTTCAACCGCCTCCGCACTCTCAACGATGGTCACTCGAAAGAGTTACGGGGCTGTGTGCCATCTTCGGCACTCTACGTGAGGGCGCGGACACGGTGCAGACATGCGCGGTGGACCCACAACGTTTCATCACAACCCATGCCCCATTCAGACCCTTTTCTTCCCATTTCTTAGTGTCTGAGGCTAGATTCGCAATGAGTCATATTTTCATCTCCTTAGATCGTAGATGTACGGTCGTAGACACCGTATCCGCCCAGAACGGCTACAAGGGGTCACGCAATGGCAGATTTCTCCCGCCTTCCCGGACCGAACGCGGACCTGTGGGACTGGCAGCTCCTGGCCGCTTGTCGAGGGGTGGACAGCTCGCTCTTCTTCCATCCGGAGGGGGAGCGCGGTGCGGCCCGGAGCGCTCGCGAGAACTCGGCCAAGGAGGTCTGCATGAGGTGCCCGGTGCGCGCGCAGTGCGCGGCGCACGCGCTGGCGGTGAGAGAGCCGTACGGCGTCTGGGGCGGGCTGACCGAGGACGAACGCGAGGAACTCATGGGGCGGGCGCGCCACCGGCTGGTGTCGGCGTCGACCGGGGACGGCTCTTCGAGCAACTGAACGACCGGACGACCGAACAACTGAAGGAACGTTTCTGCGAGATGGGCACGCGCACGCGTGCCCCTAATTTTTTCCCCGGGGCATTCCTCGGGAGCGCGCGTCAGCGTTTCGCGGCGCGTGTCAGCTGGTCCAGGGTCGCCGCCACCGCCGGGACCTGAGCCAGGTCGGGCAGCGTGAGCGCGACGATCTCCCGCCGGACCGCCGGTTCCAGCGTCACCGTGCGCGCACCCCGTGGCCGTACGGACTCGACGGCGAGCTGGGGCAGGACGGCGACGCCGAGACCGGCGCTCACCAGGCCGACGACCGCCGGATAGTCGTCGGTCGCGAAGTCGATGCGCGGCGTGAAGCCGGCGCTCTCGCACACCTCGACGAGCTGACCGCGGCAGCGCGGGCAGCCGGCGATCCACGGCTCCCCGGCGAGTTCGCCGATGGCGACAGACCCCGAGGACCCGGTACGCGCGAGCCGGTGCCGTTCGGGCACGAGCGCGACGAGCCGGTCCGTCAGCAGCGGCCGTACGACGAGGTCGTCCCACTCCTCGGCGCCGGCCGCCCCCTCGTACCGGAAGGCGAGCGCCAGGTCGCAGTCGCCCTCACGCAACAGCGCGACGGACTGCGGCGGTTCGGCCTCCTCCAAGGAGACCCGGGTGCCGGGGTGTTCGGCGCGCAGGGCGGCGAGCGCCGTCGGTACGAGGGTGGAACTGCCGCTGGGAAAGGAGACGAGCCTGACCCGTCCGGCGCGCAGGCCCGCGATGGCGGCGACTTCCTCCTCGGCCGCGGTGAGCCCGGCGAGGATCCCGGCGGCGTGCCGCACCAGCGCCTCACCGGCCTGGGTCAGCCTCATCTCGCGTCCGCTGCGAATGAGCAGAGGCGTGCCGACGGACGACTCCAGGGCTTTCATCTGCTGGCTGATGGCGGGCTGGGTGCAGCCCAGTTCGCGCCCCGCCGCCGAGAAGGAGCCGGTGGCGGCGACGGCGCGCAGCACGCGGAGATGACGGGCCTCGATCACCCACAGAGCATAAGCGGAGCTTGGGGATCGAGCAGAAAACTCCGTCGACACTTTGGGGTGGGGTCCCCTACCGTGCACCCATGAAGCTTCTCTCGGTGAATCTGGGCCGCGCGAAGGCCGTGCCGTACACGGACCAGCCGGAAGGACTGACCGGCATCGACAAAGAGCCGACCAGTGCGCCGGTGAAGGTGACGGCACCCGGGCCCAAGGGGGTCGGGGCGAGCGGGCTCGCCGGGGACACGGTGTGCGACACCCGGCATCACGGCGGCGACGACCAGGCCGTGTACGCGGTGGCCCGCGAGGACCTGGACGACTGGGAGCCCGAACTGGGCCGCACGCTGGCGAACGGCGCCTTCGGCGAGAACCTCACGACGCAGGGCATCGACGTCTCCGGCGCGCTGATCGGCGAGCGCTGGCGCGTCGGGTCCGAGGTGGTGCTGGAAGTCACCAGTGGGCGGATTCCGTGCTTCACCTTCCAGGGCCACATGGGTGAGCAGCGGTGGGTGAAGCGCTTCACGCAGAAGGGAGCGTCGGGTGCGTATCTGCGGGTGATCGAACCGGGCGAGATCCGGACCGGGGACCCCGTCGAGATCATCCACCGGCCCGACCACGACGTGACGGTGGCCCTGGTGTTCCGGGCGATCACCACCGAGCGGCACCTGCAGCCGCGGCTGCTGGTGGCGGGTGGGGCGCTGCACTCGGAGGTGCGGCAGTGGGCACGGGAGTACGTCGAGAAGCACGAGAAGCAGGGAGCCTGACGGGCGCTCTCGGGTCCGCCGTTCGCCCCGCCTTCACGCAGCCGGAGCCCGTGTGCAGAGAGCGGACGCCCGCAGTCCGGGTCATTAACCTTGGGCCATGACAACGGCTCTCATCACGGGTTCCACCGCGGGCATCGGTGCCGCCTTCGCGCGACGGCTGGCGGCGGACGGGCACAACCTCGTCCTCGTCGCCCGCGACACCAAGCGGCTGCGGGAACAGGCGACCGAACTGCACGACCGGCACGGCATCGAGGTCAAGGTCCTCACCGCCGACCTGGCGACCGACGACGGTATCGAGGCGGTCGCCGCCCGACTGGCCGACCGTAAGAACCCGGTCGACCTGCTGATCAACAACGCGGGCTTCGGCAACAAGGGCCGCTATCTCGACGTGTCCATGGCCGACGAGCTGATGATGCTCAAGGTGCACTGCGAGGCGGTGCTCCGACTGACGTCGGCGGCGACGGAGGCGATGCGGGAGCGCGGGCGCGGGGGTGTCGTCAACGTCGCGTCGGTGGCGGCCTTCCTGCCGCGCGGCACGTACGGCGCGTCCAAGGCGTGGGTCGTGCAGTTCACGCAGGGAGCGGCGAAGGACCTGGCGGGCAGCGGGGTGCGGCTGATGGCGCTGTGCCCGGGCTTCGTGCGTACGGAGTTCCACCAGCGGGCCGGGATGGGGACGGACAACATCCCGGGGTGGATGTGGCTCGACGCGGACAAGCTGGTCGCGGCGGCGTTGGGGGATCTGGCGCGCGGGAAGACCGTGTCGATTCCGGATCCCCGGTACAAGGCGTTGATGGGTGTGGTGAAGGTGGTGCCTCGGGGGTTGCTCGGGGGGATCAGCTCCAGGACTGGGCGGAAGTACGGGCCGCAGTAGGCGGCTCGGGGCGGTGACGGCAGGCGGACTTCATCTCGTGCGCCGCGTCGATCACCAGGGGCACCGTCTCGGGAGCGTGCCGCAACAGGGCGGGAAGCGCCGGCACCCAGCCGCCGGCCTGCAGGGCGAGGGCGGTCAGCCGACGCGCCTGCGCCGGGTCCGTCGCGGCCGCCGCGACGGAGGTGTAGGCCTGTGCGGCGGAGGCAGGGGCGACGAGGAGCCGAGTCAGACGTTCGGCTTGGCCGAGGGCGCCGGCGTCGGCGAGTGCGCTCACGACCTCCGTCACGGCCCGCGTGGTCTGCTCGTCGAGGTCTTGGAGGAGGCGTTCGACACGGACGACTGCTTCGTCGTAACGGCCCAGGGCGACCATGACCCCGGCGAGCGGGACCACCGAGGCCCAGTGCACCTCCTCCTGTTCGTCGACGTACGACTCGGCCTCGGCCGCCAGCGCCACGGCCCAGTCGTGTTCACCGACCTTGATCAGTGCCCGCACCACGTCAGGGGTGCCGGCCACCGGCACGCTCGTGGTGAGTTCGTCGACCAGTGCCTTCGCCCGGTCGTGCAGGCCTGCTTCGGCCATCGCCAAGGCCAGGTCACCTCCGCACTCGGACCGAAAGTAGAAATCGGGCGTTTCCCGAATCACGCTCTCGGCACGGTCGAAGTCATGGGCCTGCGCAAGGCCGCGGACCAGTGCACCGTTCACGTCGTACACCCTGAGGGGATCGTCACTCCTGTCCAGGATGTAGGACTCCGCGAGTGCCCTCGCCCGTTCGTGGGCACCGCTCGCGGCCAGGCATCGCACCAGTGCCGTCACCGCTCCTCTCCGCTGATCCGGGATGATCCGTCCGAGCAGCGCCGCGGCCCGGTCCATCTCTCCCACGGCGGCGAGCGACGAGACCACGGCCGTCAGCTCCTTCCCGGCGAAGCGGACGACATCCCACCGCGGGAACAGCTCCTCCACGTCGTGCAGCAGCGACAGGGCCTCCTCCAGGCGTCCGGCCTCGCCGAAGGCCATGGCCGCGTGACTCAGTTTCAAGGCGGCCGTGAGCGCGTCGGGGAACCGCGTACGCGTCTCGACGTCCTGAAGGATCTGCTCCGCCTGCTCCTGCCTCCCCGATCTCGCCAGTTCGAGGGCCACGTCGACCATTGCGCGGGCCTGGCCTTCGGGATCTTCTATGGAGGCCGCGAGGTCGGTGGCCCGGCCGAAGTCCTCGCGCCTGGCCAGGGACCCGACGATCTCGCACAGGGCGCTCCGCCGCCAGACCCACTCGTCCGCACTGCGTGCCAACGTCTCGGCCGCGTCGATCTCACCCGCTTCCGCCAGTACCCGCACCAGGGAACACAGCAGTGTGCCCGAGTCCGTGCCGGGCTGGGAGATCTCCAGGGCCAGGGCCAGGGCACGCTCGTGTTCCCCCTTGCGGGCCAGGCTCAGTGCGACGTTCCGCAGTGCGGACGGGCGGGTGTTCTTGCCGAGTGAACGGGCCAGGCGCAGGGCGGCTTCGAACTGTCCCGCTTCCGCACAGTGCTTCACGACGTCCGCCAGCGCGCGTTGCCGTCTGGAGCGGTCCCGCACGGTCCTCGCGGCCGTGAGTGCCCGCTTGAACTCGCCCGCCAGAAGGAGCCCGGTGACCTGGACGGCCCGGTGCTCGTCGTAGGCGGCTAGCAACGAGGCCTCGGCGTAGAGGCGTTCCGCGCGCGGTCGTTCACCGGAGCGGGTGAGCGCGGCGCCCACCGTGATCAGCCCCCGGATACGGGCGGCCGGGAACGCGGCTGCCCGTGCCAGCCGCTCGGCCTCGGCCGCCTGTCCCTCCTCGATCAGCGCCGCGACAACGGCCTCGGTGCCCAGCGCGGCACACTGCTCGTCGGGGGCGGTGCGCACCAACTCCTGTGCGCGATCCAGGCGTCCGGCCGCCAGCCAGCCGGTGACCACCCGCGTGTACGGGTGCGGCCCGAAGATCGAGTCGTCGAGGGCACGCGCCGTCTCGGCGGCCTCGTCGTACCGCTCGGCCCGGACCAGGTGCTCGATCACCCGATCCCTGATCAGGTTGTTGGAGAGCTGTTCGCCGCACTGTCGCGCGCAGGTCTCGGCCTCGGCCAGCAGCTCCGACGCCGTGTGTGTCTCCCCGCCGCGGGTCAGCAGTTCGCCGGCCACGTCCGCCAGCGCCAGTCCTCGCCGCTCCGGGTTCGAGAAGCCGCGCGCCAGTGCCAGAGCCCGGCTCGTCCGACCGGCCGCGGCCCACGCCTTCGGCAGCGCGTGGGGCAGTCCCGCGTTGCGGTGGCCGAGGCGGTCCCGGTGCACCGCCAGTCGCACGGAGTCGAGCAGCGGATGCCCGGCCCGCTCGGCCACGAGCTGCTCCACGGCCTGGATCTCGTTCAGCGCGGCACCATCACCGCCGGTGAACTCCCGCATGCGGTCGTGCCGTACGGCATCCAGCGCGCACGCGACCAGCCGGTCCGGGTCCCCGGTCGCACGCAGCATCTGGAAGTAGCCCCGCAGCAGGTACTCCGGTGTCTTCGCGGGCCAGTCGCGGTCCCGCCACTCGTCGGCCCATACGTACAACCGGCTCCGGAACCGGTGCAGTTCGGCGGCGCCGAGCATGTCCTCGGCCTGGAGTTGCAGTTCCTCGTGGCCGAGCAGGTACACGTGCACCCGCTTGCCGAAGGTCCGCCCCGCGCGCGTGTCCAGGGTGTTCCGGACGCGGTAGGGCACCGCTCCCGTGAGCCCGGCGAGGTCCTCCGCGGTCAAGCCGCCGCCCGCGGCTGTGACCAGGGCCAACAGGTCGTACTCCAGGCCACCCGCCTCGATCAGCTGCTTCAGTTCGCGTTCCGCCTCGGTGCGCACCGCCTGGGCGTACGGCGACGGCTTCAGCGTCTGCGCGACGGCTGGGTCGCACAGCGGATGGTCGCCGGGTACGTCGCCCGGAAGGGGTGGGTTGAGGCGGCCGGCGACCAGGACCCGCATGCCGGGCTCAGGGCGGGCCGGCAGCAGGCTCGCGATGCTGTGCGCGTCGGGACCTGTGGTGACTCCGCGGTCCTCGTCCAGGCCGTCGACCAGCAGGACCAGGTGTTCGCCGCGCTCCCGGCAGGCGCGGGCGGCCTCGCCGTAGAGGCGGAACAGGTGGGCCTCGCGGGTGGCCGGGGTCAGGTAGGCCGGGATGCCCTCGCCGGACAGCTCCGCCAGCTGTTCCAGTACGACGTCGACGTACGCCACCACGTCGTTCTGCGCCCCGAGCCGGGCCGTGACGAAGAAGGGGACGATCCGCACTCCCTGCGGAGGGTGCAGCGCGAACCAGGACAGAAGCGCGGTCTTGCCCGCCCAGGCTCCTGCCCGCCACCAGGCATACGCCGGGCCGGATTCGGCGGTGCAGAAGGCTGCCAGGTCGGCCAACTCGGTCTCGCGGTCGACGAGTTCGGCGGGGGCGATGCGGCGCACCTGCTCCCGGTAGCCCGAGCGCACCGCGGGCGCCAGCAGGACCTGACTGTGGTCGCCCGTGACGGCCACACCGATGTCGCCGCCCGCCGAGACGGACTGCTTCCCCCACGCCTGCATGGCGTCATGATGCCAAACGAACAGGAGGCGCCGAGGCGTCCTGGTGGGAGAATGGTGCTGTTCAGCCGGACCCAGGGGGCCGGAGGCGGTGTCATGACCTTTGTACAGCTCATTGACTGCAGGACCAGCCGGTTCGAGGAGATGAATCGGCTGATGGACGCGTGGGTCGAGCAGACCCGGGGGAAGCGGACCGCGACGCATGCCGTGGTGGGGAAGGATCTGTCGGACGCGTCGCACTTCGTGGAGATCGTGGAGTTTCCGTCGTACGAGGAGGCGATGCGGAACTCGAATCTTCCCGAGACCGAGCGGGTCTTCCGGGAGCTGGTCGCCCTGTGTGACGGGATGCCGACCTTCACCGACCTGGACGTGGTGCGGGACGAGCAGCTCAACCGTGAGGTCGCGCGGGAGTTCTTCGTGGAGGCCGGGCGGGGCGAGGCAGAGGCGATGTTCGAGCGGTTCACGGACGACTACGTGGATCATGATCCCGCCAATCCGCAGGACCTGGGCCTGCGCGGGGCGCGGGAGGAGTACGCCGGCTGGCGGCGGTCCTTCGACTTCTCGTTCCGGGTGGACGACCAGGTCGCCGAGGGGGACCGGGTATGCACGCGGTGGACGTGGACCGGGCGCCAGAAGGGCGAGTTCCTGGGGATCGCGGCCACCGGACAGGAGGTCGCCATGACGGGTACGACCTGGCACCGGTTCCGGGAGGGAATGATCTGCGAGGGCTGGTGGCAGTACGACCGGGCCGGTCTGCTGGAGCAGTTGGGGATGGTCGCTCAGACCCCGTGACCCGCGAAGGGGAAAGCCCCCGCTCCCTCAGGGGAGTGGGGGTTCCGCGGGGTCTGTCCGCCTCGACCGGGCTCGCCGTGTCAGATCTCCGGCGCGAGCACCGTCAGCCGCAGCAGCGCGGCGACCGCCAACAGCGTGGGGATGGCGTACCACCACCGGCGCATCCACTGGGCCCTGACGAACATCCACGTCAGCAGGGCCACCACGCCGGAGAAGGCCAAGCCGATGCCGGCTGCGACGCCGGAATTGGTGACGGCTTGCCTGTCCCACGGGCCGTCCGGCTCGACCATGTAGGCCGTGAGCACGACATAGCCCGTCACCAGAGCTCCAAGAGCGACAACGACTGCGCATACGGCGGTGCCGACCCGGCTGGAGGACCTCGACCGCCGGCCCTCGCGCACGTCCGCCGTCGGGCTGGAGCTCACCTGAGCGCCTCCTTCGCGTCATCCAGTTTCCGGTCGAAGCCGCGACCATATGCCTGGGCGTCATCGCTCTCGTAGTACGGGCCGCAGTTGTAGCGGGCGGCCAGTTCCTGCATCTGTGCGCGGGTCATCTGCTCCGGCGGTACGTCCGCGAACTCGCTCTCGGCCTTGAGCTGGGCCAGGTATTCGGACGCGATGAACATGTTCTGGGCCGGGTCCCTGGTCGCTTCGACGACGGTGTCCCGCTGCATGTCGGTGAGGTTGTTCGGGTCGTACCCGAGTACTTCGGCGGCCCGGCGGACCTGGATGGCGATGGGCCCATCGAGGTCTGGTCCGCGTCGGTGAGGCCGGGATTGTTCCGACACCCGCACACACGCCGAGGCCCGGCCCCCTCGCGGGTGCCGGGCCTCGGGGTGCTGCCGTGCCTCAGTGGGAGTGGCCGTGGGAGTGACCCCCGGCGGCCGGCTCCTCTTCTTCCTTCTTCTCGACGACCAGGGTCTCGGTCGTGAGGAGGAGGGAGGCGATGGAGGCGGCGTTCTCCAGGGCGGAGCGGGTGACCTTGACCGGGTCGATGACGCCGGCCTTGACCAGGTCGCCGTACTCGCCGGTGGCGGCGTTGAAGCCCTGGCCCTTGTCGAGCTCGGCGACCTTGGAGGTGATGACGTAGCCCTCCAGGCCGGCGTTCTCGGCGATCCAGCGCAGCGGCTCGACGACCGCGCGGCGGACGACGGCGACACCGGTGGCCTCGTCGCCGGTCTTGCCGAGGCCGCCCTCGAGCACCTTGGCGGCGTGCACCAGAGCGGAGCCACCACCGGAGACGATGCCCTCCTCGACCGCGGCGCGGGTCGCGGAGATGGCGTCCTCCAGGCGGTGCTTCTTCTCCTTCAGCTCCACCTCGGTGGCGGCGCCGACCTTGATCACGCACACGCCGCCGGCCAGCTTCGCGAGGCGCTCCTGGAGCTTCTCGCGGTCCCAGTCGGAGTCGGTGTTCTCGATCTCGGCCTTGATCTGGGCGACGCGGCCCGTGACGTCCGCCGAGTCGCCGGCGCCGTCGACGACGGTCGTGTCGTCCTTGGTGACCGTGACGCGGCGGGCGGAGCCCAGCACGTCCAGGCCGACCTGGTCGAGCTTGAGGCCGACCTCCTCGGAGATGACCGTGGCGCCGGTGAGGACCGCCAGGTCCTGCAGCATCGCCTTGCGGCGGTCGCCGAAGCCGGGGGCCTTGACCGCGACCGCGTTGAAGGTGCCGCGGATCTTGTTCACGACCAGGGTCGACAGGGCCTCGCCCTCGACGTCCTCGGCGATGATCAGCAGCGGCTTGGAGGCACCCGCCTGGATGACCTTCTCAAGCAGCGGCAGCAGGTCCTGGATCGAGGAGATCTTGCCCTGGTTGATGAGGATGTAGGGGTCCTCGAGGACGGCCTCCATGCGCTCCTGGTCCGTCACGAAGTACGGCGACAGGTAGCCCTTGTCGAAGGCCATGCCCTCGGTGAAGTCCAGCTCCAGACCGAAGGTGTTGGACTCCTCGACGGTGATGACACCGTCCTTGCCGACCTTGTCCATCGCCTCGGCGATGAGCTCGCCGACCTGCGTGTCCTGGGCGGACAGACCGGCCACGGCGGCGATGTCGGACTTCTCGTCGATCGGGCGGGCGGTCGCGAGGAGCTCCTCGGAGACCGCGGCCACGGCCGCGTCGATGCCCTTCTTCAGCAGCGCCGGGGAGGCACCCGCGGCGACGTTCTTCAGGCCCTCGCGTACGAGCGCCTGCGCGAGCACGGTGGCGGTGGTGGTGCCGTCACCCGCGATGTCGTTGGTCTTGGTCGCCACCTCCTTCACCAGCTGGGCGCCGAGGTTCTCGTACGGGTCCTCGACCTCGACCTCGCGGGCGATGGTGACGCCGTCGTTGGTGATGGTGGGGGCGCCGAACTTCTTGTCGATGACGACGTTGCGGCCCTTGGGGCCGATCGTCACCTTGACCGTGTCAGCGAGCTTGTTGACGCCGCGCTCGAGGGCGCGACGGGCGTCCTCGTCGAACTTCAGGATCTTCGCCATGGGAGCGTGAGCCCTCTCGGAAATCTAGGTGAAATTAGCCGCGCCCCCGGCGCCCGGCTCATGTGGTGATCGCGGGGGGCCAGGGGCGCAGCTCAAGCAATGTGCTTCGCGGTGACGCGAAGCGAGGTGAATTACTTCTCGATGATCGCGAGCACGTCGCGAGCCGAGAGGACGAGGTATTCCTCGCCGTTGTACTTCACTTCGGTGCCGCCGTACTTGCTGTACAGCACGATGTCGCCGGTCTTGACGTCGAGCGGAAGACGCTCGCCGTTCTCGAAGCGGCCCGGGCCCACGGCCAGGACGACGCCCTCCTGGGGCTTCTCCTTGGCAGTGTCCGGGATGACCAGGCCAGAGGCGGTGGTCTGCTCGGCGTCGAGCGGCTGGACCACAATGCGGTCCTCGAGCGGCTTGATGGCAACCTTGGAGCTGGTGGTCGTCACGATCCGACCTCCCCCTTCGGAGATCTCACGGGGTTAACTGTCTGAGGTGGCGACCAGGTGGATCCGTCGTCGCGGGTGCCGGACCTGCCCGTCGCTAGTTGGCACTCTCCAGGGGGGAGTGCCAGGTCTGAGACTATGACTGCGATTAGCACTCGGTCAAGCGGAGTGCCAATGCGGTGCGGCGCGGCGGCCAGGTTTTCACCTTGCGTTCGCTGTCGGGCCCCCTCTGCCGATGCCCGCCTCGGGCCGGGAGCGGCCTGGACCGGCACCGAAAAGCCGACCTGGACGTGCCCGGGACGTGCCCTGGACGTGACCTAGACGTAGTCCTCCAGCCGTCCCACCGTCAGCCCCCTCCCCTGGATCTCCCGCAGCAGTCGCATCGTCCGTTCCGTCAGCGTGTCGGCGGTCGGCTCGCGCGAGGGCACCGAGACGATGTCGCCCGGCCGCGGGCGGTTCGCACCCTCGGTGAAGGTCAGCTCGCCGTTCTCCGCCGAGGCCCGCCACAGGACGACCGCCGAGAGGCCGCAGTCGGCGGCGGCGCGCAGGGTGGTGGTGTCGTACGTGCCGTAGGGCGGGCGGAAGAGGCGGGGGCGGATGCCGAAGCGGGAGCGGAGTTTGTCCTGCTGCCCGCAGATCTCGGCGCGCTGGCCGGCGTACGGCAGCCCGCGCAGCGCGGGATGGTCGAGGGTGTGGTTCTGGATGCTCGCGCCGACCGACCGGAGGCGTGCGAAGTGGCCGTATCCCGGCCCGACGACACTGTCCGTGAGGAACATGCTGACCGGAAGCCGCAGTTCGCGGACCATGTCGACGAACCGCGGGTCCTTCTCGGCCCCGTCGTCGTAGGTGAGGAAGACGACCCGGTCGCGGGTGCGGACGCGGTCGAGGACGGGCGGGCGGCCCGTGGGCGGGGCGGCGGGCCGGGCGGCCGGCTTCGGGGCCGGACGCAGGGGGGCCGCGAGCCCCCATCGACGGTACGGCCGCTCGCCCGCGCCTTCCGGACCGGACGGGCCCGCACGTTCCGGACCGGACGGGCCCGCGCCTTCCGGGCCGTAGGAGCCCGCATCTCGCGGGCCGTCCGAGCCCCCGCCTCCCCGGCCCTCCGAGCCTGCGCCTCCCGGACCCTCCGAGCTCCCGCGTTCCCGAGCGTCCGAGCCCGCGCCTCCCGGGCTCTCCGAGCCGCCGCCCTCAGGCCCGTGCGAGCTCCCGCGTTCCCGAGCGTCCGAGCCCGCGTCTCCCGGGCCCTCCGAGCCGCCCCCCGGCCGGTGCGACCCCTCCCCCTGCGGACCGTTCGAGCCCATCCCCTCGGCCGCCCCGCTCGGGCCGTACGACCCCGCCCGCCCGGCCGCCTTCTCGCCGAGCCGTTCGACGGGGTCGGCGGACTGGGCGCAGCCGGTGAGGAGGGTGGCCGCGAGGACGCCGGCCGTGAGGGCCCGCCACCTCACAGGTAGTCCTCCAGGCGGGCCACGGCGTACCCCTCCCTGGTGATCTTGTTCAGGAAGCGGCGGATCATGTCCGGCATCGTGCCCTTCCAGATCTCCCGGCCGCGGAAGTGGCTGAGGACGATGTCGCCGGGGCGGATCTCGCGGTCCCACTCGCGGTACTCCCAGCGGTCGACGAAGACCTCCTCGTTCCACAGGGGCGCGTACTTGATGCCGCAGGATCTGGCGGCGCGCAGGGTGTCCTCGTTGTAGTTGCCGTAGGGCGGTCGGAAGAGGGTGGGGCGCTTGCCGTAGCGCTTCTCGATCACGTCCTGCATGCCGCAGATCTCGTGCTTCTGGCGGGCGTACGACAGCCCGGGCAGGTAGGGGTGACGGAGGGTGTGGTTGTTGAGGGTGACCCCGCGGGCCTGCATCTTCTTGAAGTAGCCGTAGTCCTCCTTGATCAGGTAGTCGCTGAGGAAGGCGGTGTACGGGATCTTCAGTTCGCTCATCATCCGCAGGAACGCCGGGTCCTTTTCGGCGCCGTCGTCGATGGTGAGGAAGACGACCTTCTGCTCGGTGGGGACCGTGGTGAAGACCGGCGGCAGGTTGTGGTGGCCGTCCACCTCGAAGCCCTTGCGGGTGGTGATCCTCGGTTTGACGGCAGGCGGACGCGGGGGCAGGAGCGGGACCTTCTGGAGACCCCAGCGCTTCACCGCCGCCATCCTGGCCTGGTGCGCGGCCCTCAGTTTGGCCGCGCCCCCCTCCTTCGCACGCTGCTGGCCGAGGGCCGGCCGCACCTCGGAGCCGCCGCCCTGCGCACAGCCGGAGAGGAGGGCCGCGACGGCGAGCACGGCGACACCGGTCCGCACCGTCACCGATGGCCCATTTTTGTATGTTTGTCCTACTGTTCGCATGGTGCCGGATCCTCGCAGGACCGCCACTGCGAACCCGGGCCGACACCGCCACCGGAGGCACACCGTCCACCGACTGGCCCACAATGATGCGGTGAACGACCTTGCCCCCCTCCTCACCCCCGAGGGCCGCGCCCTCCTCGACGCGGTGCGCGGCACCGCCCCGGCCGACGAACTCGCCGTCGCCACCCGGCTGCGCCGCGAGCACCCCGCCGAACTGGTGTCGGCGGCGCTCGGGCAGGCGCGGCTGCGGCAGCGGGCGGCGGCGAAGTTCGGGGACGAGGACGCCGGGCGGATGTTCTTCACGCCCCACGGGGTCGAGCAGTCGACCCGGGCGAGCGTGGCGGCGTACCGGGCGCGGCGGTTGCAGGAGCTGGGCGTGACCTCCGTGGCCGACCTGTGCTGCGGGATCGGGGGGGACGCGATCGCGCTGGCGCGGGCCGGGATCCGGGTGCTGGCCGTGGACCGGGACCCGGGGACGGCGGCGGTGGCACGGGCGAACGCGGACGCGCTGGGCCTCGCCGATCTGGTCGAGGTGCGGGAGGCGGACGTCACGGAGGTCGACACGTCCGGATACGACGCCGTGTTCGTCGACCCGGCGAGGCGCTCCGCCAAGCGGGGGCGGATCTTCGACCCCGAGGCGTACTCGCCACCGCTGTCCTGGGCCGTCCAGGCCGCCCGTACGGCGTCTCGCGCCGCCGCGCTGAAGGTCGCCCCCGGCATCCCCCACGAGGCCGTGCCCGCCGAGGCGGAGGCCGAGTGGATCTCCGACGGCGGGGACGTCAAGGAGGCGGTGCTGTGGTTCCGCACCGAACCGGGGGCGGTACGGGCGACCCTGCTGCCGGGCCCGCGGACGCTCCTCGGCCGGGGCCTGCCCGACCCCCGGGTCCGCCCCGTCGGACGGTACTTGTACGAGCCCGACGGCGCCGTCATCCGCGCCCACCTGGTCGCCGAGGTCGCCGAGGAGCTCGACGGCGGGCTGATCGACCCCACGATCGCCTACATCACGGCCGACGAGCGGCACGTGACCCCGTACGCCTCCGCGTACGAGATCACCGACCGACTGCCCTTCAACGTGAAGAAGTTGAAGGCCCTGCTGCGGGAGCGCGAAGTCGGCATCCTGACCGTGAAGAAGCGGGGATCCGCGGTCGAGCCGGAGGAACTGCGCCGCAAGGCCCTCCCCAAGCAGCACGGGCCGAACTCGGCGACCGTGTTCCTGACGCGGGTCGCCGGGGCGCCGACCATGCTCCTCGGGCACCCCGCCTGACTCAGGAAGCCCCGGCCTCGGCCGCCCGCCTCTGCAGCAGCTCCCGTTCCCGGGTGTTGTGCGTCAGCTCCGCCGCCCGTACGAACTCCGCCCGCGCCTCCGTCGTACGGCCAAGACGCATCAGCAGGTCGCCCCGCACGCTCGGCAGCAAGTGGTAGTCCCGCAGGGCCGGTTCGGCGGCCAGAGAGTCGACGATCTCCAGCGCCGGACCCGGGCCGTCCGCCATCGACACGGCGACCGCCCGGTTGAGTTCGACGACCGGGGAGGGGGCACGGGCGGCGAGCAGGGCGTACAGCGTGGAGATCGCCCGCCAGTCGGTCTCCTCGTAGGAGTGCGCCATCGCGTGGCAGGCGGCGATCGCGGCCTGGAGGGCGTACGGGCCCGGGGCTCCGGTGGCTTCGGCGCGGCCGAGGGCGGTGATGCCGCGGGCGATGAGCATGCGGTTCCAGCGGCGGCGGTTCTGGTCCTTGAGGAGGACGGGCTCGCCGGACGGGCCGGTGCGGGCCGCGGACCGGGACGTCTGGAACTCCAGCAGGGCGGTCAGGCCGTGGACTTCGGGTTCCTTCGGCATCAGGGCCGACAGGACGCGGGCCAGCCGCAGGGCGTCCTCGCACAGGCCCGGGCGCAGCCAGTCGTCGCCGGCCGTGGCGGCGTAACCCTCGTTGTAGATCAGGTAGATGACGTCGAGGACGGAACCGAGGCGGGCCTCGCGGTCGGGGCCGTAGGGGACCTCGAAGGCGATGTTCCTGGCGGCCAGGGTCCGCTTCGCGCGCACGATGCGCTGAGCCACCGTCGCCTCGGGCACCAGGAACGCGCGGGCGATCTCGGGCGTGGTCAGGCCGCCGAGCAGACGCAGGGTGAGGGCGGTGCGGGCCTCGGCGGACAGGACCGGGTGACAGGCGGTGAAGACCAGGCGGAGCAGGTCGTCGTCGATGTCCTCGGGGTCGGCGGGCTCCTCCGGCGGGGCCGCGTCCGTGAGGTCCCGGCCGATCTCGGCGAGCTTGCGGGCGTAGTTCTCCCGGCGCCGGACCAGGTCGACGGCGCGGTGCCGGGCGGTGGCCATGAGCCAGGCGCCCGGGTTGTCGGGGACGCCGTCGCGCGGCCACTGTTCCAGGGCCGCGACGAGCGCGTCCTGGGCCAGTTCCTCGGCGATGCCGACGTCCCGGACGATGCGGGCGACGCCGGCGATGATGCGGGGGGACTCGATCCGGAAGACGGTTTCGACGGCTCCGCGCGGGTCGGCGGTGGGCTGTGGTGTCACAGCCCACCATCAGACACCCGCGCAGGCATGCCGCCAAACGCTCAGCCGGCGCTCAGCCTTCGGCGATCTCCCGCACCTCGCACGTCACCGTCCAGTGCTCCTCGTGCACCTTCAGGAACCGCTTGGTCCACTCGATCGCCTCGGCCTTGTCCTTGGCCTGGATGATCGCGTAGCCGCCGACGACCTCCTTGGCCTCCGTGAACGGCCCGTCCGTGACGGACAGCTGCCCGCCCTCCCAACGCACCCGGTTGCCCTGCGCGGTCGGCGTCAGCCCGGCGGTGTCCAGCAGCACGCCGGCCTTCGTCATCTCGTCGATCAGCTCCCCCATCCGCTGCATCAGCTCGGGGCTGGGGCCCTCGGCGGGGGCGGTGGACTCGTCGATCTGGACCAGGGAGAGATAGCGCGGCATGGTGCCTGCCTCCTCGTGTCGTGGGCCGGGCTGTTCCCGGCCTCTCACCCCTGCGTCGATCGGGAGGCACCCGCATCGACAGGCTCGACGAAGATCTTCGAAGATTTTTCCGCCGCTTGCACGCCGGGCGTCGTGCCGGGCACGTCTCTCCGCGGGCGGGGCGCCATGCCGGTACAGCATCCCGGCCGCAGCCCGGCGCCATTCGGGTCCCCTCCGGCGCGACGCCCGTCGTGGCCGCCGGCGTGAGGAGGCCGAGCCGCAGCAGGGGACCGAGGCGGCCGCCCCGACTACCTGAGCGACTCCCAGAGTTCGCCGGCCTCCGGCTCGTCCGCCACCACGCGGTTGGGGTCCGAGGGTGCGGTCACCACCGGCATCGTCACCGTCGTCACCTGGTCCGCCGACAGGCCCTTGAGGCTTTCGCCCAGGCGCATCAGCTCGGTCAGGGAGTCGAGACCGGTGTCCGTGGTGAGGCTGCCGGTGACCGCGTCGGCGACCCGGTACAGCTTGGCGGGGTCGGACAGCAGGTTCGTCGAGGAGATCTGTTCCAGCAGGGCCTTCACCAGCATCTGCTGGAGACCTATGCGGCCGAGGTCACTGCCGTCGCCTATGCCGTGCCGGGTACGGGCGAGCGCGAGGGCCTGGTCGCCGTCGAGTTCGTGGGTGCCGGCCTTCAGCTTCAGGTGGCTGTCGTCGTCGTCGATGTCCTCGTCCGTGGTGACGGTGACCCCGCCGAGCGCGTCCACCAGCTTGGCGAAGCCCGCGAAGTCGATCTCGATGTAGTGGTCCATGCGGACGTCGGTGATCGACTCGACCGTCTTGACCGCACACACCGGCCCGCCCACCGAGTACGCGCTGTTGAACATCGAGTGGTACGCCACCGCCGTCGACCCCCCGGACGACAGCGGGCAGGACGGCCGGGTGACGAGCGTGTCGCGGGGGATGCTGACCACGGTCGCCGTCGTACGGCCCGCGTCGAGGTGCACCACCATCGCCGTGTCGGACCGTGCCCCGGAGCTGTCACCGCCGCCGAGCTCCTGGTTCTCCTCGCCGCTGCGCGAGTCGGAGCCGAGGACCAGGATGTTCAGCGCCTCGGTGGGCAGCGGGGAGGCGGACGCGGAACCGGACGGGGTCGGCGTCGTCACCGCCTTCGCGGGGCGGTCGTCGCCGAGCGCGTTGTTGATGTCGACGCTCTTGATGTTGCTGTTGAGGTGCCAGTAAGCCCAGCCGGCCGTGGCGACGCCCAGCACCAGTGCGCCCGCGAGTGTGAGACCGGCGGCCTTGAGCGCTCTCGACCGCCGGCCCCCGCGTCTGCCCTCGTCGCCGTGCTCTCCGTGTCCGGTCACGGGGAGGAACGTAAGTCCGAATTATTAGGAGAATGTTAGGGACGGGGGCGGGAGACGCTTTTCTTCGGAAAATCTCATACTTCTCAGGACCGCCTCACCCCAGCGTCACCACCGGCACCGGGTTGCTCCCGCTCCACGAGGCGTTGAACCCGAAGGTCACCGACCCGCCGTCCGGGACGGTCCCGTTGTAGGAGGCGTTGGAGCAGCTGACCGCCGTCCCCGTCTGGGTGCAGGTCGCGTTCCAGGCCTGCGTGATCCGCTGCCCCGCGCCGTACGTCCAGCCGACCTTCCACGACGACAGCGCGGACCCCGAGCAGGCGATCCGCACCTGTCCGGTGAAGCCGGAGTTCCACTGACTGGTCACGCTGTACGTCGCCGTGCACGCGCCCGTCGGCGGCTCGCTCGTGGTCCCGCCCAGCGCCTCCGCGATGGCGTGGTAGGCCGGTTTCGGCGCGTAGTTCTCGTCGTACGGCGTCGCCGCGCCCTGCCCGGGGAAGGTGTCCGGGATCCAGGAGTCGGAGTCGGTGAAGCCCCACACGGTGACGCCGACGCACCGGGCCACCGCCACACACGCGCCGACGACCGCCTTGTAGTCGGCGGCCTGCTGGGTCAGCTTCGTGCTGTCGGACGGCAGTTGCATCCGGATGTCCAGCTCGGTGATCGCCACGTCCACGCCGAGGTCGGCGAAGCGCTGGATGTTCTGCTGGAGCGTGGACGGCACCTGGCCGAGGATGAGGTGGGCCTGGAGCCCGACCCCGTCGATCGGGACGCCGCGCTCCTTCAGGGACTTGACCAGGTTGTACAGGGCGGTGCTCTTCGCGTTGACGCCCTCGACGTTGTAGTCGTTGATGTACAGCTTGGCGGCCGGGTCCGCGGCACGCGCCGCGGTCAGGGCCTGGGCGATGTAGTCGGCGCCGAGGCCGTTGTACCAGAGGGTCTGACGGTAGGTGCCGTCCTCGTTGAACGGCTCGTTGACCACGTCCCAGGTGGCCAGCCGGCCCTTGTACCGGCCGACTTCCAGCGCGATGTGGTCGTTCATCAGCCCGCTCAGCTGGGCCGCGGTCCAGGTGCCGTTCGTCAGCCAGCTCGGGTTCTGGCTGTGCCAGACCAGGGTGTGGCCGCGCACCTGCTGACCGTTGGCCTCGGCGAAGGCGACGATCTGGTCGGCCTCGGCCCAGTTGAAGG
Source organism: Streptomyces sp. NPDC058678 (assembly GCF_042714835.1). Taxonomy (NCBI): domain Bacteria; kingdom Bacillati; phylum Actinomycetota; class Actinomycetes; order Kitasatosporales; family Streptomycetaceae; genus Streptomyces; species Streptomyces sp. NPDC058678. The sequence continues at coordinate 81,215 of NZ_JBHXSG010000012.1, read as the reverse complement.
TGCCCCGGGTCGGCTCGACCGAGCCCCATTTCATGGCGTTGCCGGGGGTGAGGGCGTTGAACTCGCGGGCGGCGGTGTCGCCGTACGTCCCGGTGAGTTTGGATCCGGTGACCGCCGTGCCCATGACCTTGCCCTTGGCGTCGGCGAGGTCGCGCAGGGGTGCGTCGGCGGCGTGCGCCGCGGGCGCCGTGACCAGCAGCGCGCCGAGCAGGGCGACGCCGCTGAGCAGTGATGTGAGGGATAAGCCCGTTCTCAGAGATCTCATTGCGGGTGCCTCCGAAAGTTTCGGTCGAACAACCGATTGGCTTCGGAGCAGTGTGGGGTGCGTCACCACACCGGTCAATACAGAAACAGGCCTCCCCGCAGTCGCCTTACGGCCTCCCCGCGGGCCTGCCCTACCCCGTCGGCGGTGTCCCGGTGCTGGCCCGCACCACCAGACTCGTCGCCAGCTCCACCCGGGTCGCCGCCGACGTGGCGCCGGCGTCGCGTCCGAGGTCGAGGACCAGCTTGGCGGCCGCCTCGGCCATCTCCGTCAGGGGCTGTCGTACGGTCGTCAGCGGCGGCCCCACCCAGGGCGCCACCGGCAGATCGTCGAAGCCGACCACGCTCAGGTCCTCCGGGATCCTGAGCCCCAGCTCGCGCGCGGCCTCGTACAGTCCGAGCGCCTGGAGGTCGTTGCCGGCGAAGACCGCGGTGGGCCGGTCCGGGCGGCGCAGCAGTTCGAGGCCCCGCCGGTAGCCGGCCTCGTGGTGGAAGTCGCCGGCCGCGATCAGCTCGGGGTCGACGGGCAGTCCGGCGGTCTCCAGGGCGGCCCGGTAGCCGTCGATGCGGGCGCGGCTGCACATCATCCGGGACGGTCCGCTGATCGCGCCGATCCGGGTGTGCCCGAGCTCGACCAGGTGCCGGGTGGCGGCGAGGCCGCCCTGCCAGTTGGTGGCGCCGATCGAGGGCACGTCGGCGCCCGGGTCGCCGGCCGGGTCCATCACCACGAACGGGATGGAGCGGCTGTTGAGCAGGGCGCGCTGGGACTCGTCGAGCCCGGACAGCACGAGGATCACGCCGTGCGGACGGCGGGCGGCGACCTGGTCGGCCCAGGTCCGTCCCGGGGTCAGCCGCCCCGCGCTCTCGCTCAGCACCACGCTCAGACCGGCGTCCCGCGCCACGTTCTCCACGCCCCGGATGACCTCCATCGCCCAGGCGCTCTCCAGCTCGTGGAAGACCAGGTCGATCAGGGGCGAGCGGCTCGCCTCGGCACGCCGGCGCCGGTAGCCGTGCGCGCGCAGAAGGTCCTCCACGCGACTGCGGGTCGCCGGGGCGACATCGGCACGTCCGTTCAGGACCTTCGAAACTGTCGGCGCCGAAACGCCGGCCTCGCGGGCGATCTCGGCGAGCGTCGCGGTCTGCGCGGACCGTCCGGCCGTCGGGGCTGTCGTCCGGGTTTCTGCGGGCTCCGGGGGTGTCATGGCGGCGATCGTATCCCTGCGCGACCTCTTGACGAACCCCTCTCACCGCCCTAGGTTCCCAAAACATTCGACTTACATTACGAAACATTCGCGAGAGGGCCATCGACCCCGACAGGAGTTACATGACCACCGCCCCCTGGCGTGACCCCGCCCTGCCCGCCGCCGCCCGCGTCGACGACCTCCTCTCCCGGATGACCCTGGAGGAGAAGACCGCCCAGCTGTACGGCGTGTGGGTGGGCGCCGCCACGGACGGCGACGGAGTCGCCCCCCTGCAGAGCGAGATGACCACCGACTACGACTGGGACGAGCTGATCACCCACGGCCTCGGCCAGCTCACCCGTCCCTTCGGCACGGCCCCGGTGGACCCGGCGCTGGGCGCGCAGGCACTGGCCCGCGCCCAGCGCCGTATCGCCGAGGCCGGCCGCTTCGGCATCCCCGCGATCGCCCACGAGGAGTGCCTGGCCGGCTTCACCGCCTGGCAGGCCACCGCCTACCCGGTCCCGCTCGCCTGGGGCGCGACCTTCGACCCCGCGCTCGTCGAGGAGATGGCCCGCCGCATCGGCGACGACCTGCGCTCGGTCGGCGTCCACCAGGGCCTCGCCCCGGTCCTGGACGTCGTACGGGATCCCCGCTGGGGGCGCGTCGAGGAGACCATCGGCGAGGACCCGTACCTGGTCGGCACGGTCGGCGCCGCCTATGTCCGCGGCCTCGAATCGGCCGGGATCATCGCCACGCTCAAGCACTTCGCCGGGTACGCCTCCTCGGCCGGCGCCCGCAACCAGGCCCCCGTACGCGCGGGGGTCCGCGAGTTCGCCGACGTGGTCCTCCCGCCGTTCGAGATGGCGCTGCGGGAGGGCGGCGCCCGCTCGGTGATGGCCGCGTACACCGACACGGACGGCGTCCCCGCCTCGGCCGACCCCGGCCTGCTGACCGAACTCCTCCGCGAGCAGTGGGACTTCGCCGGCACGGTGGTCGCCGACTACTTCGGCATCGGCTTCCTGCAGACCCAGCACCGGGTGGCGGGGACCGAGGCGGAGGCGGCGAATGCGGCGCTGTCGGCGGGCGTCGACGTGGAACTGCCGACCCTCAAGTGCTACGGAAAGCCACTGCTGGAGGCGGTCGGGGCGGGCTCGGTCCCGGAGTCCCTGATCGACCGGGCGGTCCGCCGGGTCCTGCTCCAGAAGTGCGAACTGGGCCTGCTGGACGAGGACTGGGCCCCGGAGCCGACCGGCCGCATCGACCTCGACTCGTCGGCGAACCGCGCGCTGGCCCGCCGCCTGGCCGAGGAGTCGGTGGTGCTGCTGGACAACCCGGACGGCCTGCTCCCCCTGGCCCCGGACACACGCATCGCGGTGGTCGGCCCGAGGGCGTCGGACGCGCTGGCGATGCTCGGCTGCTACTCCTTCCCCTCCCACGTCCTCACGCAGCACCCCGAAGTGCCGATGGGCATCGAGATCCCCACGCTGCTGGAGTCCCTGCGGGCCGAACTCCCGGACGCGAAGGTGGCGTTCGCCGAGGGCTGCGGGGTGTCGGATCCGGACCCGTCCGGCTTCGAGGAAGCTGTGGCGCGGACGGCCGAGGCGGACGTCTGCGTGGCGGTACTGGGCGACCGGGCGGGCCTGTTCGGCCGGGGCACGTCGGGCGAGGGCTGCGACGCGACGGACCTGCGGCTCCCCGGTGCACAGGCCGAGTTGCTGGACACGCTGGTGGCGACCGGCGTCCCGGTCGTCCTCGTCCTGCTCACCGGCCGCCCGTACGCCCTGGGCCGTTGGGACGGCCGGCTCGCCGCCGTCGTCCAGGCGTTCTTCCCCGGGGAGGAAGGCGGCCCGGCGGTGGCGGGAGTGCTGTCGGGCCGCGTGAACCCGTCCGGCCGCCTGCCGGTCAGCGTCCCGCGCGTCCCCGGCGGCCAGCCGTGGACGTACCTCCAGCCGCCGCTGGGCCTGCGGGCGGACGTGAGCAACCTGGACCCGACACCGCTGTACGCCTTCGGACACGGCCGCTCCTACACGGAGTTCGCGTGGGAGGACTTCGGGAGCGGACCGGCGGCGGAGGTGGACACCGACGGTACCTACGAGGTGTCGGTCACGGTCCGCAACGCGGGCGACCGCCCCGGCGCCGAGGTCGTCCAGCTGTATCTGCACGATCCGGTCGCCACGGTCACCCGCCCCGACGTCCGCCTGATCGGCTACCGGCGCCTTGAGCTGGAGCCGGGCCGGTCCTCCCGGGTCACCTTCCGCTTCCACCCGGACCTGTCGGCCTTCACGGACCGGTCCGGCCGAAGGGTGGTCGAACCGGGTGCGCTGGAGCTACGGCTGGCGGTCTCCAGCGCGGACGTACGCCACACGGCCCGGCTGACCGTCACGGGGCCGGTCAGGGTGCTGGGTCCGGACCGCAGGCTGCACTGCGAGGCGGAGGTGTCGGACGCGGGGTGACCTCGACCGGTACAGCCACCCTGAGCTGAGGGCGTGTCATCGCCGCGACGGCCGCACCGGCCGTCGCGGCCGCCCCCGAAGCTCTCCGGCTCTCCTGCTCCCCGGTCAGCCCGCGTCCACCGACTCGAACCGCCACCGGTGCACCGCCCGGCCGACCAGGTCACCGCCCGGTTCGGGCAGTTCGGGCAGCTCGGCGTCGTAGGCCGCGTCCCACCACGTGATGACCAGCACCCGGTCCTGCGGGGCGCGGAAGGTCTCCCGGCGCAGCGGCGCCTCGGGCAGTTGCTGCCGCCGTACCCAGGCCAGCAACTCCTCGCCCCGCCCGTCGACCGCCCGTGCCTCCCACATCAGCGCGACCGTCATGAGTACAGGTTCTCGTTGCCGACCTCGTGGACGTGGTCGTGCCCGGGCACATGCGGTTCGGTCACGGGAAGGGACGAGTCCGCCGACAGGTCCCAGCTCGACGCCGGCCGGTTCCGCGCCACCATCTCCGCCCCCAGCGCGGCCACCATCGCCCCGTTGTCGGTGCACAGCTTGGGCCGCGGTACCCGCAGCCGGATCCCGGCCGCCTCGCAGCGCTCCCGGGCCAGCGCCCGCAAGCGGGTGTTGGCCGCCACGCCGCCGCCGATCATCAGGTGGTCGACGCCCTCGTCACGACAGGCCCTGACCGCCTTGCGCGTCAGCACGTCCACGACCGCCTCCTGGAAGGACGCCGCCACGTCACGCACCGGCACCTCCTCCCCCGCCGCCCGCTTCGCCTCGATCCAGCGGGCCACGGCCGTCTTCAGCCCGGAGAAGGAGAAGTCGTACGCCGGGTCGCGCGGCCCGGTCAGACCGCGCGGGAACGCGATGGCCGACGGATCGCCCTCCTTCGCGTACCGGTCGATGACCGGGCCGCCCGGGAAGCCCAGGTCGAGCACGCGCGCGATCTTGTCGAAGGCCTCCCCCGCCGCGTCGTCGATGGTGGCGCCCATCGGCCGTACGTCGGAGGTGATGTCCGAGGAGAGCAGCAGGGACGAGTGGCCGCCGCTCACCAGCAGCGCCATCGTCGGCTCCGGCAGCGCCCCGTGCTCCAGCTGGTCCACGCAGATGTGCGAGGCCAGGTGGTTCACGCCGTACAGCGGCTTGCCGAGCGCGTAGGCGTACGCCTTCGCCGCCGAGACCCCGACGAGCAGGGCACCGGCGAGACCCGGACCGGCCGTCACGGCGATGCCGTCCAGGTCCTTCGCGGAAACTCCCGCTTCCTTCAGCGCGCGGTCGATGGTCGGCACCATCGCCTCCAGGTGCGCCCGGGAGGCGACCTCCGGCACGACCCCGCCGAAACGGGCGTGCTCGTCGACGCTGGAGGCGATGGCGTCGGCCAGCAGGGTGGTGCCCCGGACGATGCCGACGCCGGTCTCGTCACAGGAGGTCTCGATGCCGAGGACGAGCGGTTCGTCAGCCATGGATCTCGGTTCCTTGTACGCCGTTCACGGAGGTGGAGGGGCCGTTCAGTTTCATCACCAGGGCGTCCACGTTGCCCGGTTGGTAGTAGCCGCGTCGGAAACCGATGGGCTCGAAGCCGAAGCGCTCGTAGAGCTTCTGGGCGCGGACGTTGTCGACCCGGCACTCCAGCATCACTTCGGCGCACTCGAAGGCGGACGCGGCACGCAGCAGCTCGGCCAACAGCCGTCCGCCGAGGCCGGTGCCCTGGTGGTCGCGGGCGACGGCGATCGTCTGTACGTCGGCCACGTCTCCTGAGGAGGCGAGTCCCGCGTACCCCACCAGGCGCCCGTCGGCGTTCTCGGCGACGACGTAGCGCCGGGTCGCCTCGGCGCCCCGGGAGTGGGCCAGCTCGGACCAGAACATCCCCCGCGACCAGGCGTCCTCGGGGAAGAGGTCCCGCTCCAGTTCGAGCACGGGGTCGATGTCCCACCAGCGCATCTCGCGCAGTCGAGGAGTCACGGTGTGGGTCACTTGGGGGTGACCACCTTGTAGTTCTTGGGGACCTGGGCGTCGGGGCGGCGCAGGTACAGGGGCCGGGGGGCGGGGAGTTCCCGGCCGGCGGCCAGTCTCTCGGCGGCCAGAGAGGCGAGCGCCGCGGCCGACACGTTCTCGGGCTCGTGCGCGACGGGGAAGGTGTCCGGGTAGAGCAGCGCACCCGCGCCGACGGCCGGCAGCCCGGCCACCTGGCCGGCGACGTCGGCGGGCCGGTCGACGGCGGGGTCGGTGAGGCGGGTGCGGGAGTCGGCGTACTTCGCCCAGTAGACCTCCTTGCGCCGGGCGTCGGTCGCCACGACGAAGGGGCCCTTCTCGATGTCGGCCGCGTACGCGAGGCCGTCGAGGGTGCACACGCCGTGGACGGGGACACCGAGCACGAGCCCGAAGGTGTCCGCGGTCATCAGGCCGACGCGCAGTCCGGTGTAGGGGCCGGGGCCGATGCCGACGACGACACCGGTGACGGCGTCGATCTTGAGGCCGGCCTGGGTGAGGACGCGGTCGACGGCCGGCAGCAGCAGCTCGCCGTGCCGGCGCGCGTCCACCTGACTCGACGAGGCGATGACGTCCGTGCCGTCGTGCAGCGCGACGGTGACGGCGGGGGTGGCGGTATCCAGAGCGAGCAAGAGCACGCAAACAGCCTACGGCTCCCGCGGCGCGGGCACGGCCGTCCAGGACGGGTGGTCACCTGCTGCTACCGTCGCCGCAAAGCGGGACGTACTACACGAGGCATGAGGTGGACGACGGTGGCAAGTGGCAGCTCGGGAATCGTGACCGGGCTCACTGTGGCGGCCCTGGCGGCGGTCGGCTTCCTCGCATACCAGGCCTCGGTGAGCGTCCCGGCCGGCCTCGGCGGGCCGGACACCGGCGGCCCGGCCGCGACGGCCGTTGCGAAGGCGCCCCGCGACCAGGGGAACCCCACCGCGCTGCCCGCCGACTCCGGTACGGGTGAACGGGTCGTCTACTCGCTGAACGACGACCGGGTGTGGCTGGTCGGCCCGGGCAACAAGGTCAGCCGCACCTTCAAGGTCACCCCGGGGACCGTCGCCCCGGCCCCGGGCACCTACACGGTCATGTCCCGCTCGAACAGGATCACCGGCACCGACGGCATCCCCGTCGAGCACGTCGTGCGCTTCACCAGCGTGGACGGCGTGGCCGTCGGCTTCAGCGCAGCGCTGGACAACTCCGCGCCGGCCTCCGGCCGCGTGGCCAAGACAGGCGGTATCCGGGAGTCCCGGCCCGACGGCGACGCGATGTGGAAGTCCGCGACGATCGGCGCGAAGGTAGTCGTGGTCCCCTAGGCCGCTTTCCGATGCTCGGCAGACGGCTGGACCGTTCCGGGGTCGGGCAGACGCGGCGGCGTGGAAACGGCGTGCGCGGCGGCGCAGGACGCCAGCAGGTCGCGCATGGACACCCCGGCGACGACCGCATACGGCCGCGGTTCCGGCGTGTTCTCGGTGGCCGACATGGACGCCTCCTGAAGTTCGGGGGCGGGCGTAGTTAGGTACACCTAACTACAAACTGGATACCATGTGACCACGCACGAGACGTCGAGCGCAACATCTTGCCGACGCCTTGTCGGAACCTTCATCTCTCGCGGCCGCCGTTCACACGAACGGGCGCGGACCGCTCACGCCGAGAGCACGCTCAGATCGACCGCTGCCCACCGCTTCCCCAGCCCGGTCAGCGTCACGTGCCGCACCTCGTCCGTCGTGTCTCCGACGGCCCGGTGGATCACGACCTCCAGTCGGTCGTCGGTCAGCTCCTCGACCTTGCCCTCACCCCACTCCACGACGATCACCGACTCGGGCAGCGAGACGTCGAGGTCGAGGTCCTCCATGTCGTCGAGGCCGCCGGCCAGGCGGTAGGCGTCGACATGGACGAGCGGCGGCCCGTCCCCGAGGGACGGGTGCACACGGGCGATCACGAAGGTCGGGGACGTCACGGCCCCCCGGACGCCGAGCCCCTCGCCGAGCCCGCGGGTCAGCGTCGTCTTGCCCGCGCCCAGCTCACCGGTGAGCATCACGAGGTCGCCGGCGCGCAGCAGCTTGGCCAGGCGGCGGCCCAGCTCGCGCATCTGGTCGGGGGAGGTGACGGTCAGCTCGATGTCAGCCGGGTCGTGCGGCGCTGCTGGTGCTTCCATAGCCACCCACGGTAGCTCCTGCGGGTACCGCACCCGCCCTGGTGAGCAGGTCGGCGAGCCGGTCGGTGACCACTTCCGGGTGTTCCAGCATCACCAGGTGCCCGGCGTCCGGGACGAGCACCAGCTCGGCGTCCGGCAGCAGGTCGGCGATGGCCTCGCTGTGCTCGCTGGGCGTGACGAGGTCCCCCACCCCGGCCAGTACGAGCACCGGCATGTCGGCGAAGTGGGCGATGGCCTCGGTCTTGTCGTGGTCGTTGAACGCCGGGTAGTACTCGGCGACCACGTCGATCGGCGTGCCCTCGATCATCCGCTCGGCGAACCGGGCGATGGCCGGGTCGACGTCCCGGGACGCGAACGAGTACCGCTTGATGACCCCGGCGAACAGGTCGGCGGTCGCCCGGCGCCCCTTCTCCACCAGGGCGGCCTGCTGGCCCAGCGCCCTCAGCACGCCGGGGAGCACCCGTCGTACGGCGTTCACGCCCGCCACGGGCAGCCCGAAGTTCACCTCGCCGAGCCGCCCCGACGACGTGCCCACCAACGCCACCGCCACCACCCGCTCGCGGATCAGCTCGGGGTACTGGTCGGCGAGGGCCATGACGGTCATGCCGCCCATGGAGTGCCCCACCAGCACGAGCGGCCCGTCCGGCACGGCCGCGTCGATGACGGCCTTCAGGTCGCGGCCGAGCTGCTCGATGCTGACCGGCACGTCGTTCTGCACCTGGGCCACACCGCGCGCGGACCGGCCGTGGCTGCGCTGGTCCCAGTGCACGGTCCGTACGACGCCCCGCAGGGCGGCGCGCTGGAAGTGCCAGGAGTCCTGGCTGAGGCAGTAGCCGTGGCTGAAGACGACGGTGACGGGCGCGGGTGCCTTGCGGCCGAAGAGCCGCCGGCGCCGGGGCCCGATCGAGGCGGCGGTGGTGTCCGGGTCGACGTCGTCGACCTCGTAGTACAACTCGGTGCCGTCGTCGGCGTACGCCTTGCCGGGCGTGCCGCGCAGCGCGCCGTACGGCCCGGTCGAGTCCAACGCGAGTCGCGCCCTCTGGCGCATCCCGCGGCCGACGGTGAGCCGCTCTATGGCGACTCCGGCGGCCGCGCCCGCGGCGACCACCCCTATCGCGGCGCCCGCGATGCCGGTCGCCCGGCGCCAGCCGGCGGCCGCCCCCGCGGCGGCGGCGACGGCCGCCGCGGCGTCCGCGACGGCCTCCGCACTGCTCTCGCTCACGTAACCGCTCCTCTTCGCCGCACTGCTGGTTCGCTGGGTCGGTTGACACAGGTGTTGCCGGGTGATGCAGGGCTTGCTGTTCTTCCGCGCACTTGCGGGTTACCCGACTGGTTCCTCATTCACATGGACGCGGGGAACGCGCGTTCCGATCCGGGTGACGATCTCGTACGCGATGGTCCCCGCGGCCTGGGCCCAGTCCTCGGCGGTGGGCTCACCACGGTCGCCCGGCCCGAAGAGGACGGCCTCCGCCCCCGCTTCGGGCTCGTCACCGCCCAGGTCGACGACGAACTGGTCCATGGCGACCCGCCCCGCGACCGTCCGCCACTTGCCGCCGACCAGCACGGGGCCGGTCCCGGAGGCGTGCCGCGGAATGCCGTCCGCGTAGCCGACGGGTACCAGGCCGAGGGTCGTCTCGCCCGGCGTGACGTAGTGATGCCCGTAACTGACGCCGTGGCCCCCCGGCACGTGCTTCACGAGCGCGACGGTCGCCGAGAGGGTCATCACCGGACGCAGCCCGAAGTCGGCGGGGCTGCCGACCTCGGGGCTCGGTGAGATCCCGTAGACCGCGATCCCGGTCCGTACGAGGTCGAAGTGGGCCTCGGGAAGGGTGAGCGTGGCCGGCGAGTTGGCGATGTGCCGCACCTCGGGCCGCACGCCCCGGCCCTCCGCGTACGCCACCATCTCCCGGAAACGGGTGAGCTGGGCGGCGATGGAGGGATGCCCGGGTTCGTCGGCGCAGGCGAAGTGCGACCAGAGCCCGGTGACCCGGACCAGCCCTTCGCGCTCGGCCTTCAGCGCCTCATCGACGAGCTCGGCCCAGTCCTCGCCGGGCTGACAGCCGTTGCGCCCCAGCCCGGTGTCGGCCTTGAGCTGCACGCGCGCGGGAGTACGGGCCCCGCGGGCCGCCTCGGTGACTTCCCTCAGGGCCCACATCGCGCTGACGGACACGTCGAGATCGGCCTCGACGGCGGCCCGCCAGGGCCCGCCGGGCGTCCAGAGCCAGCACATGATGCGGCCGTCCAGCCCGGCGGCCCGCAGGGCGAGGGCCTCCTCGGGCGTGGCCGTACCGAGCCAGGTGGCCCCGGCCTGCACCGCCGCGCGGGCACACGGCACCGCCCCGTGTCCATAGGCGTCGGACTTCACCACGGCCATGACGGCCGCCCCCGCCGCACGGGCACGCAGACTCCGCACGTTGGCCCGCAGTGCGGCCAGGTCGATCTCGGCGCGGGCCCGCAGCGGTGCGGTCGGGGCAGGTGCTGTCTCAGTCATGGCGCCCCCAGTGTCTCAGAGGGGTCCGACAGGACCGCCACGTCACTCCCGTACGACATCCCGCCAGGCCCGAGGCACGGCAGCCGCCACATCGTGGGCCCCCACCGGCGCCCCGTCCGCCGCCAGCCTCCCCGCCAGCCCATGCAGATACGCCCCCACGCTCCCCGCGTCCGGCGCCGACAGCCCGGCCGCCAGCAACGACCCCGCCAGCCCCGACAGCACATCCCCACTACCCGCCGTGGCCAGCCACGACGTCCCCGTCGGGTTCACCCGCACCGCCCCGCCCCCCGAGTCGGCCACCACCGTCGTCGACCCCTTCAGCAGCACGGTCGCGCCGTACCGCCCGGCCAGTTCCCGCACCGAGTCCAGCCGGGCCCGCTCGACCTCCTCCCGCGCCACCCCGAGCAGCGCGGCGGCCTCCCCGGCATGCGGGGTCATCAGGGTCGGCGCGGTCCGGGCCCGTACCGCGTCCGGGTCCGCCAGCCGCAGCCCGTCCGCGTCGATCAGCACGGGCACGTCCGACGCCAGCACCTCCGCCACCGTCGAGGCGTCGTCCCCCGCCCCGGGACCGACGACCCACGCCTGTACCCGCCCCGCCTTCCGGGGCCCCCGGTCCGACACGAGCGTCTCGGGGAAGCGGGCGATCACGGCGTCCGCGGCGGGTCCGACGTACCGTACGGCCCCGGCCCCGCCCCGCAGCGCCCCCGAGACGGCGAGCACCGCGGCCCCCGGATACCGCGCGGACCCGGCGGCGATCCCGACCACGCCCCGCCGGTACTTGTCGCTCTCGGCACCCGGCACCGGCAGCAGCCGTGCCACGTCCGCGTGCTGCAACGCCTCCAGCGCGGGCTCGGCGGGCAGCGACAGGCCGATGTCGACGAGCCGTACCGAACCGGCGTACTCCCTGGCCGGATCGACCAGCAGCCCCGGCTTGTGCGTCCCGAAGGTGACCGTCAGGTCGGCCCGGATCGCGGTGCCCTCGACCTCACCGCTGTCGGGGTCGACCCCGCTGGGCAGGTCGACGGCGACGACGGCGGCCCGGGACCGCTCGGCCAGCTCGGCCAGGTGTACCGCGTCCGGCCGCAAAGGCCCCTTGGCGCCGATGCCGACGATCCCGTCGAGCACGAGATCCGCCCGGTCGATCAGTTCCGCGGCGGGGTGCGGGAACGCGGGGCTGCCGTCCGCCCGCCCGCTCGCCGCCACGCTGCCGCCGGCCCGCCGCAGCGCGGCCAGTCCACCGGGGTGGGTGCGTTCGGGCGCGAGCAGCACCGCCGTGACCCCGGCTCCCCGGCGCGCCAGCCGGGCCCCGGCGTACAAGGCGTCGCCGCCGTTGTCGCCGCTGCCGACCAGCAGGACGATCCGACTGCCGTACACCCGCCCCAGCAAGTCCGCGCAGGCGGCGGCGAGTCCGGCCGCCGCCCGCTGCATCAAGGCCCCGTCCGGGAGCCGTGCCATCAGCTCCCGCTCGGCCGTCCTGACCGTCTCCACGCTGTACGCAGTACGCATGCCGTCGAGTCTCCCCCGTACCCGACGAACCTCGTCACAGCCATTGACCCTTTGCCACCCCTTTGCCAAACTCACCGGCCCCCACCGGATGAATCGATTCAGTCGAATCGATTCGACGAGAGTTCCACGAGAGGACGCCTCCCCATGGGACGCAGAGCCGCACTCATCGCCGCCGCCGGTACAGCCGCCCTCCTGACCGCCGTCGGCACCCTCACCGCCCCCGCCACCGCCGCCCCCGCACCGGCCGTGGCGGCCGCCTGCGGGGAGGGCTCCTACCAGGCCGAGGCCGTACGCAACGGCAGCACCTGGACCGCCCGGCGGGGCGGTTCGACCGTGTACACCGGAACCGACCTGCGCGCGGCGGTCCAGGCCGCGGTCAACAGCCTCACCGCCGGCCGCACCGCCAAGGAACGGGTCGTGGTCCGCGGCTCGGGCTCGATGTCCGCAGGCTCGCGCATCTCGCTCCCGAGCTACACCGCCCTCGACGTCTGCGGCACCATCGACGTCACCGGCACCGGCACCGGCACCGGCTCCGGCGACCAGGCCCCGGTCTACTCCCGCGGCACCCGCGACATCGAGGTCCAGCACCTCAACCTGACCGGCAGCCCCCTCTACGGAGTCTTCCTGCGCAACGTCCAGAACGTGATCCTCGGCCAACTCGACATGCGCCTCTCCGCAGGCCTCGGCGTGCGCATCGACAACCGCGGCGACACCAGCCAGTGGACGCGCAACGTCCGCATCGACAACGCGTACGTCTCCGGCGCCTCCAGCCACGCGGTCGAGACGTACGGCGTCGACGGCCTCACCATCGGCACGGTGACGGCACGGAACGTGGGCGAGTCGGGGTTGCTGCTCAACCAGACCATCAACGCCACCGTCACCAAGGTGGACGCGGAGAACGCCGGCACCGGCACCGGCTACGCGGCCTTCCGCATGGCCAACCGCAACGGCCGGGTCGGCAGCGCCTACCCCACCAACATCCGCGTCGGAGAAGTGATCGCGCGCGGCGGCGGACGCGGTGTCTTCTGCGTGTCGGAGAGCGGCGGCGCGGTCATCGACAAGGTGACCCTCTCCCAGACCGGCAACAACGCGGTCCTGATCGAGAACTGCTACAACGTGAACCTCGCCGCCCGGAGCGGCACGGTCACGGGCGGCGGCGAGATACGCCTCGCGGCCCGCTCGGAGTTCCCGGGCAACGCGGACATCACCGTCCAGAACCTGACGGTGACCAACTCCGCGATCCGGGAGAACCCCTGCGGCACGAACACCACGTTCCGCAACAACACCCTGGTGAACAGCAGCCAGTCGATCTGCTGACGGCCGCAGGACAGAACGCCTCGGTGGTCGTCACCCTTCGGCCACGACGACCGCCGAGGCCACTCCCGCGTCATGACTCAGCGACACATGCCACGACCGGACGCCGAGTTCGGCCGCCCGCGCCGCCACGGTCCCCGTCACGCGCAGCCGAGGCTGCCCGCTGTCCTCCACGTAGACCTCGGCATCGGTCCAGTGCAGCCCGGCGGGGGCGCCCAGCGCCTTGGCGAGCGCCTCCTTGGCCGCGAACCGCGCCGCGAGCGAGGCGACACCCCGACGCTCACCGCTGGGCAACAACAACTCGCTGTCCAGGAACAGACGCTGTGCCATCCCGGGCGTACGCTCCAGCGACGCCGCGAACCGGTCGATCTCCGCCACGTCGATCCCGACACCGATGATGCTCATGCCGAGCACCCTACGACCGGCGCCTGCGCCGACACGTGTGTCACAGCCGACTGTTAGCCTGCGGCGACTTCAACACATCGACATCACACACGTCGTCGCACCGTGGGGGGCTCTGAGGGCCGGTCGGCGCGTCGGCGTTCGGGGATCGCCAGGGGGGCGCAACAGGCATGAGCAGTACCGGCAGTGGCAGCGGACGGTCCGCAGGCGCATCGGGGCCGTCCTTCGATCCGTACGAGACACTTCCCGAGCTCGTCGCCCTGCGCAGCGCGGCCGAGCAGAGCCACTGGCCCGCGGTCCAGGCGTACTTCACGTCCCTCGACTCGGCCGAGAAGGTCTCCTTCGCCATGGGGCTCCTCGCGGAGACGGACGGCGTCGAGGGCATGCTGGAGAAGGCCGCGGCGGACCGCCCGGCGGACCCGCTCCCCCGCACCCTGCTCGCCGACCGGTACGTCCGCATCGGCTGGGGCATCCGCAGCGACCTCCGCGCCAAGTACGTGTCGAGGGAGCAGTTCGACCAGTTCCACGACTGGCTGCGGCGGGCCGAGCGGATCCTGATCGACGTGTGCGCGGAGCAGCCGGGGTACGCCCCGGCCTGGACCGTCCGCCTGATCACCGCCCGGGGCCTGTCGCTCGGACAGTCCGAGGCCCGCCGCCGCTACGACCGCCTGTCCGTCCACCACCCGCACCACTACCCGGCGCAGATGCAACTGCTCCAGCAGTTGTGCCCGAAGTGGAGCGGTTCCTGGGACGCCGCGCACGGCTTCGCCCGGGAGGCCGCGGCCGCCGCCCCCGACGGCTCGCACACCGGCGCCCTGGTCGCACTCGCGCACCTGGAGCGCTGGCTGGACCTCGAGGGCAGCGAGGCCGGCGCGTACCTGCGCGGCCTGCCGGTCCGCGACGACCTGCGCTTCGCCGCCCAGGTGTCCGTGCTGCACTCCGCCTACCGGCCCGGCTGGTACGGGCTCGGCGCGCACAGCGCGTTCGCGATGGCGTTCTCGCTCGGCGGCCACTTCGAGGACGCGCTGCCGCACTTCACCGCGCTCGGCGACCGGGCCTCGGACTTCCCGTGGTCGTACCTGTCCGATCCGAAGAGCGCGTTCGTGAAGTACCGCAAGGCGGCGCTGGCGACGCTCTGAGGGGGGCCGACGGATGACGACGGAACGACAGACGGAATTACAGACGGAACGACACCGGACCACGGGGCTGCGCATGACGGCGGAACTGCACGACACGGACGACCTCGACGCCCTCAAGGGGTTGCTGTCCCACACCACCACCCACGGCATCCCCACCCTCTACGCCCCCTCCCGGCAGGGCGAGATCACCGCGGGCCTCTTCTTCCGGGTGGGCCGGGCCGACGAGACCCTCGCCACCTCCGGGATCACCCACCTCGTCGAACACCTCGCCCTGCACCGCCTGGGCCTGACCGACCTTCACCACAACGGCGCCACCGCGAACACGTACACCCTCTTCCACGTCACCGGCAGCGAGGACGAGGTGGTCGCCCATCTGAACGGCGTCTGCGCCGCCCTGCGCGACCTGCCGCTGGACCGTCTGGAGACCGAGAAGGAGATCCTCCGCACGGAGGCCGCGAGCCGCGGCGGCGGCGCCGACTCCCAGCTCCCGCTGTGGCGTTACGGCGCCCAGGGCTACGGCCTGTCCAGCTACAACGAACTCGGCACCTGGGGCCTGACGGCCGACCAGGTCCGCCACTGGGCCCGGACCCGCTTCACCCGGGACAACGCGGTGTTGTGGATCACGAGCGACTCGGTACCGGAGGGCCTGGACCTCACCCTCCCCGCGGGCACCCGCTTCCCGGCGCCGGCGGCCTCCACCGCGTTGCCGACGACACCGGCGTACATCCACGGCGACGACGGCCACGTCGTCTTCAACGCCGTCGTACGCCGCTCCACCGCCGCCTCCGTCTTCGCCGACGTCCTCGGCCGCGCCCTCTTCCAGGACCTGCGTCAGGAGGGCGGCTACTCGTACACGGCGGAGGCCGACTACGCGCTGCGCGACGCCGGGTTCGCGACGCTCACGGCGTACGCCGACGCCCTGCCGAAGAAGCAGGACGCGGTGGTCGGAGGGTTCGTCGACACCCTCGCCCGCCTGCGGGCGGGGCGCATCGAACAGTCCGAACTCGACTCGGTGCGCGGCAAGATCATGAAGATGTACGACGGACCCGACCTCGGTGCCGCCGCCCTCCCCTCCTACTCCCTCAACCTCCTCCTCGGCCACCGCCTCCTCTCCCCCGACGACCACAAGGCCGAACTGAACGCCGTGACGGTCGCCGACCTGCGCGAGGTGGCCCAGGAGGCGTGGGCGTCCGGCCTGCTCCAGGTCCCGGGCCGCGGGGGCGCCGACTGGGCGGGCTGCACCCTCGCCCCGCAGTACTCGCAGGACGCGGTCACCGGCACCCGGCACCAGTCTCTGGAGAGCGAAGAGGTCACCCTGGTCATCGGCACGGAAGGCGTGACCCTGACGACTCCGGCCGGCCCGGTGACCGTGCGCTACGACGCGGTCGCGGCGATGACCGCCCGCCCGGACGGGGCCCGTGCCCTGACCGGCGTCGACGGCTTCGCGGTGACCGTCGAGCCGACCCTGTACCGGAGTGTGACACCGGAGCGGACAGCTGCGATCGACGCGGCGGTGCCGGAGGCGGCGGTGGTACGGATGCCCGCGCGGGCCCCGGAGCAGATCCCGCGGCCGAGGGAGCGGAAACCGGCGTCGTCCGGGAGCGGCGAGGGCCGGTCGACGTGGGGTTGGACCCTCGCCCTGTGGCTCGTGGGCGCGATGACGGTTGTCTGGGGCCTGCTCTGCGCTCTGGTCACCGCGGACGAGGCCGGGGCGGCGAACCCGGAGTGGGACGCGGTGACCGGTATCTGGGTGCTCGAGCTGCCGCTGGTGTTCGTGACGTGGCAGGTGTACGGGGCGCGGCGGCGCAGACGAGGCTGAGGGCTGAGCGGGGCCGAGGGGTGCGGAGCTGTGCCTGCGCTCTCAACTCCCCCTCCCGAAACAGCCGTTCCGCTCTTAGGCTGGAACCGGCCGACGGACGCGACACGTCCATTGAGACAGATGCTCGATTCGGCGACGTCTGGGAATAACGGGGGGCGAGGGGCAGCGTGCTCAAGCCGGGGGAGATACCGCAGTTCACAGGCGATCTGCCGAAGTTGGAGACCGACTACGCGGATCTGAAGAAGGACGCGGGCGACATCCGCAAGACGGGCGAGGACGTCCACTCCCAGTTCCAGGGTCTGTCGGCGTACTACACCGCTCCGGACGCGGAGCAGCTGTTCGCGACGACGAAGCCGGTCAAGGACCGCGCGGACGCCTTCGCCGACGACCTCGAGACCGTGTCCGGCGCACTGTCGTCGTATGCCACCGAGATCCGGCCGCTCGTCGACAAGCTGAAGGAACTGAAGACCTCGGCCCAGACGTTCGTCGACTCCGTCAAGGACGACGACGAGTGGGAGTACGACGAGGACAAGATCGACAAGCACAACCAGATCCGGGACGAGATCACCGCGACGGTGGCGGCGTTCTGGGCGGCGGAACGGACCTGCCACAACAAGATCACCGCCCTGTGGAGCGGCGGCACGCAGATGGTCGCCGGGGACGGGTCGGAGCGCAAGGACCAGTACGGGTTCAACGCCGAGGACATGAAGAACGCCAAGGTGCCCTGGGGCGACCCGGCGGAGGAGAAGCACCACTGGTACGAGGTCGGCCACTGGGTGAAGTCCTTCGTCTGGGACGGCCTGATCGTGGACGGCGTCTGGGGCACGATCAAGGGCCTCGGCACGCTGGTGGGCTTCGGCGGCTGGGACGCGATGGGCCAGGCCTGGAAGGGCCTCGCCCAGTTGGCGACCGGTCTGGTGATCTCCTCCATCCCCGGTGCGGGCGCGCTGTTCTGGACGCTGCCGGACGACAAGCTGCCGTCCTGGATCCGTGACTCGCGTACGGCGATGAAGGAGACCGGCAAGGCGCTGGTGGCGTGGGACGAGTGGGGCAAGAACCCCGGCCGTGCCGCCGGTGCGGTCACCTTCAACGTCCTGACGACCGTGTTCACGGGTGGCGCGGGCGCCGGTGTCGCGGGTGCGGGCAAGGCCGGTGCGGTGGCCAAGGTGCTGTCGGCGGCGGGCAAGGCGGGCAAGGTCATCGACCCGATGACCTACATCGCCAAGGGCGCGGGCGCGGGTCTGTCGAAGATCGGTGACATCAGCGCGGCGTTGAAGGGGGTCGGCAACATCGACATCCCCGCCCTCCCGGAGAACGCGATCACCCTGCCGGAGGGCGCGCTGAAACTCCCGGACGGGACCGTGCGGTTGCCGGAGGGCGCGGCGATCCCCGCGGGCGCGACGGAACTGCCGGGCGGGAACATCAGGCTGCCCGACGACACCCCGGTACTGCCGGCCGGCGCGGAGCGGCTGAACACGCCCGAGGGCGAGCCCATGCTGTTCGCCGACCGCAACGGCAACATCCTGGACGAGCGCGGCAACGTCCAGCTGGACGCCAAGGCACCCGGCCCCAAGGACATCGTCGACCGACCGGCCTCCGGCGACCCGGCCGCGGGCGCGGACGTGCCCCGCGTGGACTCCCCGGTCAGGGAACCCGCCCTGGTCGGCGCGGGTGCCAACACCGCCGAAGCCGGCGGGCACATCCGCCTGGGCAACAGCCTCGACACCAACCTCGGCGACGTGGGCCGCGCGGGCGACGACCTGCCGACGGGCCGCCCGGACACCACCCCGGGCGGCACGGCAGGCCAGACCCCCGGCGGCACGGCGGGCCAGACCCCCGGCGGCTCGGCGGGCGACCACATGCCCAGGAACGACCTCAACGAACCGCTCCGCCAGGGCAACGGCGACACACCGTCCACGGGCGGCACCCACAACGACGGTCCGGGCACCGGCGGCACCCACAACGACGGCCCCGGCACGAGCGGCACCCACAACGACGGCCCCGGCACGAGCGGCACCCACAACGACGGCCCCGGCACGAGCGGCACCCACAACGAGCCCCCTGCGACGGGCGGCGCCCACCCCGGCGGCCTGGACGACGTGGCCCGGGGTGCGGACGACGCGGCCGGAGGCGCGGACGACGCGGCCGGAGGCGCGGAAGACGCGGCCCGTGGCGCTGACGAGCCGGGGGCCACCCCGAACCATGACGGAACCGGTCATGACCGTCCGCTCACCCCGGAGCAGCGGCAGGAGATCAGCCGGCAGCAAGTGGAAAAGGCCAACGCCGATCCGGATTGGCGCCAGCGACACTATGACTCCGACGGGACGCGCAAGAGCATCTACGGAAAGGACGAGAACGGCAACCCGCTGACCCGCCTGAAGCAGAAGGATTCCGGGGAATGGTACAACCCGGACGGCCGCCCCGCCGCGGCACCGGAGAAGTACCAGCCGATCAAACCCATTGAAGGAACCCGGGACACCGTCATCCCCGATCACATCGACCATCTCGATGATTCGGCGGCCCACCGGCGAGCTTCCATGGATCTGAACTCGGCCGAGCGCGCCTTCAAGGAGGACCCGTCGGCCGATAATGCCGCCGCCTTGAAAGAGGCACAGGAGACATTCGGATCCGACAAGTACAACACGCGCGCCAGCGAGGCCTACGGCGAGGACGTGGTCAAATACCACGCGATACCCGATAATTTCCCGGACGCCAACGACGTCACGCCACCAGGAACCGGTAATCGACGATTCGACCACATATACGAGAACGGCGACCGACATCTACTGGTCGAATCCAAGGCGCCCAACGGTGAGCTCAAGGACCGTGAAGGCGTTGGACGAGTGCAGGGCCTGGACGGCGGTGGAAGCGGCGTGCGCGTCAAGCAGGGGACGCGTGAATACGTCGTGGCAACTCTCAGCGATATGTTGAAGCGCCCCAACGAGGCCGCGCTGGCCAGGACGCTCCTGAAGCAACTGGCGGCTGGTAAGCTGGATTACATATATGTCAAGGCGACTGAGAATCCAGGTCACCATATCGGCTACACCATGAAACACTTCGACATAAGCTAGAGGGAGCTGCACGGTGACCGTGATCGTAACTCGTCACGAGTTTTCTGCTGAAGATGCAGAGGGATGGTGCGAACTACTTCACGAGGGGGCCGTCGAGGCCATCGATGGCCTCGAGGAGGATTCGCGCAATTTCGATCAGGCTTTCCTCATGACACTCACCGAAGCAGAAGCGCGATGCCTCCGCGACCCGCTGGCCGAATACTCCCCGACCTGGCGAGCGTGGGTGGCGGCCATGCAGGTCGGGTCCGCACTGTTCGCCTCAGCCACCGCTTCCGACGACCGCGTCGAAGTGCGCATTGCCGGAAAATTGAGGTCCATCCCCGCCTCGGGCCCGCAGTACAGCGCGAATGCCGGAAACTGGCTCAAGGCGTTCTGGCTCGCCGTCATCTGCCGGGAGCAGGATCGGATGACGCGACTGTGCGCCGTTCCGATCTCCCTCCTCAGGGAGTCGGGGGCGGAGTACGACGAGTACATCTACGACTGGATCGACGCCCTGCAGAGCTACTGGCTCAACCGCGGCAACGTGAGTGAAAAGCTGGTTGCCGCCGTCGACGGGACCAAGCCGGAGACCGCTGTGATCGCCGGCCCCGAGCTCATGCTGAAGATCCTTTACCCCCCGCTCGAACTCTTCTACCGCTATCTGCGCCAGGACAGCGAACAGTTCAACTCGACACTCGCCGATGCCGTGCGATGGCACAAGGAGTACTGGACCGCGGACGAGGACCGCGCCACCAGCAGCGAGGGACTCCTGGCGCTCGGCCCGCTGGCCATGGCATGCCTGGGGCACGACGCCGACTTCCCGCCCGAGGTCCGGTCGGACTACCTCCCCCAGGCGCTGGTCGAAGGAGCCTGGGTCGGCGAGCTCGACACCTGAGCCGGACGCAGGTCAGCTCCGCCGCGACCACGACCGTGGAACAGGTGCAGTGCCGTATCGCGCACAAGGGCCGCGCACTTCAGGCCACCGGACCGCAGTGGTACGTGACCCGGGCGCCCGGGTCAGCGCCTTCTGCCCGGCCCTGGCGTGCCAGGAGAACGGTGAGCGCTTCGAGAAAGAATTACCACCACGCCTGAAGTCGGCTCACTCCACCGTCACCGACTTCGCCAGGTTCCGGGGCTGATCCACCTCGTTGCCCCGAGCCGTCGCCAGCTCACAGGCGAACACCTGCAACGGCACCGTGGCCACCAGCGGCTGAAGCAAGGTCGGCGTGGCCGGAATCCGGATCAGGTGATCGGCATACGGCACCACCGCCTCGTCGCCCTCCTCGGCGATGACGATCGTGCGTGCTCCCCGTGCCCGGATCTCCTGCATGTTGGACATGATCTTGTCGTGCAGCACCGACCGTCCCCGAGGCGAGGGCACGACGACGACCACGGGCATGTCGTCCTCGATCAAGGCGATCGGCCCATGCTTCAACTCGCCCGCGGCAAAGCCCTCGGCGTGCATGTAGGCGAGCTCCTTGAGCTTCAGGGCACCCTCGAGGGCCACCGGATACCCCACGTGCCGCCCGAGGAACAGCACGGTGTCCTTGTCGGCCAAGGACCGCGCCAGCGCCCGCACCGGCTCCATGGTCTCCAGCACCCGCTCGACCTGGCCGGAGATCTGCGACAGGTCGCGAACCACATCGCTGATCTCGTCCCCCCACTTGGTGCCGCGCACCTGCCCCAGATACAGGGCGACCAAGTAGCAGGCCACGAGCTGCGTCAGGAACGCCTTGGTCGAGGCGACGGCGACCTCCGGCCCCGCGTGCGTGTACAGCACCGCGTCCGACTCGCGCGGAATGGTCGACCCGTTGGTGTTGCAGACGGCCAGCACCTTGGAGCCCTGCTCGCGCGCGTGCCGCAGGGCCATCAGCGTGTCCATGGTCTCGCCGGACTGGGAGATGGCGATGACCAAGGACTGCGTGTCCAGGATCGGATCGCGGTAGCGGAACTCGCTCGCCAGCTCGACCTCGCACGGAATCCGCGTCCAGTGCTCGATCGCGTACTTGGCGATCATCCCGGCGTGGAAGGCCGTACCGCAGGCGACGATGACGACCTTGTCCACCTCGCGCAGTTCGGAGGCGCCGATCCGCACCTCGTCCAGCGTCAGTGAGCCGGATTCGTCGATGCGGCCCAGCAGGGTGTCGGCGACGGCTTTGGGCTGCTCGGCGATCTCCTTGAGCATGAAGTAGTCGTAGCCCCCCTTCTCCGCGGCCGAGGCGTCCCAGTCGACGTGATACGACCGCACCTCTGCCGGCCGCCCGTCGAAGCCGGTGACCGTCACCCCGTCCCGGCGCAGCTCCACCACCTGGTCCTGACCCAGCTCGATCGCCGACCGCGTGTGGGCGATGAACGCGGCGACGTCCGAGGCGAGAAAGGCCTCGCCCTCTCCGACGCCGACGACGAGCGGCGAGTTCCGCCGCGCCCCCACGACCACACCAGGCTCGTCCGCGTGCACCGCCACCAGCGTGAACGCGCCCTCCAGCCGCCGGCACACCAGCCGCATGGACTCCGCCAGGTCGGCGCCGGAGGCGAACTCCTCGGCGAGCAGGTGGGCCACGACCTCGGTGTCCGTCTCGGAGACCAGCGCATGCCCCCGCTCCGCCAGCTCGGCCCGCAGGAGGGCGAAGTTCTCGATGATGCCGTTGTGGACGACCGCGACGCGTCCCGCGTTGTCGAGGTGCGGGTGGGCGTTCGCATCCGTCGGCCCGCCGTGCGTGGCCCACCGCGTGTGCCCGATGCCCGTCGTACCGGTCGGCAGTGGCTGGTCGACCAGCGCCTTCTCCAGGTTGACCAGTTTCCCGGCCTGCTTCGCCACGGCCGGCCCGTCGTCCGCGAGCACGGCGACACCCGCCGAGTCGTACCCCCGGTACTCCAGCCGTTTCAGTCCGGCCATCACGACCTCGAGCGCCGACTGCGCCCCCACGTAACCCACGATTCCGCACATGGCCCGCAGCCTACGCACGAATCGCCGCCCGAAACTGCTTCATCCTGCCCGAATTCGGAAATTCCCACGCCCATACGAGCCCCGGTCGCGGCCTGACAGGCTCTCGCGTGACGGACCCCACCCGCCATGCCGTTCAAACTCCGTTAACAATGGACTGTGATCTCTCCGGTCTCCCCGATGCCCCGGAGCGCCCACCGGCACAGGCCGGAGGCGACTCCCTACGTCGATCTCACCCGAGCGGAATGGAGTGTGCTGCGCGAGAAGACGCCGCTGCCGCTCACGGCCGAGGAGGTCGAGAAGCTGCGCGGCCTCGGCGATGTCATCGACCTCGACGAGGTGCGGGACATCTACCTCCCGCTGTCCCGGCTCCTGAACCTCTACGTCGGCGCGACGGACGGCCTCAGAGGCGCCCTGAACACCTTCCTCGGCGAACAGGGCTCCCAGTCCGGCACCCCGTTCGTCATAGGGGTGGCGGGGTCGGTCGCGGTCGGCAAGTCGACCGTCGCCCGTCTCCTCCAGGCCCTGCTGTCCCGTTGGCCCGAGCACCCGCGCGTCGAGCTGGTCACCACCGACGGCTTCCTGCTGCCCACCAAGGAGCTCCAGTCCCGCGGTCTCCTGTCGCGGAAGGGTTTCCCCGAGTCGTACGACCGCCGCGCCCTGACCCGTTTCGTCGCGGACATCAAGGCCGGCAAGGACGAGGTGACGGCCCCGGTCTACTCCCACCTGATCTACGACATCGTCCCGGACCAGCGGCTCACGGTCCGCCGCCCCGACATCCTGATCGTCGAGGGCCTCAACGTCCTCCAGCCCGCCCTGCCCGGCAAGGACGGCCGCACCCGCGTCGGCCTCGCCGACTACTTCGACTTCAGCGTGTACGTCGACGCCCGCGCGGAGGACATCGAGCGCTGGTACCTCAACCGCTTCAAGAAGCTGCGCGCGACCGCCTTCCAGAACCCGTCCTCGTACTTCCGCAAGTACACCCAGGTGTCCGAGGAGGAGGCCCTCGACTACGCCCGCACGACCTGGCGGACGATCAACCGGCCCAACCTGATCGAGAACGTGGCCCCCACCCGCGGCCGGGCCGCCCTCATCATCCGCAAGGGGCCCGATCACAAGGTCCAGCGCCTGAGCCTGCGCAAACTGTGACCGTTAGTCTGCCGCCATGCTGCATCTGCGTCTCATCGCCCCGTCCGACAAGACCGACGACGTGGTCCGCCTGATCGAGAAGACGGTCGGCACCGCCCATCTCGTCGTCATGCCGGGCGCCGCCCGCAACCCGGCCGGAGACGTGGTGATGTGCGACGTCGCCCGCGAAGCCGGCGACGAACTCCTCACCGGTCTCCAGGAGTTGGGCCTCGGACACACCGGCTCCATCGCCGTCGAGAACATCGACCTGTCCCTGTCCGAGCGTGCCGACAAGGCCGAGGCGGACGCTCCCGGCGAGGGCGCGGACGCGGTCCTGTGGGAACACCTGACGGACGCGACCCACGAGGAGTCGACGCTCTCCATCACCTACATCGCGTTCATCACGCTCGCCACGATGATCGCGGCCTGCGGTGTGGTCCTGGACAACGCGATCCTGATCGTCGGCGCGATGGCGGTCGGCCCGGAGTTCGGGCCGCTGGCGGGCATCTGCACCGCCATAGTGCAGCGCGCGCCTCGCCTGGCCCTGCGTTCCCTGATCGCGCTGCTGGTGGGCTTCGCCGCGGCGATGGCGGTGACCGTGGGCTTCAGCCTCTTCATGGACGCCGTCGGCCTGTTCACCAAGGCCCAGTTGGAGGCCGACCGGCCCAACACCGGCTTCATCTACGCCCCGGACTGGTTCTCGTTCGTCGTGGCCGTCCTCGCCGGAGCCGCGGGCACCCTCTCCCTGACGTCCGCCAAGTCCGGCGCCCTGGTCGGAGTCGCCATCTCCGTGACAACGGTCCCGGCAGCCGCCAACGCGGCCGTGGCCCTCATCTACAGCGACACCAACCAGGCCTGGCGCTCCTCGGAACAGCTCCTGCTGAACCTGTTGGGCATCATCCTGGCCGGCACCCTCACCCTGCTGACCCAGAAATGGCTCTGGTCCACCCAACGAAAGCGCTCAGCAATCTAAGTCCGAGTAGGACAACTCCCCAAGGGCGCGAGCAACTACGCGACAAGCCACCCCCAGCAGCCCCCTCTAGGGGCGCGGGGAACTGCGCGACAAGCCACCCTCCAGCAGCGCGGAATCCCACAACACAAGCCACCCCTAGGGGCGCGGGGAACTGCGCGACAAGCCACAACGAACCCGCAGCCCGCAACCCACAGAACCCCTACCCCCAACCCGAAAAGCCCTACCCCAGCGCCGACTTCACCGCATCGGCAAGCCGCCCGGCCACAGACCGAGCCTGATCGATGTCAGCCGCCTCGACCATCACCCGAACCAACGGCTCGGTCCCCGAGGGACGCAACAGCACCCGCCCGGTCTCACCGAGCTCCCGCTCCGCGTCAGCAACCGCCGTCGCGAGCTCCGCGGACGTACCCACCCGCGACCGGTCGACATCCGGCACATTGATCAGCACCTGCGGCAACCGCTCCATCACGGCCGCCAGCTCCCGCAGCGACCGCCCGCTCTCCGCCACCCGAGCCGCCAGCAGCAGCCCGGTCAGCGTGCCGTCCCCCGTGGTCGCGTGATCAAGGATGATCACGTGCCCCGACTGCTCGCCGCCCAGCGTGTAGCCGTGCTCCTTCATCTCCTCCAGCACGTAACGGTCCCCCACCGCCGTCTGGATGATCGTCAGCCCCTCCCGCTCCATCGCCAGCTTGAACCCGAGGTTCGACATGACCGTCGCGACAACGGTGCCGGAGCGCAGTGCGGAACGCTCCCGCATCGCAAGCGCGAGTACGGCCATGATCTGGTCGCCGTCCACCTCCTCACCGGTGTGGTCCACGGCGAGACAGCGGTCCGCGTCACCGTCGTGCGCGATGCCGAACGCGGCCCCGTGCTCGATGACCGCGGCCTTGAGGAGGCCGAGGTGGGTGGAGCCGCAGCCCTCGTTGATGTTGAGCCCGTTCGGCTCGGCACCGATGGTGACGACCTCGGCGCCGGCCTGGGTGAACGCCTCGGGCGAGACCTGGGCGGCCGCGCCGTGCGCCTCGTCGAGGACGATCTTCAGCCCGTCGAGCCGGTTCGGAAGGACGCCGACGAGGTGGGAGACGTACCGCTCGGCCCCTTCCTCGTACGTCCGCACGCGCCCCACGCCCGAGCCCGTCGGCCGGTCCCAGGGGGCGCCGGTGCGGTGCTCCTCGTAGACGGCCTCGATGCGTTCCTCCAGCTCGTCGTCGAGCTTGTGCCCGCCGCGCGCGAGGAACTTGATGCCGTTGTCGGGCATGGCGTTGTGGCTCGCGGAGAGCATGACACCTAGGTCGGCGCCGAGGTCCGCTGTGAGATACGCGACCGCCGGGGTCGGCAGCACGCCCACCTTCAGAACGTCGACGCCCGCGCTGGCGAGGCCCGCGACCACGGCGGCCTCCAGGAACTCGCCGGACGCACGTGGGTCCCGTCCGACCACCGCGGTCGGCCGGTGCCCCTCGAAGGTGCCCGCCTCGGCCAGTACGTGCGCCGCGGCGACGGAGAGGCCGAGCGCCATCTCGGCCGTCAGATCCGCGTTGGCGACACCGCGCACGCCGTCCGTGCCGAAGAGTCGTCCCACTTGTCCTCCTGAGAAGCTTCAGATTCGGAAAGCATCCGATCGCACAAGCCTTTGAGCGCCTTGTGCCGTTATACGCCCAGGCTCGTGATAAACGAACGCCCCGGTGGCACTGTGGCGTGCCGCCGGGGCGTTCGGACGTACTGCGTACTGCTGGTAGTACTGCGAGTACGAGCAGGCAGCGAAGCTTAACGCTTGCTGTACTGCGGGGCCTTGCGGGCCTTCTTGAGACCGGCCTTCTTGCGCTCGACCGCACGGTCGTCGCGCTTGAGGAAGCCGGCCTTCTTGAGGGCGCCGCGGTTGTTGTCCACGTCGGCCTCGTTCAGCGCGCGGGCGACACCGAGACGGAGCGCACCGGCCTGACCGGAGACACCGCCACCCGCGATGCGGGCGATGACGTCGTAGCGGCCTTCGAGCTCGAGCACCTTGAAGGGCTCGTTGACTTCCTGCTGGTGCACCTTGTTCGGGAAGTAGTCCTCGAGGGTGCGACCGTTGATCTTCCACTTGCCGGAGCCCGGGACGATCCGGACGCGGGCGATGGCGTTCTTGCGACGGCCCAGGCCGGCGGCCGGCTGCGGGTCGCCGAAGCGGGACGCCATGGACTCGGAGGTGTACTCGCCCTCGACGGGGACGTCCGACTCCGTGGTGTAGCTCTCGATGTCGACAAGCTCGGTCTCTTCGACCGGCTGCTCAACGGTGGTCTCGGCCACGATTCTCCTCAGATTCTGTTCAGTCTTAGGGGGTGGCCGGACTTACTGCGCGACCTGGGTGATCTCGAACGGCACCGGCTGCTGGGCAGCGTGCGGGTGCTGGTCACCCTTGTAGACCTTCAGCTTCGAGAGCATCTGACGGCCCAGAGTGTTCTTGGGGAGCATGCCCTTGACGGCCTTCTCGATGGCCTTCTCGGGGTTCTTGTCGAGCAGCTCGTCGTAACGGACGGAGCGCAGACCACCCGGGTAGCCGGAGTGGCGGTACGCCATCTTCTGGGTCCGCTTGTTGCCGGACAGGTGCACCTTGTCGGCGTTGATGATGACGACGAAGTCACCGGTGTCGACGTGGGGCGCGTAGATCGGCTTGTGCTTGCCCCGCAGAAGCGTGGCGGCGGTGGTGGCGAGACGACCCAGGACGATGTCCTGAGCGTCGATGACGTGCCACTGGCGCGTCACATCGCCGGGCTTGGGGCTGTACGTACGCACGGTTCGTAGCCTTCGCTTCGAGTGAATGGTCCTAAACAAGGTCACCGAAACGATCACGACAGCCTCAGCCCACTGCGGCGACGCATACCGCGTACGTGGGGTCGCTGGTCATCGGCCCGGTGGACCGGTGTAAGGGCCCGTCCCGTGAGAATGAGCAAGCCAATACACAACGAAGAAGCAGGATACCTTCGCTGCCCCGTACGGGTCAAAACGAGGCGACTGCTGCCGTCCGGCCCGATTCTACCCGCCCCACACACCCCTGCGACCTCACGGGACACACCTCCGTGAACACCGCCGCACACAGCGTGAAGCCACCCTGCGACGAGGAACGCGGTCGGTATCAGGGCCGCCGCCGGCATCTCGCTCGCGAGACATGGAGACGTGCGGATCGTCATACGAGGAACTGCCGGCCCGGCCAGGCACGCGGCTCGGACGGCGATGGCGTTGCCCGTCCCTGCGTCCGAGGTCAGCCGTGCCGTACGCGCCGCAGCGGACCCTCCCGAGGCCCACTCACCCTTCGCACCAACCACCCGGAGATGTCGCTTTTGCACTCGCTCGTCGAGCGAACGCTGTTGCTTCCAGAGCCTCTTGGGGCGGATCGCCACACCGCCTCCCCCGTCTAAGATGCGCCCCATGAGCTATGGGCAGCAGGGGGGACCCCAGTCCCAGTGGGATCCCTGGACACCGCATTCCCAGCAGCCGTGGAACGGCGGCGACACCGACGCGACTCCGGACTGGGCCGCGCTCGCCGAGGCGTCCGAGACGCGCGCCAAGCGGCGCCGGCTGCTTTTCATCGGCGGCGGCGCACTGGCCACGCTGGCGATCGGCACCGCCGTGGCGATGGCCGTGGTGTCGGCGAACGGCGACCCGGGAGGATCGGGCAAGCCGGCCTCCCTCCCCACCAGCGCGGACATCCCGAGCGGGACCGGCACCGCGGACCCGTCGTTCGAGCCGACCAGCGCCCCGCCGCCGCTGGACCCGAAGGAGTTCGTCTCCGACAAGAGCAAGGACACGGCCCCGATCGGCCCGACCATCCTCTTCCCGGGCACGCAGCTGACCATGGGCTCGACCGTCTACAAGAAGGGCCCGACGGCCGACACCAGGAGCTGCGCCACGGCCGCCAAGGGCACCCTCGCGAAGGTCCTCACCGACAACGGCTGCACCCGCCTGATGCGCGTCACCTACACCAAGGACGACATGGCGGTGACGGTCGGCGTGGCCGTCTTCGACAGCGAGGCCCAGGCGGTCAAGGCCAAGAAGGCCACCGACAAGAAGAGCATCGTCGCGTCGCTGGCCGGGAACGGCGTCAAGGCGTTCTGCAACTCCGCCGTCTGCCGCTCGACCACCAACTCCTACGGCCGCTACGCCTACTTCACGATCGCCGGCTTCACCAACGGCAAGGACGTGACCACCAAGGACACCGCCGTCTTCACGACCGGCGACGACCTCGGCGAGTTCACGTTCCGCCAGATCCGCCGCCGGGGCGAGGCCCAGGCATCGGCCGCGGTGAACGGATGACGGCCGCCCGGGGTCAGCAGCAGCCGGCCCCGGGCAGTGACCGTCTGTTGCGGGCCTCCTTGTTGCGCGCGGCCAGCAACGCGTCGGCCGGGTAACCGACCTCTTCGAGGGTCAGCCCGTGCGGCCGTACGACGTGCACGGCCGAGTCCCGTACGCCGGCCGCCAGCACCTTGCCGGGCCAGTCGGCCGGCCGATGCCCGTCACCCACGAACAGCAGCGCCCCGATGAGCGAGCGCACCATGTTGTGGCAGAAGGCGTCGGCCCGGACCCTGGCGGTGACCACCCCGTCGTCGCCGCGCACGAGGCTCAGCTCCTGGAGCGTGCGAATGGTGGTCGCGCCCTCGCGCCGCTTGCAGTAGGCGGCGAAGTCGTGCTCGCCCAGGAGCCGCTCGGCGGCCTCGTTCATGGCGTCGACGTCGAGCGGCCAGTCGTGCCACAGGACGTGGCTGCGCAGCAGCGGGTCGACCCCGCCGGGGTTGTCGGTGACCCGGTACGCGTACCGCCGCCAGATCGCCGAGAAACGGGCGTTGAAGCCCGCGGGGGCCTCGGCGAGGGACCAGACCCGGACGTCCTTGGAGAGCCGCCCTGCGAGCCGCTTGAGCAGCTTCTCCCGGTGCTCCGCCCAGAGCTCCTCCGGCAGATCGACGTGCGCCACCTGCCCGCGCGCGTGCACACCGGCGTCGGTCCGCCCGGCGACGGTCAGTTCGTACGTCGTGTCCTTCGACCGCGTCACGGTCCGCAGGGCGTCCTCGATGTCGCCCTGCACGGTCCGCCGTCCCCCGGCCTGCTTGGCCCACCCGGAGAACGCGGTCCCGTCGTACGACAGGTTCATCCGCACCCGTACGAACCCGGGCTGTACTTCGTCACTCACCCCTAGATCCTCTCAGCAACGCAAGAGCGGGCCCGCCCCGCAGGGGGCGGACCCGCTCAACGCGAGGGTTCAGCCTCAGGCGTCCTTGGACTCCTCGGCCGGAGCCGCGTCCTCGACCTCGTCGGCCTTGGTCGTGTCGACCTTGGTCTCCTCGGCGGCCGGAGCCTCGGCGTCCTTGGCGGAACGCTTGGTGGCGGCCTCGGCCTCACCGGTCGCCTGCTGCGCGACCGTCAGCGCCTCGACCAGCTCGATGACAGCCATGGGCGCGTTGTCGCCACGACGGTTACCGATCTTGGTGATGCGGGTGTAGCCACCCGGGCGGTTCTCGTAGCGCGGGCCGATCTCGGTGAAGAGCGTGTGCACGATGCTCTTGTCCGTGATCACCTGGAGCACCTGACGGCGGTTGTGAAGGTCGCCCTTCTTCGCCTTGGTGACCAGACGCTCGGCGTACGGACGCAGCTTGCGCGCCTTCGCCTCGGTGGTGGTGATACGACCGTGCTCGAACAGCGACTTCGCGAGGTTCGCGAGGAGCAGCTTCTCGTGCGCGGCGCTGCCGCCCAGACGGGCACCCTTGGTGGGCTTCGGCATGGTGTTTCTCCTAGGTGTCTGCCCCGGCCGTATCAGGTACCGGAGTCAGTATCCGAGCGGGCGGTCGCCCGTCGAAGATCCAGGCCCCCGGAGGGACCTGGAAGGGGCGCGGGGAACTGCGCGACCAGCCACAGCCGGCCCGCAGACGCAGTACGGCCTCCCCGCGGAGCGCTCAGTACTGCTCGGTCTCCACGAACCCGGCGTCCGCGTCGTCGTCGGCACCAAAGGCGTCGGCGGCGGCGGTCGGGTCGAATCCGGGCGGGCTGTCCTTGAGGGCCAGGCCCATGCCGGCCAGCTTCGCCTTGACCTCGTCGATCGACTTCGCACCGAAGTTGCGGATGTCGAGCAGGTCGGCCTCGGAACGAGCCACGAGCTCACCCACGGAGTGGATGCCCTCGCGCTTGAGGCAGTTGTACGACCGAACGGTGAGCTCCAGCTCCTCGATCGGCAGGGCGAGATCAGCGGCGAGAGCGGCGTCCGTGGGCGACGGGCCCATGTCGATGCCCTCGGCGTCGATGTTGAGCTCGCGGGCCAGACCGAACAGCTCGACCAGGGTCTTACCGGCCGACGCCATGGCGTCACGCGGACGCATGGCCTGCTTGGTCTCGACGTCGACGATCAGCTTGTCGAAGTCGGTGCGCTGCTCGACACGGGTCGCCTCGACCTTGTACGTGACCTTCAGCACGGGGCTGTAGATGGAGTCGACCGGGATACGGCCGATCTCCTGGCCCACCTGCTTGTTCTGCACGGCGGAGACATAACCGCGGCCGCGCTCGACCGTCAGCTCCATCTCCAGCTTGCCCTTGCCGTTGAGCGTGGCGAGGACGAGGTCGGGGTTGTGCACCTCGACACCGGCCGGGGGCGCGATGTCGGCGGCAGTGACGAGACCCGGGCCCTGCTTGCGCAGGTACATCACGACCGGCTCGTCGTGCTCCGAGGAGACGACCAGCTGCTTGATGTTGAGGATCAGGTCGGTGACGTCCTCCTTGACGCCCGGCACGGTGGTGAACTCGTGCAGAACGCCGTCGATGCGGATGGACGTGACCGCCGCACCCGGGATCGAGGAGAGGAGCGTACGGCGCAGGGAGTTGCCGAGGGTGTAACCGAAGCCCGGCTCCAGCGGCTCGATCACGAACCGGGAGCGGAACTCGTCGACGACCTCTTCGGTCAGGGACGGACGCTGAGCAATCAGCATGTTGCGATCCTTCAGTCATGGGCGCCCGCTATTTGACGCCCTGCTGTTACTGCAAGGGTACGGGCGGCACGCCTCCGAAGAGCCGTACCGCCCGCAACCTCAAGACAACCGAGCCTCAGACGCGGCGGCGCTTGGGCGGACGGCAGCCGTTGTGCGGGGTGGGGGTGACGTCCTGGATGGAGCCGACCTCAAGACCGGTGGCCTGGAGGGAGCGGATCGCGGTCTCGCGACCGGAGCCCGGGCCCTTCACGAAGACGTCGACCTTGCGCATGCCGTGCTCCTGCGCGCGGCGGGCGGCCGACTCGGCGGCCATCTGCGCGGCGAAGGGGGTGGACTTGCGCGAGCCCTTGAAGCCGACGTGGCCGGCGGAGGCCCAGGAGATCACGTTGCCCGAGGGGTCCGTGATCGAGACGATCGTGTTGTTGAACGTGCTCTTGATGTGCGCGTGGCCGTGAGCGACGTTCTTCTTTTCCTTGCGGCGCACCTTCTTGGCAGCGCCCTGACGACCCTTGGGGGGCATCTATAACTCCTACGGGAGGTGGTCGGTCCTACAGCGAAGACCGCTTGATCAAGCGTCCGCTGAGGACTACTTCTTGCCCGGCTTCTTCTTACCGGCGATGGCGCGACGCGGGCCCTTGCGGGTGCGGGCGTTCGTGCTGGTGCGCTGACCGCGGACAGGCAGACCGCGACGGTGACGGAGACCCTGGTAGCAACCGATCTCGACCTTGCGGCGGATGTCGGCCTGGATCTCGCGACGGAGGTCACCCTCGGTCTTGATGTTGTTGTCGACGTACTCGCGGATCGCGACCAGCTGCTCCTCGGAGAGGTCGCGAACCCGGGTGTTCGGGTCGATGCCGGTCTCGGCCAGCGTGAGCTGGGAAAGGGTCCGGCCGATGCCGAACACGTAGGTCAGGGCGACCTCCACACGCTTTTCGCGCGGGATGTCAACACCGGAAACGCGTGCCATTCAATGGCTCCAGTTGATCTTCGGAGGTCTTCCACAGAACCAACCCCCAGCCGCCGGCCTCTTCTGTTCGAAGACTTGGTACGAACTGGGTCCCCGGCCTCCGAACCGGGGGTGTCAGGCGATCGCTCACGATGCCTGGGTCCTGCGTATGAACATGTTCAGCTCGCGTCGCGCGAAGTTCTGCGGTGTGCAGAGGGTGGTCGTGCGTCAGCCCTGGCGCTGCTTGTGGCGCGGGTTCTCGCAGATGACCATGACCCGACCGTGACGGCGGATCACCCTGCACTTGTCGCAGATCTTCTTGACGCTCGGCTTGACCTTCATGGGGTGAGGTTCTCCGGGTCAGTGCCACCACCCCGCCGGAACGGGGCAAAGGCAAGATCTACTTGTACCGGTAGACGATCCGGCCACGCGTCAGGTCGTACGGAGACAGCTCCACCACGACCCGGTCGTCAGGGAGGATACGGATGTAGTGCATACGCATCTTGCCGCTGATGTGCGCCAGGACCTGGTGGCCGTTCTGGAGCTCGACCTTGAACATGGCGTTCGGAAGAGACTCGACGACAGTGCCCTCGATCTCGATGGCACCTTGCTTCTTGGCCACGCTTCGCCCTTCGAATCGACTACCTTGATCGACTCCCTTTGCGTCCCTTACGGGCGCATGCGGACATGCGGGTGCACGAGAGCCGACGAGTCAGTCTACGACAGCGCACCCGGAAAGACGAATCGAGAGAGTCTGCCCCGAGCCGGAGATCTCTAAGCACGCGTCGGTCTGCGACCCGGCCCGGCGCCAGGCGCCCCGAAGGCGCGGGGCTGTGACAATGTACGGCTCCGCCGCGTGGGCGCGACCAGCCCCCCACGTACCCGCGGCCGCCGTCCGGACAGGACCCGGCACCCCGGAACACGCTCAGGCGAGCGGATCCGGCGCCGCCGTGATCCCGTGCTCCGCGAGCTTCGCCTTGCCGCCGTCCGGAGCCGTCAGGACCAGTGGTCCCTGCTCCGTGAGCGCGACGGAGTGCTCCCAGTGGGAGGACCAGGTGCCGTCGGTGGTGATGACCGTCCAGTCGTCCTGGAGGACCTCGGTCTTCGGGGTGCCCAGGGAGACCATCGGCTCGATCGCGAGGCAGAAGCCGGGGACCAGCCTGGGTCCCTTGCCGCGGCGGCGGTCGACGTAGTTCAGCAGGTGCGGGTCCATGTGCATCTCGGTGCCGATGCCGTGGCCGCCGTAGTCCTCGATGATGCCGTAACGGCCGCCGCCGGCCTTCGGCTGACGGCGGATGTACGTCTCGATGGCCCGGGAGACGTCCACGAGCCGGTTGCCCTGCTTCATGGCCGCGATACCGGCCCACATCGACTCCTCCGTCACCCGGGAGAGCTCGAGGAGCTCCGGGGCGTGACCGGAGCCCACGAAGGCCGTGTAGGCCGCGTCGCCGTGCCAGCCGTCGATGATGGCGCCGCAGTCGATGGAGATGATGTCGCCGTCCTTGAGGACCACCTCGTCGGACGGGATGCCGTGGACGACGACCTCGTTCACCGAGGTGCAGATGGTCGCGGGGAAACCGCCGTACCCGAGGAAGTTCGGCTTCGCGTCGTGCTCCGCCAGCACCTTGCGCGCGACCTGGTCCAGGTCCTTCGTCGTGGCCCCGGGCACCGCTGCCTCACGCGTCGCCGCGTGAATGGCGGCGACGACCAGCCCCGCCTCACGCATCTTGGCGATCTGCTCGGGGGTCTTGATCTGCACCATGGGGGCGGGGGCCTTTCTGGGACCGGGGGTGTGACGGGTGCCTTCAACGATACGTGCACCCACGCAGCAGCCGCGGCCCCCTGGGAAGGGAACCGCGGCTACGGCACGTACGAACGGCTACGCGGCGTCGTCCTCGCGCTTCAGAGCCTCCATGGCCCGGCCGGTGACGTCCTCGACCTTGCCGAGCGCCGAGATCGTGACGACCAGGCCCTGCGCCTTGTAGTAGTCGATGATCGGCTCGGTCTGCGTGTGGTAGACCTCCAGCCGCTTGCGGACGGTCTCCTCGGAGTCGTCGTCGCGCTGGTACAGCTCACCGCCGCAGACGTCGCAGACGCCGTCCTGCTTCGGCGCCTTGTACGTCACGTGGAAGACGTGCGCCGAGTCGTTACGGCAGATGCGGCGGCCGGCGATGCGCTTGACGACCTCTTCCTCGGGGACCTCGAGGTCCAGCACCGCGTCCAGCTTCATCGTCTCGGCCTGCAGCATCTCGTCCAGCGCCTCGGCCTGCGACACGTTGCGCGGGAAGCCGTCCAGAAGGAAGCCGTTCTCGGCGTCCGGCTTCTCCATGCGGTCCTTGGCCATCGCGATGGTGACCTCGTCGGGGACCAGGTTGCCCGCGTCCATGTAGGACTTCGCCAGTTTGCCGAGTTCCGTCTGCTGGCTGATGTTGGCCCGGAACAGGTCGCCCGTGGAGATGTGCGGGATCGACAGGTTCTGGGCGAGGAACGCGGCCTGCGTTCCCTTACCGGCACCCGGCGGCCCGACGAGGACGATACGCATCAGCGGAGGAACCCTTCGTAATTGCGCTGCTGAAGCTGACTCTCGATCTGCTTCACCGTCTCGAGACCCACACCCACGATGATCAGGATGCTGGTCCCGCCGAACGGGAAGTTCTGGTTTGCCCCGAAACCAGCCAACGCCATCGTCGGCACGAGAGCGATCAGCCCCAAGTACAGCGAACCCGGCCAGGTGATCCGGTTGAGTACGTAGGACAGGTACTCAGCGGTCGGTCGGCCAGCCCGGATGCCCGGGATGAAGCCACCATACTTCTTCATGTTGTCGGCGACTTCCTCGGGGTTGAACGAGATAGCCACGTAGAAGAAGGCGAAGAACACGATGAGGAAGAAGTACAGAATGATGTGCGGTGTGGCCGCCGTGTCCGCGAGGTTGTTTTTGATCCAGGTCGCCCAGCCCGCTGTGGAGTTGGAGAACTGCACGATCAACGCCGGGATGTAGAGCAGCGACGAGGCGAAGATGACCGGGATCACACCCGCCTGGTTCACCTTCAGCGGGATGTAGGTCGACGTACCGCCGTAGGAACGGCGGCCGATCATGCGCTTCGCGTACTGCACCGGAACACGGCGCTGGGCCTGCTCGACGAAGACCACCAGGCCGACCATGACCAGGCCGACGAGGATCACCGTGCCGAACTCGATCCAGCCGTCGGCCAGGGAGCCCTGCTGCTTGATGGCCCACAGGGCGGCCGGGAAGGTCGCGGCGATCGAGATGAACATCAGGATCGACATGCCGTTGCCGATACCGCGGTCGGTGATGAGCTCACCGAGCCACATGACGACGGCCGTGCCGGCGGTCATGGTGATGACCATGGTGATCGTGGAGAAGATCGAACGGTCCGGCACGATCTGGGTGGCGACCGGGCAGCCGCTGAACAGCGCACCGCTGCGGGCAGTGGCCACCAGGCCGGTGCCCTGCAGGACGGCGAGCGCCACCGTCAGGTAACGCGTGTACTGCGTGATCTTCGCCGTACCGGCCTGTCCCTCTTTCTTGAGGGCCTCCAGGCGCGGGATCACGACGGTCAACAGCTGCAGGATGATGCTCGCCGTGATGTACGGCATGATGCCGAGCGCAAAGATCGTGATCTGCAGCAGCGCGCCACCACTGAACATGTTGACCAGACCGAACAGACCCTGGTTGGCACTCGCCTGGTCGATACAGGTCTGGACGTTCTTGTAGTCGATACCCGGGATCGGAACATGCGTGCCGACGCGGTAGACCACGATGATGGCGAGCGTGAAGAGCAGCTTCTTGCGCAGGTCGGGCGTCCTGAACGCCCGGGCGAACGCGGTGAGCACGGAGCCTCCTGCGCCCCCCGCACGCAGAGCAGGGAGGCTAGTCGTTGACAAGGCCTTGAAAGCCAGTAGACGGTCGCCCAACAGTGCTGAGGGAGACAGACACCTGTCACCACTAGCTATGGATGGACCACAGGACTCTAACAGTGCGGACCCCCTTGCAAGAAGCGGACGAAGCCGACGACGGCCGCCTGGGATCGGCTCTGCGCCACAGCAGGGAATCGCCTCTTCCGCACACACCGCCGCATTTCACATCAATCACCGCCACGGCGACGGCAGAAGTGTGTGACGGCGCTCCGCACAGGAAAAAGGCCCGCCGATAAATCGGCGGGCCTTTTTTCCGGCCGGGGATACCCACAAAAGAGGTATCCCCGATCGGGATCGTTCAAGTCAGCGAGACGTCCGAGGAAATCAGACGAGCTCGGTGACGGTACCGCCGGCGGCGGTGATCTTCTCCTTGGCGGAGCCGGAGACGGCGTCGACCGTCACCTGCAGCGCCACGGAGATCTCGCCCTGGCCGAGGACCTTGACGAGGCTGTTCTTGCGAACGGCACCCTTGGCGACGAGTCCCTCAACGGTGACCTCGCCACCCTCCGGGTACAGCGCCGACAGCTTGTCGAGGTTCACGACCTGGAACTCGGTCTTGAACGGGTTCTTGAAGCCCTTCAGCTTCGGAAGACGCATGTGGAGGGGCATCTGGCCACCCTCGAAGCGCTCCGGAACCTGGTAACGGGCCTTCGTGCCCTTGGTACCACGACCGGCCGTCTTACCCTTCGACGCCTCACCACGACCGACACGGGTCTTCGCGGTCTTGGCGCCCGGGGCGGGACGGAGGTTGTGGATCTTGAGCGGGTTCTGCTCCGCCATGATCAGTCGACCTCCTCGACCGTCACGAGGTGGCGGACGGTGTGCACCATGCCGCGGAACTCGGGACGATCCTCCTTGACGACCTGCGTGTTGATGCCCTTGAGACCAAGGGAGCGCAGGGTGTCACGGTGGTTCTGCTTGCTGCCGATGTACGACTTCGTCTGCGTGATCTTGAGCTGAGCCATTACGCAGCACCAGCCCCGGCACGCGCACGCAGCAGAGCCGCGGGAGCGACGTCCTCGAGCGGCAGACCGCGGCGGGCCGCGACCTCCTCGGGACGCTGCAGGCCCTTCAGGGCCGCCACGGTCGCGTGCACGATGTTGATCGCGTTCGACGAGCCGAGCGACTTCGACAGGATGTCGTGGATACCGGCGCACTCGAGCACGGCACGCACCGGACCACCGGCGATAACGCCGGTACCCGGGGACGCGGGCTTGAGCAGCACGACGCCGGCAGCCTTCTCACCCGTGATCGGGTGCGGGATGGTGCCCTGGATACGGGGGACCTTGAAGAAGTGCTTCTTGGCCTCCTCAACACCCTTGGCGATGGCGGCCGGCACCTCCTTGGCCTTGCCGTAACCGACACCCACGGTGCCGTCACCATCGCCCACCACGACCAGCGCGGTGAAGCTGAAGCGACGACCACCCTTCACAACCTTGGCGACACGATTGATCGCGACGACGCGCTCAACGTAAGCGGTCTTCTCGGCGGCAGCTGCGCCGCCGTCACGGCCCTTCCGGTCCCGCCGCTCGCCGCCACCGGCACCGCCACCGCGGCGCTGGGGTCCAGCCATTGGAATTACCTCTCTCTGTTTCCGCTAGCTACGGAACCGGCTCAGAACTTCAGTCCGGCTTCGCGGGCGGCGTCCGCCAGGGCAGCAATGCGCCCGGCGTACTGGTTGCCACCACGGTCGAATACGACAGCCTCGACACCGGCGGCCTTGGCACGCTCGGCGACCAGGGCGCCGACCTGCTTGGCCTGCGCGGACTTGTCGCCCTCCGCACCGCGGATCGAGGTGTCCAGGGTGGACGCCGACGCAAGGGTGTGACCCTTGAGGTCGTCGATCACCTGGGCCACGATGTGGCGGTTCGAGCGGGTCACGACCAGACGAGGACGCTCCGCCGTACCGTTGATCGACTTGCGGATCCGGATGTGGCGGCGCTTGATCGCGGCGCGCTTGTAGGCGTCGCCCTTGAGGATCTTCTGTCCGTATGCCATGGCTT
This sequence comes from Streptomyces sp. NPDC058678, assembly GCF_042714835.1. NCBI lineage: Bacteria > Bacillati > Actinomycetota > Actinomycetes > Kitasatosporales > Streptomycetaceae > Streptomyces > Streptomyces sp. NPDC058678. The sequence goes on along the minus strand of NZ_JBHXSG010000012.1, from coordinate 42,602 downwards.
ACTTACCCGCCTTTCCGACCTTGCGGCGGATGACTTCGCCCTCGTACTTGACACCCTTGGCCTTGTACGGGTCGGGCTTGCGCAGCTTGCGGATGTTGGCCGCAACCTCGCCGACCTTCTGCTTGTCGATGCCCTCGACCTGGAAGCGGGTCGGGTTCTCCACCTTGAAGGTGATTCCCTCGGGCGCCTCGACGGTGATCGGGTGGCTGTAGCCCAGAGCGAACTCGAGGTTCGATCCCTTGGCCTGTACGCGGTAACCGACACCGCTGATCTCGAGCTTCTTCACGTAACCCTCGGTCACGCCGGTGATCATGTTCGCCACCAGCGTGCGGGACAGGCCGTGCAGGGCCTTGTTCTGACGCTCGTCGTTGGGGCGGGTGACGTTGAGTACGCCATCCTCACCCTTGGCGATGTCGATCGGCGCAGCGACGGTGTGGGTCAGCGAGCCCTTGGGGCCCTTGACCGAGACCGTACGGCCGTCGATGGTGACGTCCACGCCGGCGGGAACCGTGATGGGGAGCTTGCCAATACGCGACATAGCTGTTTCCTCCGTTCCCTTCCGTTACCAGACGTAGGCGAGGACTTCTCCGCCTACGCCCTTCTTGCCGGCCTGCTTGTCGGTGAGGAGCCCGTGCGACGTGGAGATGATCGCCACGCCGAGGCCGCCGAGCACCTTCGGCAGGTTGGTGGACTTCGCGTACACCCGGAGACCGGGCTTGGAGATCCGCTTGATGCCCGCGATGGAGCGCTCACGGTTCGGGCCGAACTTCAGCTCGAGAACGAGGTTCTTGCCGACCTCGGCGTCCTCGACCTTCCAGCCCGTGATGAAGCCCTCCTGCTGGAGGATCTCCGCGATGTGCGACTTGATCTTCGATGCCGGCATCGTCACAGAGTCGTGGTATGCCGAGTTCGCGTTCCGCAGACGCGTAAGCATGTCTGCGATCGGATCAGTCATGGTCATGAATTGGCCTTCGGCCTCTCTCGCCGGGGTTTCCTGGTGCGCCATCCCTCTCCCCGATCCGAGACGGGGCGGGTGCGGCGCGGTGGACCTACGGCGTAGTAAGTCGTACGGGCGACCATCAGGCGCCCAACCCTCCAAGCCTAAGCCATGAAGGGGTGGGCGCCTGACACGCCCATTGCTTACCGAGAGCTCCGGAAATCCCTGATTAGGGGGATTACCAGGAGCTCTTGGTCACGCCCGGCAGCTCGCCACGGTGAGCCATCTCACGAAGGCACACGCGGCACAGGCCGAACTTGCGGTACACGGAGTGCGGACGGCCGCAGCGCTGGCAGCGCGTGTAGCCACGTACTCCGAACTTGGGCTTACGAGCAGCCTTGGCAATCAGAGCCTTCTTCGCCATCTCGCTCACGCCTCCTTGAAGGGGAAGCCGAGGTGACGAAGGAGCGCGCGGCCCTCAGCGTCGTTGGTCGCCGTGGTGACCACGGTGATGTCCATACCCCGGACGCGGTCGATCTTGTCCTGGTCGATCTCGTGGAACATGACCTGCTCGGTGAGACCGAAGGTGTAGTTGCCACGACCGTCGAACTGCTTGGGAGACAGGCCGCGGAAGTCGCGGATGCGCGGCAGCGCGAGCGACAGGGTGCGGTCCAGGAACTCCCACATGCGGTCGCCACGAAGCGTGACGTGGGCGCCGATCGGCTGACCCTCACGCAGCTTGAACTGCGCGATGGACTTGCGGGCCTTGGTGACGGCCGGCTTCTGACCGGTGATCGTGGTGAGGTCGCGGATGGCGCCCTCGATCAGCTTGGAGTCGCGGGCGGCGTCGCCCACACCCATGTTGACCACGATCTTGACGAGACCGGGGATCTGCATGACGTTCTCGTACTTGAACTCGTCACGCAGCTTGCCCGCGATCTCCTCGCGGTACCTCGTCTTCAGACGCGGAGTGGTGGTGGTCGTCATCAGATGTCCTCACCCGTCCGCTTGGCAACGCGGATCTTGTTGCCCTCGTCGTCGAAGCGGTAACCGACACGCGTGACGACCTTGTTGCCGTCCTTCTCCACGACGAGCTGAACGTTGCTCACGTGAACAGGGGCCTCGGTCGTGACGATGCCACCGGCCTGCGAACCCTTGGCGGTCGGGCCGGCCTTGGTGTGCTTCTTGACCCGGTTGACACCCTCGACCAGGACGCGGTCCTCGCGGGGGAAGGCCGCGATGACCTTGCCCTGCTTGCCCTTGTCCTTACCGGTGATGACCTGGACCAGGTCGCCCTTCTTGATCTTCATGCTTACAGCACCTCCGGCGCGAGCGAGATGATCTTCATGAACTTCTTCTCGCGCAGCTCACGGCCGACGGGGCCGAAGATACGGGTGCCGCGAGGGTCGCCGTCGTTCTTCAGAATGACGGCGGCGTTCTCGTCGAAGCGGATGTACGAGCCGTCCGGACGGCGGCGCTCCTTGACGGTGCGAACGATGACCGCCTTGACGACGTCACCCTTCTTCACGTTGCCACCGGGGATCGCGTCCTTGACGGTGGCGACGATGACGTCACCGATGCCCGCGTAGCGGCGACCGGAGCCACCGAGCACACGGATGCAAAGGATCTCCTTCGCACCAGTGTTGTCGGCGACACGCAGTCGCGACTCCTGCTGGATCACGTCTATCTCCTGTTTGTCTGCCGGTTCCCGGCGAGCTCCGCAAGTGACTTACGGAGCTCGCCGAGCCTGGCGGAACTGTCCTGCGGGGTTTGCCCCGCAGGAAATTACTTGGCCTTCTCGAGGATCTCGACGACGCGCCAGCGCTTCGTCGCGGACAGCGGACGCGTCTCCATGAGGAGGACGCGGTCGCCGACGCCCGCAGCGTTCTGCTCGTCGTGCGCCTTGAGCTTGTTCGTACGGCGGATGACCTTGCCGTACAGCGCGTGCTTGACGCGGTCCTCGACGGCGACGACGACGGTCTTGTCCATCTTGTCGCCGACGACCAGACCCTCGCGGGTCTTGCGGAAGCCGCGGGCCTCTGCGGTCTGCTCAGTCACGTTGTTCTCACTCATCAGGCGCTCTCCACCGTCTCGATGCCCAGCTCGCGCTCACGCATCAGGGTGTAGATCCGCGCGATGTCCTTACGGACGGCCTTGAGCCGACCGTGGTTCTCGAGCTGACCGGTCGCCGCCTGGAAGCGGAGGTTGAACAGCTCTTCCTTGGCTTCGCGGAGCTTCGCGAGAAGCTCCTCGTCACCCAGTTCGCGCAGCTCGGACGCCTTGGTACCGGCCGACATCACGCTTCACCTGCCTCGCGCTTGACGATCCGGCACTTCATCGGCAGCTTGTGAGCGGCGCGAGTCAGGGCCTCACGGGCGATCTTCTCGTTGGGGTAGGACAGTTCGAACATGACCCGTCCCGGGTGCACGTTCGCGATCCACCACTCCGGCGAACCCTTACCGGAACCCATGCGGGTCTCGGCAGGCTTCTTCGTGAGCGGGCGGTCCGGGTAGATGTTGATCCAGACCTTGCCGCCACGCTTGATGTGGCGGGTCATCGCGATACGGGCCGCCTCGATCTGGCGGTTGGTCACGTACGCCGGCGTGAGGGCCTGAATGCCGTACTCGCCGAACGCGACCGTCGTACCACCCTTGGCCTGACCGCGGCGCTTCGGGTGGTGCTGCTTGCGGTGCTTGACCCGTCGGGGGATCAGCATGTCGGTCAGGCCTCCGTTCCGGTGCTCTCAGCCGGAGCGGCAGCCGGAGCGTCGGCCTTGGGGGCCTCGGCAGCCGGAGCCTGCTGCGGCTTGCGACCGCGACCGCCACGCTCGCCACCACGGCCACCACGGGCCGGGCGGTCGGCGCCGCCGCCACCACGGGCCGGGCGGTTGCCGGCGCGGGCAGCAGCGTTCTCGGCGCGGACCTCGGCGATGTTCTTGACGTCGCCCTTGTAGATCCAGACCTTCACGCCGATGCGGCCGAAGGTCGTCTTGGCCTCGAAGAAGCCGTAGTCCACGTTCGCGCGGAGCGTGTGCAGGGGCACGCGGCCCTCGCGGTAGAACTCCGAGCGGGACATCTCGGCGCCACCGAGGCGGCCACCGCACTGGATCTTGATGCCCTTGGCGCCGGCCTTCATCGTGCCCTGCATGCTCTTACGCATGGCGCGACGGAAGGAGACGCGGGAGGAGAGCTGCTCGGCAACGGCCTGGGCAACCAGCTGAGCATCGGTCTCGGGGCTCTTGACCTCGAGGATGTTCAGCTGGACCTGCTTGCCCGTGAGCTTCTCGAGGTCACCGCGGATGCGGTCGGCCTCGGCGCCACGGCGGCCGATGACGATGCCCGGACGGGCCGTGTGGATGTCCACACGGACGCGGTCACGGGTGCGCTCGATCTCCACCTTCGAGATGCCGGCGCGCTCCATGCCGGACGTCATCATCCGACGGATGGCGACGTCTTCCTTGACGTAGTCCTTGTACAGCTTGTCGGCGTACCAACGGGACTTGAAGTCCGTGGTGATGCCGAGCCGGAACCCATGCGGGTTAACCTTCTGGCCCATTACCGGGTTCCTTCCTTGCTGCTGACGACCACGGTGATGTGGCTGGTCCGCTTGCGGATCCGGTAGGCGCGGCCCTGGGCACGCGGACGGAACCGCTTCAGGGTCGGACCCTCGTCGACGTACGCCTCGGAGATGACGAGGCTGCCGGCGTCGGTGTGGTCGTAGTTGTGTGCGGCGTTGGCAATGGCGCTGTCAAGCACCTTGCCGACCGGCACGCTCGCGGCCTGCGGGGCGAAACGCAGGACCGCCTGAGCCTCCGTGGCGTCCATGCCACGGATAAGGTCCACCACGCGGCGGGCCTTCATGGGCGTAACGCGGATGTACCGCGCCTGGGCCCTGGCTTCCATGGTTGTCCTTCCAGTGTCTGTCATGGTCATTCCACCCCGCGTTAGCGGCGCTTCGACTTCCGGTCGTCCTTGACGTGACCCCGGAAGGTGCGCGTCGGCGAGAACTCGCCGAGCTTGTGGCCGACCATCGACTCGGTGACAAACACCGGAATGTGGGTCTTGCCGTTGTGCACCGCGATCGTGTGGCCCAGCATGGCCGGGACGATCATCGAGCGACGGGACCAGGTCTTGATGACGTTCTTGGTGCCTGCCTCGTTCTGTACGTCCACCTTCTTGATCAGGTGGTCGTCGACGAAGGGCCCCTTCTTGAGACTGCGCGGCATCTAAACCCGCTCCTAGCGCTTCTTGTTCGTCTTGCGGCGGCGGACGATGTACTTGTTCGAAGCCTTCTTCGGCGAACGAGTACGACCTTCCTTCTGACCCCAGGGGCTGACCGGGTGGCGACCACCGGAGGTCTTGCCCTCACCACCACCGTGGGGGTGGTCAACCGGGTTCATCGCCACACCGCGAACGGTCGGGCGGACGCCCAGCCAGCGCTTGCGCCCGGCCTTGCCCCAGTTGATGTTGCTCTGCTCGGCGTTGCCGACCTCGCCGACCGTGGCGCGGCAGCGCTGGTCGACCAGGCGGATCTCACCGGACGGCATACGAAGGTGGGCCATCGTGCCCTCCTTCGCGAGCAGCTGCACCGAGGCACCGGCGGAGCGGGCGAACTTGGCGCCGCCACCGGGACGGATCTCGATCGCGTGGATCGTGGTACCGACCGGGATGTTGCGGAGCGCCAGGTTGTTGCCCGGCTTGATGTCGGCCCCGGGACCGTTCTCGACGCGGTCACCCTGCTGCAGGTTGCGCGGGGCGAGGATGTAGCGCTTCTCGCCGTCCGCGTAGTGCAGCAGCGCGATGCGCGCGGTGCGGTTGGGGTCGTACTCGATGTGCGCGACCTTCGCCGGCACGCCGTCCTTGTCGTGACGACGGAAGTCGATCACTCGGTAGGCGCGCTTGTGTCCGCCACCCTGGTGGCGAACGGTCACACGACCGGCGTTGTTACGGCCGCCCTTGCTGTGCAGCGGGCGGACCAGCGACTTCTCCGGCGTGGACCGCGTGACCTCGACGAAGTCGGCGACGCTGGAGCCACGACGGCCCGGCGTAGTCGGCTTGTACTTGCGGATTCCCATTTCTCAGTCCTCGTCCGATATCGGACGATCCAGACCGCCGTCAGGCGGTCGGACCGCCGAAGATGTCGATACGGTCGCCCTCAGCGAGGGTCACAATCGCGCGCTTGGAGCCGGCACGCTGACCGAACCCGGTCTTGGTGCGCTTGCGCTTACCGATGCGGTTGATCGTGTTGACCCCGGTGACCTTGACCGAGAAGACCGCCTGGACGGCCTGCTTGATCTGGGTCTTGTTGGCGCCCGGGGCGACGATGAACGTGTACTTGCCCTCGTCGAGAAGCGCGTAGCTCTTCTCGGACACGACCGGCTTGAGCAGGATGTCACGGGGGTCCGTGAACGACTTGCTCACCGGGGTGACGACGGTGTTCTTGCCCTCGGCCTCGTGGCGCTTCGCCTTGGCGACGCGCGCGACCTTCTTGGCCTTGGCGGCCTTGGAGGCAATGCTCGGGTGACGCGTAGCCATCAGGCCTCGCTCCCTTCGGTGTCGGTGGCCTGCGGGCCGGACACGAAGGACTCGAAAGCGGCCTGGGTGAAGACCACGTCGTCGGAGACGATCACGTCGTACGTGTTCAGCTGGCCCGGCTCCAGGATGTGGACCTGGGGCAGGTTGCGGGCGGAGAGCCACGCGGCCTCGTCGGCGCGGTCGATGACCAGGAGCACGTTCTTGCGCTCCGAGATCTTGCCGAACAGCGTCCTGGCGGCCTTCGTGGAGGGGTTCTCGCCCTCGATCACGCCGGTGACGACGTGGATGCGGTTGTGGCGGGCCCGGTCGGTGAGGGCGTGACGCAGAGCGGCAGCCTTCATCTTCTTCGGGGTCCGCTGCGAGTAGTCACGCGGCTGCGGGCCGTGGACGACGCCACCGCCTGCGAACTGCGGCGCGCGGGTCGAACCCTGGCGGGCGCGGCCGGTGCCCTTCTGGCGGTACGGCTTCTTGCCGCCACCACGGACTTCACCGCGACGCTTGGTCTTGTGCGTGCCCTGACGGGCAGCGGCGTTCTGCGCGACGACGACCTGGTGGATCAGCGGGATGCTGATCTTCTCCACGCCGAAGATCTCCGCGGGGAGCTCGACGCTTCCGGTCTTCTCGCCTGCAGGCGAAAGGATGTCAACAGTGCTCATCGGTTACCTCAGGCCCCCTTGGCCGCAGTGCGGACCAGGACGAGGCCGCCGTTCGGACCGGGAACCGCGCCCTTGATGAGCAGCAGACCCTTCTCCGCGTCAACGGCGTGGACGGTCAGGTTCTGGGTGGTGACACGCTCATTGCCCATGCGACCCGCCATGCGGAGGCCCTTGAACACGCGGCCCGGGGTGGCGCAGCCACCGATGGAACCGGGAGAGCGGTGCTTGCGCTGGGTGCCGTGTCCGGCGCCGAGGCCCTTGAAGTTGTGACGCTTCATGACACCGGCGAAGCCCTTGCCCTTGCTCTTGCCGGTCACGTCGACCTTGATGCCGGCCTCGAACACCTCAGCGGTGATCTCCTGGCCGAGGGTGTACTCGCTGGCGTCAGCGGTACGGATCTCGACGAGGTGGCGGCGGGGAGTGACGTCGGCCTTGGCGAAGTGACCCTTGAGGGGCTTGTTCACCTTGCGAGGGTCGATCTCGCCGAAGGCGATCTGGACCGACTCGTAGCCGTCGGAGTCATTCGTACGGACCTGGGTCACGACGTTGGGGCCGGCCTTGACGACGGTGACGGGAACAACACGGTTGTTCTCGTCCCACACCTGCGTCATGCCGAGCTTCTCGCCCAGGATGCCCTTGATCTGCTTAGCCATTCTCAGATCACCGGCCCCTAGAGCTTGATCTCGATGTCGACACCGGCCGGGAGGTCGAGTCGCATCAGAGAGTCAACGGTCTTGGGCGTCGGGTCGAGGATGTCGATCAGGCGCTTGTGCGTGCGCATCTCGAAGTGCTCGCGCGAGTCCTTGTACTTGTGCGGCGACTTGATGACGCAGTACACGTTCTTCTCAGTGGGCAGCGGCACCGGGCCCGCGACCGACGCACCAGTACGCGTCACCGTCTCGACGATCTTCTTCGCCGAGCTGTCGATGACCTCGTGGTCGTAGGCCTTGAGCCGGATGCGGATCTTCTGTCCCGCCATGGCTACTAGTAGTCCTGTCTCTCGTTTAACGCTCTGGAACCCGATGTTCCGAACACTTCGCTCTCCGACCCACGCGGTCGGGTGTGTCGCGCTCTCACTGACACAGATGTCCCATCTCTGGAACATCCCGTCCGGGAAGCACGGCCCTTCCGGAACCGCAAGCCGAGGGCGAAGACCCACCGGGTGCCTGGCCGGCGCTGCACTGACACTTCCCGAAAGATTCCCGTACGTCCGCCCCAGCGCTGCCACCTGGCAGTTGGGGCGACGAGTACTGTGGGACTCGCTTCCGGTCCTCCCGGCGGGAGGCGCGCAGCATCAACACTCGACCGAGCAACTCCGACAGTCTGCCATAGGGGGCGGGGGCCTGGCCAATCGGGCCGGAGACAATACCCCGGGCGTGACGTAGGTCAAACCCTTTGGGGTGGCTCCGGGCCTGTGTCAAGATCGCCGACAGCGCACTTCACGGGGAGCACGACGGCGACGGCTGATTCGGACGGCACAGTGGACACCACCGGAAGCAACACCCCCTACGTGTTCCTGGTCGCCGCGAACAACCCCGTCCCGGCATCCGATCCCCAGGCACTCGGCCTGCCGGCCGACGCCGAGATGACGTCGACGATCCGGCTGTCGAGCGCCCGCCGCCCCGAGGACACCCCGCTGGCCCGGGTCTTCGCAGCGCGCTCCGCACCACCCTGGAGCCGCAGGACCCCCTCGCCCTTCTGGATCCACGGCGGACCGGACGGCAGGCCGTGGTGTTCCGTCCACCCGGTCGCCCAGGACGCCTACGACGTCCACACACCCGAGGGCGCGCTCCTGGCGCGGATCACCCGCCGCCCCCCGCCCGTCTGCTGCCCCGGCCCCGCCGCGTCCGCTGGTCCGTGCGGTTCACCGACACGCCACAGCAGGTCTCGGGCAAGGAGGGCACCTGGTACGCGTGGCTCGTCCACGTGATGACCGCGCCCGTCTGGTTCCTGTTCGCGCTCTGCGCGCTGCTGTACGCCTCCTTCGACGGCACCACGGACGACTACTCGTTCAGAAGACCGGTCCGGACCCGCTGGCGCACCCCGGGCACCGGCACGCTCCTGGCCTACCGGGGCGTGAGCGAGGTCTACCGCCTCACCCCCCGGCGCCTGGACGTCCGGCTCGCCTACGCGCTGGCGGTCCTGCAGACGTGGGACCGCAAGCGCGGAGCGTGAACCTCAGGCCGCCCCCGCGCTTGCAGACGTGGGACCGCAAGCGCGGAGCGTGAACCTCAGGCCGCCCCCCGCGCGTTCCGCATCCGCGCGAAGGACGTGTCCAGCCCCCGCTTCACCATCCCGGCCACCGGCCGCTCCACGAACCGGTGCACCAGCCAGCTCAGCACCAGGAACCCGGCGAGCACCACACCCACCAGCACCCGGGCGTCCATCGTGTCCCGCAAGCGGTTGATCAGCGTCGTACCGGCCGCGTAGTGCGTCAGGTACAGCGGATACGTCAACGCGCCCGCCGTCACCAGCCACTTCCCCTGGACTCGGTCCGTCGCGCCGAGCGCGATGGCGACCATGGCCAGCAGGAACACGGTGAAGATCAGCACGCTCCCCCGCCAGCCGGAGACGTGCTCCACCTCGTCGATCCGCAGGCCCAACTCCCGCTGTCCCATCAGCCACGCCATCGCGAGGATGCCCCACAGCAACAGGTCCTGGCCGAAGCGGTGCATGAGGTAGAGGGCGAGGCCCGCGATGAAGTACCAGGCACCGTCGGGGTTGGCCAGCAGTTCCAGCAGGGGCAGCCCGGACACCGGTGCGAGCATCGCGGCGGCGCCCCAGGCGCAGCAGAAGACGACGACCTTCCGGTACGTCAGCCCGGTGGCGACGACGAGCAGGAAGAGCAGGTAGAAGCGCAGCTCCGACCAGAGGGTCCAGTAGACGCCGTCGACGTTCATGACACCCGAACCGGACTGCAGCATCGTGAGGTTGAGGAGTACGTCCCTCGCGCGCAGGCGGTCCCAGACGCCGGGCAGCGCCACCAGTACGGCCGTGGTGAAGGCGACGGCGAACCAGTACGCGGGGTAGAGCCGCATCACCCGCGAGACGAAGAACTGCCGCGGGGAGCGCCCCCAGCACGACATGCAGATCACGAACCCGCTGATCACGAAGAAGATCTCGACGCCGATCCAGCCGTAGGAGGCGAAGCGGAACACCGTGGGCATGATGTCGGACACCGGCCGGTCCCAGATCGCGTTGCCCGGCTGGTCGACGCGGTGGGTGCCGGCGTAGTGGTGGACGGCGACCATCAGGGCGGCCAGCAGACGGATGCCGTCGATGGCGTACAGCCGGCGGCCCGCCCTCTCCCGTACGGCGGTTCGGCGGCCCGCTCCGACGGGCTGCGGCGGCCGCCCCCTGGGCACGGCGAGCGGAGGCAACGGCTGCTGCAGAGTCCCGCCCAGGCCCGCCACCCGCGTCGGGATCGTCGTTCTGCCGTCCGCACCACGCATCGGCACCAGTCAGTCCGTCCTCATGGGGAAACTCGAAGAACTTCGGCCGAGTGGCCTCGGCCGTCGCTCACGCTACGACCGCCACAACCACCCCACAGAGAACAGACAAGAACATTCCGTGCGGCCCGCGCCGCGGAGTTGACCGAAACCTCGCCGACGCGCCCCCCAGCGTTCGGCAACACTTCACCTGGCGCCCATGACCAACTCCCCTGTCAAGGACGGCCGTTCCGCCCATAGCCTCGCCCCATGCCCCGCACCACCCCGCCCCGCCCGCTCGACGTGACGGCCCACTTCCCCGAACTCGCGCCCCTCGCCCGCCCGACCGTACGGCTGCACCCCCGCCCAGGCACCCCCACCGCGGCCGACAGCTCGATCGGCGGACCGCTGCTGTGGCCGCCCCGCGAGCCGTGGCCCACCTGCCCGGACCACGGCGGCCCCGCGCAGCTCGGCCACGCCCCCGAGGACGTACGGCTGCGGCGGCGGATCCTCCGCGAAGCCTGGAGCCGGCCGCGGGAGGAGGGGACGGCCCTGCTGACCCCGGAGGAACGCGCGATCGTCGACCGCCTCCGGCAGGCGACGCTGATCCCCCTGGACGGCCCTCTCCCGATGCTGCCCGTCGCCCAGCTCCACGCCGCCGACCTCCCCGGCCCCGGGCTCCCCCGCCCCGACGGCACGGACCTCCTGCAGCTCCTGTGGTGCCCGTTCGACCACGAGGGCCACATGCCCCGCGCCGCCCTCCGCTGGCGCACCGCAGCCCAGGTCACCGATCCGGTCCCGGCCCCGCGGACCCCCGTACTGGGCCACGACCGCCATCTTCCCGAACCGTGCGTCCTGCACCCCGAGACGGTCACCGAGTACCCGGCCCCGCACGAGCTGCCCGAGGAGCTGGCGGACCGGATCGAGGCATGGGAGGACGAGCAGGGGCTCGTCTACCAGTACGACCTCGGCGTCGCCCCGGGCTGCAAGGTCGGCGGGCACGCCCCGTGGAGCTACACCGACCCGTTCCCCATGGCCTGCCCCGACTGCGGCTCGGCCGTCCGGCCCCTGCTCACCATCGACAGCGGCGAATGGGACGGCGGCAGCACAAGCTGGCGGCCGGTCGAGGACGCCGACCACCCGGGCCCGATGTTCCGGAGCCCGGCACGGGCCACGGAGCTCAGCATCGGCCGGGACCACGCCCTGCAGCTCTACGTCTGCACGGTCTCGTACGGCCATGCGCATCTGCAGAACATCCAGTGACGCCGGTTGGGCCACACGGGTCGGCCCGGCCTCCCCCTTGTCACGCCCGTCGGCCGAACCGCATGATCGCGCCCATGTACAAACGAAGACGCGTGTGCGGCACCTTCCTCGGAGTCGCCCTCGCGACCGCTGTGCTCCCCGGCATCTCGCTGATCCTCGACTCGCCGCCCCTGGAGCTCCTGCTGCCCGGGGCCGTCTTCCTCATCGTGAACCAGCTGATCCACAGCTATCCGAGCGCCGTCCGCAGTGCTCCCCCGATCATGCTGCTGATCCTCGCCGTGGTCGGCGTCGTCCAGGACACGCTCGTCTGGCTGCTCGCCTCCTGGCTCGGCTCCGAGATGGACTACGGCCTCCACGTCGACGGTTTCCTGCCGGCCCTGCTGGGCGGCGTCATCGTCCGCGTGTCGGTCCTCGTCGTCATGGCGCTCGGCCCGCAGCCGGCACCGGAATCCGCCTAGAGGCCCGCACACGGCGAAGAGGCCCGTACGACCGAAGTCGTACGGGCCCCTTCAGGTGCTCGCGGCTGGAGCTACCAGGTCAGATCAACGGACTTACTTGTTGATCTTGGTGACCTGGCCGGCGCCCACGGTCCGGCCACCCTCACGGATGGCGAACTTCAGGCCCTCTTCCATGGCGACGGGCTGGATGAGCTCCACCTTCATCTCGGTGTTGTCACCCGGCATGACCATCTCGGTGCCCTCGGGGAGGGTCACGACGCCGGTCACGTCCGTCGTACGGAAGTAGAACTGCGGACGGTAGTTGTTGAAGAAGGGGGTGTGACGGCCACCCTCGTCTTTCGACAGGATGTAGGCCTGGGCCTCGAACTCGGTGTGCGGGGTGACCGAGCCCGGCTTGATGATGACCTGGCCGCGCTCGACGTCCTCGCGCTTGATGCCACGAAGCAGCAGACCGACGTTCTCACCGGCCTGGCCCTCGTCGAGCAGCTTGCGGAACATCTCGATACCGGTGACCGTGGTGGTGGTCTTGTCCTGCTTGATGCCGATGATGTCAACGGTCTCGTTGACCTTCAGGACACCGCGCTCGATACGGCCGGTGACGACCGTACCGCGACCGGTGATCGTGAAGACGTCCTCGACGGGCATGAGGAACGGCTTGTCGACGTCACGCTCGGGGGTCGGGATCGCCTCGTCGACGGCGGCCATCAGGTCCAGGACCGACTGGCCCCACTCCTTGTCGCCCTCGAGCGCCTTGAGCGCCGAGACCTTGACGACCGGAAGGTCGTCGCCCGGGAACTCGTACTCGGAGAGGAGCTCACGGACCTCGAGCTCGACGAGCTCCAGGATCTCCTCGTCGTCCACCATGTCGGCCTTGTTCAGGGCGACGACGATGTACGGAACGCCGACCTGGCGGGCCAGGAGCACGTGCTCCTTGGTCTGCGGCATCGGGCCGTCCGTGGCGGCGACAACGAGGATGGCGCCGTCCATCTGCGCCGCACCCGTGATCATGTTCTTGATGTAGTCCGCGTGACCGGGGCAGTCGACGTGGGCGTAGTGACGCGTCTCCGTCTGGTACTCGACGTGCGCGATCGAGATCGTGATACCGCGCTGGCGCTCCTCAGGAGCCTTGTCGATCTGGTCGAAGGCCGAGGCCTCGTTCAGGTCCGGGTACGCGTCGTGCAGCACCTTGGTAATGGCGGCCGTGAGGGTCGTCTTACCGTGGTCGATGTGACCGATGGTGCCGATGTTGACGTGCGGCTTAGTCCGCTCGAACTTCGCCTTCGCCACTGGGGTCCTCCTGGGAGTGGTTCTGGTACGCCTTACTTCATCGGCGCCAGGTGATCTTTGCTGGATGGCCCGGATCCTTCGGGGCATTCCCTCCGCCATTGCGGCGGAATGCCCCGCGAGGCTCCGGAGTCAAGCCTACGGCGTGTGAACGCGGTGCGTTACTCGCCCTTGGCCTTCGCGATGATCTCCTCGGCGACGTTCCGCGGAACCTCGGCGTAGGAGTCGAACTGCATCGAGTAGCTTGCGCGACCCGAGGTCTTGCTGCGGAGGTCTCCGACGTAGCCGAACATCTCCGAGAGGGGCACGAGGCCCTTCACGACGCGGGCACCGGCCCGCTCCTCCATGGCCTGGATCTGACCACGGCGGGAGTTGATGTCGCCGATGACCTCACCCATGTAGTCCTCGGGCGTGGTGACCTCGACGGCCATCATCGGCTCGAGCAGCACGGGGCTGGCCTTGCGGGCGGCCTCCTTGAAGGCCTGCGAACCGGCGATCTTGAAGGCGAGCTCGGAGGAGTCGACCTCGTGGTAGCCACCGTCGATGAGCGTCACGCGGACGCCCGTCATCTCGTAGCCCGCGAGGATGCCGAACTGCATGGCCTCCTGCGCACCGGCGTCCACCGACGGGATGTACTCCCGCGGGATACGGCCACCGGTGACCTTGTTCACGAACTCGTACGCCGGACCGTCGGCCTCGGTGATGGGCTCGATCGCGATCTGCACCTTGGCGAACTGACCGGTACCACCGGTCTGCTTCTTGTGGGTGTAGTCCACGCGCTCGACGGCCTTACGGATCGTCTCACGGTAGGCGACCTGCGGCTTACCGACGTTGGCCTCGACCCTGAACTCGCGCTTCATACGGTCGACCAGCACCTCAAGGTGCAGCTCGCCCATACCGCCGAGGATGGTCTGGCCCGTCTCCTCGTCCGAGTGAACGTGGAAGGAGGGGTCCTCCTCCGCGAGACGCTGGATGGCGACACCCAGCTTCTCCTGGTCACCCTTGGACTTGGGCTCGATGGCGACCTGGATGACCGGCGCCGGGAAGTCCATGGACTCCAGGATCACCGGGTTCTTGTCATCGCAGAGCGTCTCACCGGTCGTGGTCTGCTTCAGACCCATGACGGCGACGATGTCGCCGGCGCCCACCGCCTCGATCTCCTCACGCTTGTTCGCGTGCATGCGGTAGATCTTGCCGATGCGCTCCTTCTTGCCCTTGACGGAGTTCAGCACGGCGGTGCCGGTCTCCAGGCGGCCCGAGTACACCCGGACGAAGGTGAGCTTGCCCAGGTGCGGGTCGCTCATGATCTTGAACGCCAGTGCGGACAGCGGCTCATCCACGGACGGCTTGCGCTTGACGACGACCTCGGGGTCCTTGACGTCGTGGCCCTCGATGGCCTCGACGTCGAGCGGGGTCGGCAGGTAGCGCACGACCGCGTCGAGCAGGGGCTGAACGCCCTTGTTCTTGAACGCGGTACCGCAGAACACCGGGGTGACCGTGATGCCGTCGGACTTGCCGGACGCGATGGTGACACGACGGATCGCGGCGTACAGCTGCTCCTCGGTGGGCTCGTGGCCCTCCAGGAACAGCTCCATGATCTCGTCGTCATTCTCCGCGACAGTCTCGACCAGCCGACCGCGGTACTCCTCGGCAGCCTCGATGTGCGTGGCGGGGATGTCGACGACGTCGTACATCTCGCCCTTCGCCGCCTCGGCGGACCACACGAGCGCCTTCATGCGGACCAGGTCCACAACGCCCTTGAAGTCCATCTCGGCACCGATCGGCAGCTGCATGATGATCGGCACGGCGCCAAGCCGGTCCTTGATCATGTCCACGCAGCGGTGGAACTCGGCGCCGGTACGGTCCAGCTTGTTCACGAAGCAGATGCGCGGCACGCCGTAACGGTCGGCCTGACGCCACACCGTCTCGGACTGCGGCTCGACACCGGCGACACCGTCGAACACCGTGACGGCACCGTCGAGGACGCGCAGCGAGCGCTCCACCTCGACCGTGAAGTCGACGTGGCCCGGGGTGTCGATGATGTTGATCGTGTAGTCGTTGTCCTCAAGCGGCCAGTGACAGGTGGTGGCAGCAGAGGTGATCGTGATGCCACGCTCCTGCTCCTGCTCCATCCAGTCCATCGTGGCGGCGCCGTCGTGGACCTCACCGATCTTGTAGCTGACGCCGGTGTAGAAGAGGATCCGCTCGGTGGTGGTCGTCTTGCCCGCGTCGATGTGGGCCATGATCCCGATGTTGCGGACCTTGGCCAGGTCAAGTGAAGTGGTAGCCATAAGGCTTTCGTCTTCTCTCGGTCTCGATGTGGGTAGCGACTACCAGCGGTAGTGCGCGAAGGCCTTGTTGGACTCGGCCATCTTGTGGGTGTCCTCGCGCTTCTTCACAGCGGCACCGAGGCCGTTGGAGGCGTCGAGAAGCTCGTTGAGCAGACGCTCGGTCATCGTCTTCTCGCGACGGGCGCGGGAGTAACCGACGAGCCAGCGCAGCGCGAGCGTGTTGGCGCGACCGGGCTTGACCTCGATCGGAACCTGGTACGTCGCACCACCGACACGGCGGGACTTGACCTCGAGGGTCGGCTTGATGTTCTCCAGCGCGCGCTTCAGCGTGATGACCGGGTCATTGCTGGTCTTCTCGCGCAGGCCCTCCATGGCGCCGTACACGATGCGCTCGGCGGTGGAGCGCTTGCCGTTCAGCAGCACCTTGTTGATGAGGGAGGTCACCAGAGGAGAACCGTAGACCGGGTCGATGATGACCGGGCGCTTCGGGGCGGGGCCCTTACGAGGCATTTCTACTTCTCCTTCTTGGCGCCGTAGCGGCTGCGGGCCTGCTTGCGGTTCTTGACACCCTGGGTGTCGAGCGAACCGCGGATGATCTTGTAGCGAACACCGGGCAGGTCCTTCACACGACCGCCACGCACGAGCACGATGGAGTGCTCCTGCAGGTTGTGTCCCTCACCCGGAATGTAAGCAGTGACCTCGATCCCGCTGGTCAGACGCACACGCGCGACCTTACGCAGGGCCGAGTTCGGCTTCTTCGGGGTGGTCGTGAACACACGCGTGCAGACGCCGCGACGCTGAGGGGAACCCTCGAGTGCGGGCGTCTTGTTCTTCTCGACCTTGTCCTGCCGGCCCTTCCGGACCAGCTGCTGGATCGTAGGCACTACTTCTCCGGTTTCTGTGTGCCGAATGGTGAAGCTAACCTGGAACGTCGCCGACCCACGCGGTCGGGTGTGTCGAATGCTGCAGACCTCCGCCGCGAGGCAGAAAGAGCGCAGATCACGGTGGCCAGTGACGGCTCCCTATGTGCGGTTCAAGGCACGCACGAGAGCCAGGGCACACCCCAGGCACAAGGTCTGAGCGTACCTAGCTCATTCGCTGCGGTCAAAACAAATGGGGCCCACCCACATACCCAAGCGGCGCATCTCATATCCACACACCGTCCGTGATCTTCGAATCGACGATCCGGACCGTCCCCGACGGCAGTTCCCGATCTTCGAATCGCGGCCTCACAGAAGCCGCACACACCGCGCTGCGCGCACTCAGCCGGTCGCCAGGGCCACCGCGAACAACAGCGCCAGCACGGCCGCCCAGACCGCGGTGGACAGCCAGCCCAGCACCAGCCCGGTCAGCGCGAGCCCGTCACCGCCCTCCCCCGTTCGCTGGATCTCCGCACGCGCCGCATGCCCCAGGACCACCGCCGGGATGCCCGTGAGCCCGAACGAGGCCAGACAGAGCACACCGCAGAGCGCCGAGCCGACCGCCTTCCCGTTCGTCCGCGGCCGCGCCACCGGCAGAAACGTCCCCGGCACGGGCAGGGCGGCCGCCGGCTGCGGCACGGGCCCCTGCGGCAGGTCCGCGACCACCAACGCCAGCTCCCCGACCGTACGGGCCGCGTAGGCCCGCGCCACTCGCCGGTCGAACTCGGACTTCTCCAGCCGCCCCTCGCCATAGCCCGCTCTGAGCACGTCCACGGCACGCTCCCGATCGGCGTGCGAGGCGAGCATGGACGGGGCGCTGTGGCCCTGCCAGGGCTGTGGAAGGCCCTGTCCAGGCTGCCAGGGCTGCCACGACGGATTCGACACCGAGCACCTCCCCGATCCCCGAGGTCCCTCCATGATGCGCCGAACCGGCGTGTCCGGCACAGGCCCCGTCGCCGGACGCGCCGAGGGGCGGCCACCCCAGAAGGTGACCGCCCCTCGACTCAACCTGCCCGCCTACTACTGGTTGTACGGACCGTAGTCGTAGTCCTCCAGCGGAACGGCCTGGCCGGAGCCCGTGCCGAACGGCGAGTAGTCGATGTCGTCGTAGCCGACGGCCGAGTACATCGCGGCCTTGGCCTCCTCGGTCGGCTCGACCCGGATGTTGCGGTAGCGGGACAGACCCGTACCGGCCGGGATGAGCTTACCGATGATGACGTTCTCCTTGAGGCCGATCAGGGAGTCGGACTTGGCGTTGATCGCCGCGTCCGTGAGGACCCTGGTCGTCTCCTGGAAGGACGCCGCCGACAGCCACGACTCGGTCGCCAGCGAGGCCTTGGTGATACCCATCAGCTGCGGACGACCGGAGGCCGGGTGACCGCCCTCCTGGACCACACGACGGTTCTCGGTCTCGAACTTCGACCGCTCGACCAGCTCACCGGGCAGCAGCTCGGCGTCGCCGGACTCGATGATCGTCACGCGGCGGAGCATCTGCCGGATGATGATCTCGATGTGCTTGTCGTGGATCGACACACCCTGCGAGTTGTAGACCTTCTGGACCTCGCCGACCAGGTGGACCTGGACGGCACGCTGACCCAGGATGCGCAGCACGTCGTGCGGGTTGGTGGCACCCACGGTGAGCTTCTGGCCCACCTCGACGTGCTCGCCCTCGCTGACCAGGAGCCGGGCACGCTTCGAGATCGGGAACGCCGTCTCGTCGCTGCCGTCGTCCGGAGTGACGACGATCTTCTTGGTCTTCTCGGTCTCCTCGATCCGCACGCGGCCCTGGGCCTCGGAGATCGGGGCGACACCCTTGGGCGTACGAGCCTCGAAGAGCTCGACGACACGGGGCAGACCCTGGGTGATGTCGTCACCGGCCACACCACCGGTGTGGAAGGTACGCATCGTCAGCTGGGTACCGGGCTCACCGATGGACTGGGCGGCGATGATGCCGACCGCCTCACCGATGTCGACCAGCTTGCCGGTGGCCAGCGAACGGCCGTAACACATGGCGCAGGTGCCGACGTGGGACTCGCAGGTCAGGATCGAACGGGTCTTGACCTCCTCGACGCCGTGGTGCACCAGCTGGTCGATCAGGACATCGCCGAGGTCGACGTTGGCCGGCGCGATCACCTTGCCGTCGATGACGACGTCCTCGGCGAGCATGCGGGCGTAGACGCTGGTCTCGACGTCGTCCGTCTTGCGCAGCACGCCGTCGGCGCCGCGCGTGGCGATCTTCAGCTTCAGACCGCGCTCGGTGCCGCAGTCCTCCTCGCGGATGATGACGTCCTGCGAGACGTCCACCAGACGACGGGTCAGGTAGCCCGAGTCGGCGGTACGCAGGGCGGTGTCCGCCAGACCCTTACGGGCACCGTGCGTGGAGATGAAGTACTCCAGCACGGACAGGCCTTCACGGAAGGACGCCTTGATCGGACGCGGGATGGTCTCGTTCTTCGCGTTCGACACCAGACCACGCATACCGGCGATCTGCCGCATCTGCATCATGTTTCCTCGGGCACCCGAGTCAACCATCATGAAGATGGGGTTCGTCTTGGGGAAGTTCTCGTTCATCGCCTCGGCGACCTCGTTGGTCGCCTTGGTCCAGATCGCGATGAGCTCCTGCGTGCGCTCTTCCTTGGTGATCAGACCGCGCTCGTACTGCTTCTGAACCTTCTCGTCCAGCGCCTCGAAGCCCTTGACGATCTCCTTCTTCGCCTCGGGAACGACGATGTCGGAGATGGCCACGGTGACGCCGGAGCGGGTCGCCCAGAAGAAGCCGGCCGCCTTCAGGTTGTCGAGCGTCGCCGCCACGATGACCTTGGGGTAGCGCTCGGCGAGGTCGTTGACGATCTCGGAGAGCTGCTTCTTGCCCACCGAGTAGTCGACGAACGGGTAGTCCTCGGGCAGCAGCTCGTTGAAGAGCGCGCGGCCCAGGGTCGTCCGCAGCCGGAAGGTGTCACCCTGCTGCCACTCGGGCTCGCCCTCCTCGCGCACCGGCGGGGTCCAGCCGCGCGGCGGGATGGTGCCCACCGGGAAGCGGATGTCGATCGGCGACTGCAGCGCGAGCTCGCCGGCGTCGAACGCCATGATCGCCTCGGCCGTGGAGCCGAAGGACCGGCCCTCGCCCTTGGTGTCACGCAGTTCGCCGTCGGTGGTGAGGAAGAACAGACCGAGGACCATGTCCTGGGTCGGCATCGTCACCGGACGGCCGTCGGCGGGCTTGAGGATGTTGTTCGAGGACAGCATCAGGATGCGGGCCTCGGCCTGCGCCTCCGCGGACAGCGGAAGGTGCACGGCCATCTGGTCACCGTCGAAGTCCGCGTTGAACGCGGTGCAGACGAGCGGGTGGATCTGGATGGCCTTGCCCTCGACCAGCTGCGGCTCGAAGGCCTGGATGCCGAGGCGGTGCAGGGTGGGAGCACGGTTCAGCAGAACCGGGTGCTCGGCGATGACCTCTTCGAGGACGTCGTACACGACCGTGCGGCCGCGCTCCACCATGCGCTTGGCGCTCTTGATGTTCTGCGCGTGGTTCAGGTCGACCAGGCGCTTCATCACGAACGGCTTGAAGAGCTCCAGCGCCATCGCCTTCGGCAGACCGCACTGGTGCAGCTTCAGCTGCGGACCGACGACGATCACGGAACGCGCGGAGTAGTCCACACGCTTGCCGAGCAGGTTCTGACGGAAACGACCCTGCTTGCCCTTGAGCATGTCGCTCAGGGACTTCAGCGGGCGGTTACCGGGACCGGTGACCGGGCGACCACGACGACCGTTGTCGAAGAGGGCGTCCACGGCCTCCTGGAGCATGCGCTTCTCGTTGTTCACGATGATCTCGGGCGCACCGAGGTCGAGAAGCCGCTTCAGGCGGTTGTTCCGGTTGATCACACGGCGGTACAGGTCGTTCAGGTCGGAGGTCGCGAAGCGGCCACCGTCCAGCTGCACCATCGGGCGAAGGTCCGGCGGAATGACCGGGACGCAGTCGAGAACCATGCCCTTGGGGCTGTTGGAGGTCTGCAGGAAGGCAGACACGACCTTCAGCCGCTTCAGCGCACGGGTCTTCTTCTGGCCCTTGCCGGTACGGATGATCTCGCGAAGGCGCTCGGCCTCTTCGTCCAGGTCGAAGGACTCCAGGCGCTTCTGCAGCGCCGCGGCACCCATCGAGCCGTCGAAGTACGTGCCGAAGCGGTCACGGAGCTCGCGGTAGAGCAGCTCGTCGCCCTCGAGGTCCTGGACCTTGAGGTTCTTGAACCGGGTCCACACCTCGTCGAGACGGTCGATCTCGCGCTGCGAACGGTCGCGCAGCTGCTTCATCTCGCGCTCGGCACCTTCGCGCACCTTGCGGCGTACGTCGGCCTTGGCGCCCTCGGCCTCGAGCTCGGCCAGGTCGGTCTCGAGCTTCTTGGCGCGGGCCTCCAGGTCGGAGTCCCGACGGTTCTCGACCTGCTGCCGCTCGACGGAGACGTGCGCCTCCAGGGAGGGCAGGTCGCGGGTGCGGCGCTCCTCGTCGACGTACGTGATCATGTACGCCGCGAAGTAGATGACCTTCTCCAGGTCCTTCGGGGCGAGGTCGAGCAGGTAGCCCAGCCGCGACGGAACGCCCTTGAAGTACCAGATGTGCGTGACGGGCGCGGCGAGCTCGATGTGGCCCATCCGCTCACGACGCACCTTGGCGCGCGTGACCTCCACGCCACAGCGCTCACAGATGATGCCCTTGAAGCGGACGCGCTTGTACTTGCCGCAGTAGCACTCCCAGTCCCGGGTCGGACCGAAGATCTTCTCGCAGAAGAGTCCGTCCTTTTCGGGCTTGAGCGTGCGGTAGTTGATCGTCTCGGGCTTCTTGACCTCGCCGTGGCTCCACTGACGGATGTCGTCAGCGGTGGCCAGACCGATCCGGAGCTCGTCGAAGAAGTTGACGTCGAGCACTATGCGTCAATCCCTCTCAGGGTTGTAAGTCATGGGGTCTGATACGGGGGTCCTGGGGCCGGAGGCCTTCATGGCGAAGGCCTCCGAACTCCCGTCAGACCTCTTCGACGCTGCTCGGCTCACGCCGGGACAGGTCGATGCCAAGCTCCTCCGCAGCGCGGAAGACGTCCTCGTCGGTGTCGCGCATCTCGATGGACATGCCGTCCGAGGACAGCACCTCCACGTTGAGGCACAGGGACTGCATCTCCTTGATGAGCACCTTGAAGGACTCGGGGATGCCGGGCTCGGGAATGTTCTCGCCCTTGACGATGGCCTCGTAGACCTTCACGCGGCCGGTGACGTCGTCGGACTTGATGGTCAGCAGCTCCTGGAGGGCGTACGCGGCGCCATAAGCCTCCAGCGCCCACACCTCCATCTCACCGAAGCGCTGGCCACCGAACTGGGCCTTACCACCCAGCGGCTGCTGGGTGATCATCGAGTACGGACCGGTCGACCGGGCGTGCAGCTTGTCGTCGACCAGGTGGTGGAGCTTGAGGATGTACATGAAGCCGACCGAGATCGGCTCCGGGAACGGCTCGCCGGAACGGCCGTCGTACAGCCTCGCCTTGCCGGACGGAAGCACCATGCGGTCGCCGTCACGGTTCGGGATGGTGTGCTGCAGCAGACCCGCGAGCTCGTCCTCACGCGCACCGTCGAAGACGGGGGTCGCGACGTTCGTGCCCGCGTCGACCTGGTCGGCACCGATCACCTGGAGGCGCTGCGCCCAGTCCTCCGCGAGGCCGGAGACGTCCCAGCCGCGGCTGGCGAGCCAGCCGAGGTGGATCTCCAGCACCTGTCCCGGGTTCATTCGGGACGGCACACCCAGCGGGTTCAGGATGATGTCGACCGGGGTCCCGTCCTCGAGGAACGGCATGTCCTCGATGGGCAGGATCTTGGAGATGACGCCCTTGTTGCCGTGACGGCCGGCGAGCTTGTCACCGTCGGTGATCTTGCGCTTCTGCGCCACGTACACGCGCACCAGCTGGTTCACACCGGGGGGAAGCTCGTCGCCCTCTTCACGGTCGAAGACGCGGACGCCGATGACCTTGCCGATCTCGCCGTGCGGCACCTTCAGCGAGGTGTCACGGACCTCACGGGCCTTCTCGCCGAAGATCGCACGGAGCAGGCGCTCCTCCGGGGTCAGCTCGGTCTCGCCCTTGGGCGTGACCTTGCCGACCAGGATGTCGCCGGCGACGACCTCGGCACCGATGCGGATGATGCCGCGCTCGTCGAGGTCGGCGAGGACCTCCTCGGAGACGTTCGGGATGTCCCGGGTGATCTCCTCGGGGCCGAGCTTGGTGTCACGGGCGTCGACCTCGTGCTCCTCGATGTGGATCGAGGAGAGGACGTCGTCCTGTACGAGGCGCTGCGACAGGATGATCGCGTCCTCGTAGTTGTGACCCTCCCACGGCATGAACGCCACGAGCAGGTTCTTGCCCAGCGCCATCTCGCCGTTCTCGGTGGCCGGACCGTCGGCCAGGACCTGGCCCTCGATGATCCGGTCGCCCTCGTTGACGATGACCTTCTGGTTGACCGAGGTGCCCTGGTTGGAACGGGCGAACTTGGCCAGGCGGTACGTGATGTACGTGCCGTCGTCGTTGGCGGTGGTGATGTAGTCCGCGGAGACCTCCTGGACCACACCCGCCTTCTCGGCCTTGACCACGTCGCCGGCGTCGACGGCGGAGCGGTACTCCATGCCGGTGCCGACGAGCGGGGACTCGGACTTGATGAGCGGCACGGCCTGACGCATCATGTTCGCGCCCATGAGGGCACGGTTGGCGTCGTCGTGCTCGAGGAACGGGATCATGGCCGTCGCGACCGACACCATCTGGCGCGGCGAGACGTCCATGTAGTCCACGTCGTCACCGGGGACGTAGTCGACCTCGCCGCCACGACGGCGGACCAGGACGCGGTTCTCGGTGAAACGCATGTCGTCATTGAGCGTGGCGTTGGCCTGCGCGATGACGAATCGGTCCTCTTCGTCGGCCGTGAGGTAGTCGACCTCGTCGGTGACGACACCGCCGGTGACCTTGCGGTACGGCGTCTCCACGAAACCGAACGCGTTGACGCGGCCGTAGGAGGCGAGCGAGCCGATCAGACCGATGTTCGGGCCTTCAGGCGTCTCGATCGGGCACATGCGGCCGTAGTGGGACGGGTGCACGTCACGGACCTCGAAGCCGGCCCGCTCACGGGAGAGACCACCCGGACCAAGAGCCGACAGGCGGCGCTTGTGGGTGAGACCCGACAGCGGGTTGTTCTGGTCCATGAACTGCGACAGCTGGCTGGTGCCGAAGAACTCCTTGATGGAGGCGACGACCGGCCGGATGTTGATCAGGGTCTGCGGCGTGATCGCCTCGACGTCCTGGGTCGTCATGCGCTCGCGGACGACTCGCTCCATACGCGCCAGACCCGTACGGACCTGGTTCTGGATGAGTTCGCCGACGCTGCGCAGGCGACGGTTGCCGAAGTGGTCGATGTCGTCGGTCTCGACGACGATCGTCGTGCCGTTGTCAGTGGCCGTCTCGGTCTCGCCGGCGTGCAGCTTCACCAGGTACTTGATCGTCGAGATGACGTCCTCGACGGTCAGGACACCCGCGTTGAGCGGAGCGTCCCCACCCAGCTTCTTGTTGACCTTGTAGCGGCCGACCTTGGCCAGGTCGTAGCGCTTGGGGTTGAAGTAGAGGTTCTCGAGCAGGGTCTGCGCGGCCTCACGCGTCGGGGGCTCGCCCGGACGCAGCTTGCGGTAGATGTCGAGCAGCGCGTCGTCCTGGCCCTGGGTGTGGTCCTTCTCCAGGGTGGCGCGCATGGACTCGTACTCGCCGAACTCCTCGAGGATCTGCTCGGTGGTCCAGCCGAGAGCCTTGAGCAGGACGGTGACGGACTGCTTGCGCTTGCGGTCGATGCGGACACCGACCATGTCGCGCTTGTCGATCTCCATCTCCAGCCAGGCACCCCGGGACGGGATGATCTTGGCGGAGAAGATGTCCTTGTCGGACGTCTTGTCGATGGAGGAGTCGAAGTAGACGCCGGGCGAGCGGACCAGCTGCGACACCACGACACGCTCGGTGCCGTTGATGACGAACGTGCCCTTGCCGGTCATGAGCGGGAAGTCGCCCATGAAGACCGTCTGGGACTTGATCTCGCCGGTCTCGTTGTTGGTGAACTCGGCGGTGACGAAGAGCGGGGCCGCGTACGTGAAGTCGCGGTCCTTGCACTCGTCGATGCTGTTCTTCGGCGGCTCGAAACGGTGGTCGCGGAACGTCAGCGACATCGACCCGGAGAAGTCCTCGATCGGAGAGATCTCCTCGAAGATCTCCTCCAGACCGGACTTGGTGGGGACGTCCTGACCGGACTCCAGAGCCGCCTCGACACGAGCCTTCCACGCGTCGTTGCCGAGCAGCCAGTCGAAGCTCTCGGTTTGCAGCGCAAGAAGGTTCGGAACCTCGAGGGGCTCCTTGATCTTTGCAAAGGAGATGCGCAGCGGGGCGGTGCTGGCGCCGTTGTTCGTATTCGCGGTCGAGGCAGTGCGCGAGGCGGCCAAGAGGGGGTCCTTCCGAGGGCTCGGACTCACTACGCGCGTACCGGTCCCTCTCCCGGACACAGAGACAGACGTTTCCTTCCCCAGCTCAAAGGGCCAGGTCGGATTCCGTCTGATCGTCAGTGCTCAAGTGAGGGTATGCCCCTGGTGACGGGCAGGAGGCAGCTAACAGGCAGCGCAAAGGGTCAGTGTAGCCACTTGGCACACTGATGTCCAGCTCGGGTTTTTGAGACCCTCGTTGTTCTCAACACCTTCGGCAAGCCCACGTCCTCAACGCACGTTGATACTGCCCTCTTCGTCGCCGATCCATGCCTCGGATTCGGATCCTTGTGACGACGCGTCCTGAGAATTGCGCGCCGCGTGCGGTTCGTCAAGGCCCTCCTTGCCCGAACCGGGTGCTGCGCTCGTCACGTGCTGCCTGCACCGGGCGCCCGGAGACACGACGAAGATCACCATACTCCGCGCGAACCTCGGTGCAAGGCGGTCGCCACCCGGCTCCCCGGAACGCCGAAGAGCGACCACCCGGATGGATGATCGCTCTTCGGTGCGTCAGCGTTACAGCCCTCTCAGAGGGACTGCGTCAGCCTGCAGGAGAGTCCGAAGGACTCTCTGGGGTCACTTGACCTCGACGGAGGCGCCGGCGGCCTTGAGGGACTCGGCGGCCTTCTCGGCGGCGTCCTTGGCGACCTTCTCGAGGACGGGCTTCGGGGCGCCGTCCACGAGGTCCTTGGCCTCCTTGAGGCCCAGGGAGGTCAGCTCACGCACGACCTTGATGACCTGGATCTTCTTCTCGCCGGCGCCGGTGAGGATGACGTCGAACTCGTCCTGCTCCTCAGCGGCCTCGACCGGGGCGCCGGGGGCGGCGGGGCCGGCAACGGCGACCGCGGCGGCGGCGGTGACGTCGAACTTCTCCTCGAAGGCCTTCACGAACTCGGAGAGCTCGATGAGGGTCATCTCTTCGAACTGCGCGAGCAGGTCTTCCTGGCTGAGCTTCGCCATGAGGGGCGATCCTTCCACTTTTTCGGCAGGTGCCGGATGTACATGTATGGCGGGCGTACGTTCGGCCCGCTACGACCGTCGCCTCAGGCGGCTTCGGTCAGTGCGCGAGCCGAGTTACTCGGCACCGCCCTGCTCGTCCTGCTTGGCGCGAAGAGCGTCCACGGTGCGGACGAGCTTCGACGGGAGCGCCTGGAAGACCTGAGCAGCCTGAGTCTGCTTGCCCTTGAAGGCACCCGCCAGCTTGGAGAGCAGAACCTCGCGGGACTCGAGGTCCGCAAGCTTCTTGATCTCGTCGGCGGACAGCGCCTTGCCGTCAAGGACACCGCCCTTGATGACGAGGTTCGGGTTGTCCTTGGCGAAGTCACGAAGACCCTTCGCCGACTCCACCGGGTCACCGGTGACGAAGGCAACTGCCGTCGGACCGTTGAACAGGTCGTCGAGCGTCGAGATCCCGGCCTCGTTGGCCGCAATCTTGGTCAGCGTGTTCTTCACCACGGCGTACTGGGCGTTCTCACCGAGCGAACGACGCAGCGTCTTGAGCTGCGCCACGGTGAGACCCCGGTACTCGGTCAGCACAGCGGCGTTCGAGCTACGGAACTGCTCCGCGAGCTCGGCCACCGCGGCAGCCTTGTCGGGCCTTGCCATAGAGCGTCGGCCTCCTTCCGGGTGATGAGGACCGCTCAGAAGGGGCTGGGACAAACGAAACGCCCCGGCGCAGGCGCACGGGGCGTAGCTCTACCGGACTTTCGCAGCGTGAGCAGCGAGCTCCGGGAGCACATCCACATTCACCTACGCGGGTCGTCCGCAGTTCAGCGGATCCTTCGGCCACCGCACCCTCTTACGAGCACACGGCAACGACCAGCGGTCTTTGGCTTCTGTAGGAGAATACGCGACCGGATCGCCGTCGAGCAAATCCGGTGGTACGGGGCTCAGCTCGCCCCCAGCTCGGACAGACCGAAGGTGAGCCGGCTCCTGCCGTCCGGTTCCTCGGCGGCTCCACCCCCGCCTGTGTACCTGGCCTCGTCCACGAGCCCGATCTTCGCCTCGCCGTCGAGCTCAAAGGGCCGGGCTGCCGCCCTGCTCCCCCAGCAGATCCTTGAAGTCCCTGGTGTCGTCGGCCGGAGGCTTCCGTACGGAGACCCGTGTGCCGTAATCGCTGTAGTACGCGGTCTGGGTCAGCCCGCCGGTGGCCATCCGGCCCTTCTCGACCTTCTTGACCAGCAGGTCTCGGTCGTCGACCCAGATGTCGACGGTCTGCGTGGTGACGCCGGCCTGTTCGAGCTGTTTCCTCAGCTCCGCGTCGGCGACATCGCTCACCCGGACCGTGCCGGAGTAGTGCGTGGTGGCCTGTCCGTTCACCGTCTCCGCGCCGACCCGGCGCACGTCCGCGGAGTCGAGGAGCAGCTTCACCGACTGGTTCGGCGTGGTGTTGCGCATCTGGTCCGCGAAGTTCGCGCCACCACCGCCGAGAGCCTCGAGATCCGCGTACACGTACTTGAGCCAGTGCTTGCCGCCGGCCTTCTCGGCGAACGTGTCGCCCATCCGCGCGTAGTAGGCGTCGGACAGGTAGCGGGCCTCCATCGACGTGATGCCGAGACCGCGCATCGTCTCGGCCGTCGTGCCGCCGGTGTACGTGATGGTCAGGGTGCCGGTGAGAGCGCGGCCCCAGTCGAGGGCGCCGTCGGCCTCGATGGACAGCTGGCTGCCCATGACCGTCGTGGAGCGCACCCTGGCCGACTGGGCACGGTCGGTGGACCGCTCGGCGGAACGCAGGGCCGGAAGGAACTCGGAGGCCGCCCGGCGGTCCTTCTCGGGCTTCGCGGAGGGCTCGGCGGAAGTGCAGGCGGTCACCGCGGTCACCGCGGTCGCCGACGCGACCGCGAGGGCGACGCGGCGCCCCTTCGTGAACTTCATACGTCCCCCTGTGCCGTTGCCGTGACCGCACGCTAACCCAGGGCACGACCCCCGGACACAGGAACGGGCCCCGCACCGTGCAGGTGCGGGGCCCGTCGCCGACTGGGCGAGCCGTCAGGCTCAGACCGCCGCCGGGTCCTCCTCGACGAGGAGGTTGCGGGTGCGGTTCGGGTCGAGCGGAATGCCGGGGCCGATCGTGGTGCTCAGCGCGGCCTTCTTGATGTAGCGACCCTTCGCGGCGGACGGCTTCAGACGAAGGATCTCGTCCAGCGCCGCGCCGTAGTTCTCCACCAGCTTGGTGTCGTCGAACGACACCTTGCCGATGATGAAGTGCAGGTTCGAGTGCTTGTCGACGCGGAACTCGATCTTGCCACCCTTGATCTCGGTGACGGCCTTGGTCACGTCCGGGGTCACGGTGCCGGTCTTGGGGTTCGGCATGAGACCACGGGGACCGAGCACGCGGCCCAGGCGGCCGACCTTGCCCATGAGGTCCGGGGTGGCGACGACGGCGTCGAAGTCCAGACGGCCCTTCGACACCTCGTCGATGAGCTCGTCGGCGCCGACGATGTCGGCGCCCGCGGCACGAGCGGCCTCGGCACGGTCACCGGTCGCGAAGACCAGGACCCGGGCGGTCTTACCGGTGCCGTGCGGGAGGTTCACGGTGCCACGGACCATCTGGTCGGCCTTACGCGGGTCGACACCCAGACGGAAGGCGACCTCGACGGTGCCGTCGAACTTGCTGGTGGAGGTCTCCTTGGCGAGACGGACGGCCTCGAGCGGGGCGTAGAACTTGTCCCGGTCGATCTTGGCGTCCGCAGCGCGGAGAGACTTGCTGCGCTTGCTCACTACTGCTCCTGTGTGTTCTTGAGGAGTCGTGGTGCGGGCCGAGCAGGCCCTGCCACTACTGCTGGGAGATTGGGGCTCAGCCCTCGACCGTGACGCCCATGGAACGCGCGGTACCGGCGATGATCTTCGCGGCGGCGTCCAGGTCGTTGGCGTTGAGGTCGGGAAGCTTGGTCGTGGCAATCTCGCGGACCTGCGCCTGGGTGATCTTGGCGACCTTGGTCTTGTGCGGCTCGCCGGAGCCCTTCTCGATGCCCGCGGCCTTGAGGATCATCTTGGCGGCCGGCGGCGTCTTGGTGATGAAGGTGAAGGAGCGGTCCTCGTAGACCGTGATCTCCACCGGGATCACCCAGCCACGCTGCGACTCGGTCGCGGCGTTGTACGCCTTGCAGAACTCCATGATGTTGACGCCGTGCTGACCCAGCGCGGGGCCGACCGGCGGAGCCGGGTTGGCGGCACCGGCCTGGATCTGGAGCTTGATGAGCCCCGTGACCTTCTTCTTCTTGGGAGGCATTGCTCTCCGGGTCCTTTCGATTCGGGTCTACCCCCACCCGGGTCGCGTCCCAGATGAAGGCATACCGCACAACGATAACGGGTATAGATGCGCGGCCAAAAACCGAGCAGGTCAGACGGGCTTTCAACAGCCCTTCTGACCTGCTCGGACGCGGTGGGTCCAGGGAGGAACCAGTCGAGGAACTAGTTCTTCTGGATCTGGTCGAACGACAGCTCGACCGGCGTCTCGCGGCCGAAGATCTCGACGAGACCCTTGACCTTCTTCGAGTCGGGGTTGATCTCGTTGATGGTCGCCTGCAGCGTGGCGAACGGGCCGTCGGTGACGGTGACCGAGTCGCCGACCTCGAAGTCCAGCACCTGGACCTCGACCTTGCGCTGCGGAGCGGGCTTGCCCTCGGCCTCGGCGGCCTCACGGGCGGCCTTCTCCTCGGCCTCCGGCGCGAGCATCTTGACGATCTCGTCCAGGGTCAGCGGGTACGGGTCGTAGGCGTTGCCCACGAAGCCGGTGACGCCGGGGGTGTTGCGGACGACGCCCCAGGACTCGTTCGTCAGGTCCATGCGCACCAGCACGTAGCCGGGAAGCTTGTTCTGGCGGACGGTCTTGCGCTCGCCGTTCTTGATCTGCGCGACCTCTTCCTGCGGCACCTCGGCCTGGAAGATGAAGTCCTCGACGTTCAGCGAGACGGCACGCTGCTCGAGGTTGGTCTTCACGCGGTTCTCGTAACCGGCGTACGTGTGGATGACGTACCACTCGCCGGGGAGGGTGCGCAGTTCCTCGCGCAGGGCGGCGACGGGGTCGACCGGCTCGGCCGGCTCCTCCTCGACGTCCTCTTCCTCTTCCGCGACGGCCTCGTCCTCGGCGTCCTCGGCGGACTCGTCCTCGGCCGACTCGGCAGCTTCGGCGGTCTCGTCCTCGTCCTCGACGTTTACGGCGGCTTCCTCGGCGGGCTCACCCAGTTCGGCTTCCGCAGCCTCGAACTCGTCCGCCTCGTCCGCGCCCTCGACGATGTCGAGTTCGTCATCCACGGACTGGTCCGGCTCGACGGCCTCGTTCAGGTTCGGGTCAGACACGGTGGCTGCTTCTTCCTGGATACATGGGGGTGGAACACGCGAAAGGGGCGCCGGTGACGGCGCCCTTCGCTCTTGGCTCAGCCAAAGACGTACTTGGCGGCGTGGTCGAGCCCATAGTCAATCACGGTGACCAAGCCGATCATGATGACGACGAAGACGATCACGACGGTCGTGTACGTCGTCAGCTGGCTGCGCGTGGGCCATACGACCTTGCGAAGCTCAGCGACAATCTGGCGGTAGAAGAGAGCGAGGCGCTTCAGCGGGCCCTTCTTGGCACGCTTTCCGCCCTTACGAGTCTTCTTCTGGGACTCCGGCGCCTCGTCCTGGGCATCAGGCATGTCGATGGAGCCCACGGCGTCCGTCACTCGTCCTCACCTGATTCCGGGTCGTGGCCGTGCCGCGCCCGGTCTGAGCCGCACGGCGGTGCATTGCTGTACGTACATGCGCACACATCCTGGCGAAGGAGTGTGTAGCAGGGCCGGAGGGACTTGAACCCCCAACCGCTGGTTTTGGAGACCAGTGCTCTACCAATTGAGCTACGACCCTTTGCGTGTTCCCCAACAACGTACCGCATCCGACCGAGTGCTCGGTGTGCACCGGTTGAGCGCAGGCTGCTGAGGGCCAACGAGGTGAGAGTGTACGTGTTCTGTGCGTCCTCGTCGAACAGAAAGCGCCCGTAAGGGCCCTGCCGACGGAAGAACGGCGGAAGATCGACTGAAGATCGCCCTGGCCGTGGCAGGGATCCGGACGGGTGTCCAGGGGTTTGCCCGCACATGTTCAGTCTGTGAAACCCGCGTGCCGGGGTCGTTTCCGGTCTGAAACGATGGGCCCCATGAGCCCTGCAACCCCTCCCACCGAGCGCCGGGTCTCCGCCCGAGTCGGCGCGATCTCCGAGTCCGCCACCCTCGCCGTGGACGCCAAGGCCAAGGCCCTGAAGGCGGCCGGTCGGCCGGTGATCGGCTTCGGCGCCGGTGAGCCCGACTTCCCGACCCCGGACTACATCGTCGAGGCGGCCGTCGAGGCCTGCAAGAACCCCAAGTACCACCGCTACACGCCGGCCGGCGGTCTCCCCGAGCTGAAGGCCGCGATCGCCGCCAAGACGCTGCGTGACTCGAACTACGAGGTCGACCCGGCGCAGATCCTCGTCACCAATGGCGGAAAGCAGGCCATCTACGAAGCCTTCGCCGCGATCCTCGACCCGGGCGACGAGGTCATCGTCCCGGCGCCGTACTGGACGACGTACCCGGAGTCGATCCGGCTGGCCGGCGGTGTGCCGGTCGACGTCGTCGCGGACGAGACGACCGGTTACCGCGTCAGCGTGGAGCAGCTGGAGGCGGCCCGCACCGAGAAGACGAAGGTCGTCCTCTTCGTGTCCCCCTCCAACCCGACCGGCGCGGTCTACAGCGCCGAGGACGCCGAGGCGATCGGCCGCTGGGCCGTCGAGCACGGCCTGTGGGTGATGACGGACGAGATCTACGAGCACCTGGTCTACGGCGACGCGACGTTCACGTCCCTGCCCGCGATCCTGCCGGAGCTGCGGGACAAGTGCATCGTCGTCAACGGTGTCGCGAAGACGTACGCCATGACGGGCTGGCGGGTCGGCTGGATCATCGGCCCGAAGGACGTCGTGAAGGCGGCGACGAACCTCCAGTCGCACGCCACGTCGAACGTGTCGAACGTGGCGCAGGTCGCGGCGCTGGCCGCGGTGTCGGGCGGGCTGGACGCCGTCGCGACGATGCGGGAGGCCTTCGACCGCCGACGCAAGACGATCGTGCGGATGCTCAACGAGATCGACGGCGTCGTCTGCCCCGAGCCCGAGGGCGCCTTCTACGCCTACCCCTCGGTGAAGGGCCTGCTCGGCAAGGAGATCCGCGGCAAGCGCCCGCAGGACACGGTCGCGCTGGCCGCGCTGATCCTGGAGGAGGCCGAGGTCGCGGTCGTCCCGGGCGAGGCCTTCGGCACGCCGGGCTATCTGCGGCTGTCGTACGCCCTGGGGGACGAGGACCTCGTCGAGGGTGTCTCGCGGATCCAGAAGCTGCTGGCCGAGGCTCGGGACTGAGTCACCGGGTGCCGTCGCGGGGCGGGCGCCTCCGGATTTCCGGAGGCACCCGCCCTGTTTGTTTGTGCGAGCAAGACCACTAAAGGGGAAAGCGCTACCGGGACGGCAGGGACGTACGGCAGGATCCTGGGATGGAGCGTGTACGTGATGTCTCTGAGCTGCCCAAAGCCCATCTGCACCTGCACTTCACCGGTTCGATGCGGCCCGGCACCGTGCTGGAACTGGCCGACAAGTACGGCGTGCGGCTGCCCGAGGTGCTCAGTGAAGCCCTGACCAGCGGGGAACCGCCGCAGCTGCGGGCGACGGACGAGCGGGGCTGGTTCCGCTTCCAGCGCCTGTACGACGCGGCGCGCTCGTGCCTCAGAGAGCCCGAGGACATCCGGCGCCTGGTGCGGGAGGCCGCGGAGGAGGACCTGAAGGACGGCTCGGGCTGGCTGGAGATCCAGGTCGACCCGACGTCGTACGCCCCGCGCCTGGGCGGTCTGATCCCGGCGCTGGAGGTCATCCTGGACGCGGTGGAGACGACCTCGCGCGAGACGGGCCTCGGCATGCGGGTCCTGGTCGCCGCGAACCGTATGAAGCACCCTCTGGACGCGCGCACGCTGGCCCGCCTGGCCGTGCGGTACGCGGACCGTGGTGTGGTCGGCTTCGGATTGTCCAACGACGAGCGCCGGGGTCTGGCGAGGGACTTCGATCGTGCCTTCGCCATCGCGCGGGAGGGCGGCCTGCTGTCGGCGCCGCACGGCGGCGAGCTGACGGGCCCGTACTCGGTACGGGACTGCCTCGACGACCTGCACGCGAACCGGCTCGGCCACGGGGTCCGCGCGGCCGAGGATCCGCGCCTGCTGAAGCAGCTCGCGGAGCGGGGCGTCACGTGTGAGGTGTGTCCGGCGTCGAACGTCGCCCTGGGCGTCTACGAGAAGCCCGAGGACGTGCCGCTGCGGACCCTGTTCGAGGCGGGCGTGCCGATGGCGCTCGGTGCCGACGATCCGCTTCTCTTCGGTTCTCGCCTGGCCGCCCAGTACGAGATCGCCCGCAACCACCATGCCTTCACGGACCTGGAGCTGGCGGAGCTGGCCCGGCAGTCGATTCGTGGCTCGGCCGCCCCCGAGGACACGAAGGCGAAGCTGCTGGCAGGGGTGGACGGCTGGCTGGCGGCCTAGGATCCGGGCGGGGCCAGGCCCTTTCCCTTTGTTCAGAGGCTGACGCCGACTGTCACCGGCTCGTTGACCAGCGTCACCCCGAAGGCGTCACGGACGCCGGTGACCACCTCGCGGGCCAGCGCGAGGAGGTCCTCGGTGGTCGCCGCGCCGCGGTTGGTGAGGGCGAGGGTGTGCTTGGTGGAGATGCGGGCGGGTCCGGTGCCGTAGCCCTTGGTGAACCCGGCCTTGTCGATCAGCCAGGCGGCGGAGGTCTTGGTACGGCCCTCCCCCGCCGGGTACGCGGGCGGCTCCACGCCCTCGCCCAGCCGCTGGCGCACGCGCGCGTGGAAGGCCGCGAACTGTTCCTCGGTCAGGATCGGGTTGGTGAAGAAGGAGCCGGCCGACCAGGTGTCGTGGTCCTCGGGGTCCAGGACCATGCCCTTGCCGGAGCGCAGCTTCAGCACGGTCTCGCGGGCGTCGGCGAGCGGCACGCGGTCACCGGGTTCCACGCCCAGGGCGCGGGCGGTCTCGGCGTACTTGAGCGGAGCGGACAGTCCGTCCGCGTCCTCCAGCTCGAAGCGGACACGCAGGACGACGTATCGCTCGGGGGTGGTCTTGAAGCGGCTGTGGCGGTACGAGAAGGCACAGTCGGCGTTCGGGATCGTGACCGTCTCGCGTGTGATCCGGTCGTAGGCGGTCACGTCGGTGATCGTGGCGGAGACCTCCTGGCCGTACGCCCCCACGTTCTGGATGGGGGTCGCGCCGGCGGAGCCGGGGATGCCGGCCAGGCACTCGATGCCGGCGAGTCCGGCCTCCACGGTGCGGGCGACGGCGTCGGTCCACACCTCGCCGGCGGCCAGCTCCAGGCTGGTGCCGTCGAGGGCGAAGCCCTTGGTGGCGATGACGAGCGCGGTTCCGGCGAAGCCCTTGTCGCCGATGACCAGGTTCGATCCGCCGCCGATGAGCAGCAGGGGCGTGCCGCTGTCGTCGGCCTCGCGGACGGCCGCGATCACCTCGGCGTCGGTCGTCGCGGTGACCAGGCGGGTCGCGGGGCCGCCGAGCCGGAAGGTGGTCAGCGGGGCGAGGGGGGCGTCGTGGAGTTCCTGCACGCGCCCAAGACTACGAGACGGGGCTGACAGCTTCGGTTGTGGTGCGGTGCGGGTGCCTGCGGCGCCTGTGCGGGCGGGTTGGGGGTCGGGGCCGTGTCAGGGGGTGTCCGTCCTCGGAACGGCGCGGAATCGGTTGCCTTTCGAGGTGCTCGTGTTGACGCGCCAACCGCTGCGGGCGGACACCCCCCGACACGGCCCCTCGCCGCCGTACGCCGGTGCGGGAGCGTACGCCTTAAGACGCCGGTCGCGGCCGCCTCTCGGCCTTCCGAGTCGGGTGGTGGGGGGATGGGTTGGGGGTCTGGGGGCGGAGCACCCAGTAGACGCACGCGTCGGCGCCGGGTGTCTGGGAAAGAGGGGGTGGAACCCCGTTGCCCGCACCCGGCGCCGCCATTCGTTCAGGAACCGGTGGTCTCCAGGACCGGCGTCGGCTCGGTCGGTGCCGGCTTCGCGAGCCGGGTCGCCCGGTGCCGTCCCGGGATGAGCAATGCCGCGGCCCCGGCGACAGCCACGACCGCCGCCCCCGTCACCAAGGCAGGCCGCAGCCCGTCCACAAAGGCCTGCCCGCTCTCGTAACCACCCTGCGCCGAGAAGATCGACGCCATGACGGCGATGCCGAGCGCGCCCCCGACCTCGCGCAGAGCGTTGTTCGCGCCGGAGGCTATGCCCTGTTCGTGGGCGCTGACGCTGGACATCACCAGATTGGCGGCGGGAGCGAAGTACAGGGCCATGCCGATGCCGCTGATGATCAGGCCGGGCAGCTGGATCGCGTAGGAGGCGTCCGCGGTGGCCACGGAGGCCATCCAGGCGAGGCCGGCGGCCTGGAGGAAGAGGCCTGCGGCGACGACGGGGCGGCCGCCGATGCGGTCGGAGAGGATGCCGGCGATCGGGGCGACGAGCATGGGCATGCCGGTCCAGGGCAGCATGCGCAGGCCCGCCTCGGTGGGCGAGTAGCCGAGCACGCCCTGCATGTACTGGCTGAGCAGGAAGATCGAGCCGAACATCCCCAGGAACATCAGCAGGCTCGCGGCGTTGATCCCGGAGAAGGCGCGGGAGCGGAACAGCCGCATCGGAATCATGGGGTGCTTGGCGCGGATGCTGTAAAGGACGAAGCCGGTGAGCAGGGCGGTACCGGTGAACAGGCCGGTCAGGACGAGCGGGCTCGTCCAGCCGTCCACCGGGCTGCGGACCAGGCCGTAGACGATCCCGAAGAGGCCGCCGCTGGCGAGCAGGGTGCCGGTGATGTCGAGCCGGGCACCGGTGCCGCGGGACTCGGCGAGGCGGAGGCGGGCGAGCGGCAGGAGGGCGATGCCCAGCGGCACGTTCAGCCAGAAGATCCACTGCCAGGAGATGTGCTCGGTGAGGCTGCCGCCGATGAGCGGGCCGGAGGCCACGGCGAGGCCGTTGACGGCGCCCCAGATGCCGTACGCCATTCCGCGCTTGGCGGCCGGCACGGCTGCCGTGAGGAGGGTGAGGGTCAGCGGCATCATGATCGCCGCCCCTACGCCCTGGACCGCGCGGGCGGCGATCAGGGAGTCGATGCCGGGCGCCATGGCCGCGGCGGCGGAAGCTGCGGTGAAGACGGCGGTGCCGATGATGAAGAGCCGGCGGCGGCCGAAGCGGTCGCCGAGCGCCGCGCCGAACATCAGGAAGACGGCGAAGGTGAGCGTGTAGGCGCTCACGGTCCATTCCAGGTCGTCCAGTGCTCCCCCGAGGTCCTTCCGGATGGAGGGCAGGGCGGTGGTGACGACGAGATTGTCCAGTGCCGCCATGAATCCGGCGACGCTGGTGATGACAAGGGCCCAGACGGCCCCTCCACGACGTGCGGTCTGCTGTGACATCTCTCCCCCAGAGAGTGATCGACAAGATCAGTTAGTTATTGATGACTAACTTTCACGTTCATGAAAGGGCCCTCGATGCCCTTCTTCGGTCCTTGCTACTTCTCCAGCCGGCCCTTGATCCGCGCCGACGGGTAGAGCCCTTCCCAGACCCGGTGCTCGGGCGGGAAGCCCATGGCCACCAGGCAGTTGACGAGCATTCCGTACGCCAGGAAGGTCGTCGTCTCGTCGATGTCGGCACCCAGGGGCAGATGGACGGTGTCCCACAGTCGCATCCAGCCGGCCCGCACCGTCTCGCCGAACTCGTGGTCACCGGCCTCCTCGGCGGCGGCCACGGCGCCGTACATCTGCATCTGCATCATCAGCATCTCGGGCCGCTCCGCGATGGCCTTGGTGTACGCGTTCGCCATGGCATGCAGGGCTTTTTCGCCCTCGAGTCCCTCGGCGGCCTCCGCGAAGGCGCTGATGGTGTCCTCGACGCACCGCTCGGCCGCCGCGAGGAAGATCGCTTTCTTGCTCGGGAAGAGCCGGAAGAGGTACGGCTGCGAGACACCGACGCGCTTGGCGATCGCTTCGGTCGAGGTGCCGTGGTACCCGCCACGGGCGAACTCGGCCGTCGCCGCGCGGATGACACTCTCGCGCCTCTCTTCTGCGCTCATCCTGACCATGCGAGTAAGTTAGTACTCAATCACTAACTAAGTCAAGAGGTCCTCTCGGGACTGGGCCGACCAGTGCCCATGAGTAAGGGGCGCTCCGTATTGGAGAACGCCCCTTACCGACTGCTCCGGCTTCAGGCCAGTCGTACGACCGCCCGCGACATCCCCAGCACCTTCTGCCCGGCGCTGGTCGCGACGAGGTCCACGCGGACCGTGTTGTCGTCGAGCTTGGCCGCGACCTTGCCGCTGACCTCGACGGTGGCGCCCTGGTCGTCGTTCGGGACGACGACGGGCTTGGTGAAGCGGACGCCGTACTCGACGACCGAGCCCGGGTCGCCGGCCCAGTCGGTGACCACGCGGATCGCCTCGGCCATGGTGAACATGCCGTGCGCGATGACGTCCGGCAGTCCGACCTCCTTGGCGAACTTCTCGTTCCAGTGGATCGGGTTGAAGTCGCCGGAGGCGCCCGCGTACTGGACGAGGGTGGCGCGGGTCACGGAGAAGGTCTGGGCGGGCAGCTCGGTGCCGACCTCGACGTCGCTGTACGCGATGTTGGCGGTCATCTGCTCATGCCTCCTCGGCCGCACGGGCCACGAGCTTGGTCCAGGCGGTCACGACGTGCTCGCCGGCCTCGTCGTGGACCTCGCCGCGGATGTCCAGGATGTCGTTGCCCGCCATGGACTTGATCGCCTCGATGGTCGAGGTGACCGTGAGCCGGTCACCGGCGCGCACGGGACGGACGTAGGCGAACTTCTGGTCGCCGTGCACCACCCGGCTGTAGTCGAGGCCGAGCTGCGGGTCCTGGACGACCTGCCCGGCCGCCTTGAAGGTGATCGAGAAGACGAAGGTCGGCGGGGCGATCACTTCAGGGTGGCCGAGCGCCTTGGCGGCCTCCGGGTCCGTGTACGCCGGGTTGGCGTCCCCCACTGCCTCCGCGAACTCACGGATCTTCTCCCGGCCCACTTCATAGGGGGCGGTGGGCGGGTAGCTCCGCCCCACGAAGGACTGGTCGAGCGCCATGGCTCGGCACCTCCTGATTCTGCTGGACGGAAACGACGTGAGGCCGCCCCCCAACTGCGGGGGACGGCCTCACGTACGAGCCTGAATTATCGCGTTTCGCGGTGCGCGGTGTGCGCGTTGCAACGCGGGCAGTGCTTCTTCATCTCCAGTCGGTCCGGGTTGTTACGCCGGTTCTTCTTGGTGATGTAGTTCCGCTCCTTGCACTCCACGCAGGCCAGCGTGATCTTCGGGCGGACGTCGGTGGCAGCCACAGGAGTGCTCCTTGACGAACGGATGGGACGATGAACGCATTAACGCATAGAAGAGTAGCCGATCGAAGGACCGACCCCGCAATCGGCTACTGTCAGTAGCGGTGACCGGACTTGAACCGGTGACACAGCGATTATGAGCCGCTTGCTCTACCGACTGAGCTACACCGCTGTGATGCGATCGGACCCCGCCTTGCGGCGGGAACCTCTCACACCAGAGCCCCAATACGGAATCGAACCGTAGACCTTCTCCTTACCATGGAGACGCTCTGCCGACTGAGCTATTGGGGCGAGCGATGAAGACATTACACGCTAGGCCGCCGTTCGCCCAAATCCGTTTCGCGGCTCCCGTCCAGGCCCGATCCGCGGTTCTCCCAGGGGTCTCCGCCGCCTCTCCGGTACGACGGACCACACCGGTACGACTATTGCGCTCCTCCCCGGTGTGAGCAGGTCGTCACCCTAGGCTCGGACTCACTCTGCGTGATCTTGCGTCCCCTTTGCAGCCCTCGAACTCACTCCGCAGTCCCCGAGCCCCGCAGCCCCCGAACCCCTGGAGCGCGATGCCCGACAGCCAGCCGCAGCCGCCCCATTCGTCGTCCGGTTCGTCGTCGGGTTCGTCCTCTGGTGCTTCGTCGGGCTCGCCGTCCGGGCGGTTCGATGGGGCATACCTCCTGTTGTGCGGCGCGCGGCTCACCGACGGCCGGACCGTGGACGTACGGCTGGGCGGCGGACGCATCGAGGCGGTCGGCACGGTCGGCAGCCTCGCGGCGGGCGGGGCACGCACGCGTGGCGCGCGCGTGGACCTCGGCGGCTACCTCCTCCTGCCGGCCCCGGCCGAGCCGCACGCCCACGGCGACACCGCCCTGTCGGCCGACGGCGAGGGACCGGTCTCGTACGACACCCAGGACGTCCAGCGCCGGGCCACGGAAGCCGCCCTGCTGCAACTCGGGCACGGGGCGACCGTGCTGCGCACGCACGTGCGCGTGGGGGACGTCCAGGGGCTCGGCGCGCTGACCGCCGTGCTCCAGGCACGGCGGGCGCTGCGCGGGCTCGCGGAGCTGACGACCGTGGCGATGCCGAGGGTGCTGACCGGGGTGGCCGGGGCCGACGGGCTGGCGATGCTGCGGGACGCTGTGAAGATGGGCGCCTCCGTGGTGGGCGGTTGTCCGGATCTCGACCCTGACCCGACGGGGTACGTGCAGGCGGTCCTGGACGTCGCCTCCGAACACGGCTGCCCCGTCGATCTGCACACCGACGCCACCGACCCGGCCCGCCTGTCCCGGCTCGCGGCCATGGCCGGCGGACTGCGCCCCGGGGTGACCCTCGCGCCGTGCGGCGGCTTGGAGCGCCTGCCCGCCGAGGTGGCGTCCCGGACCGCCGATCAACTCGCTGCGGCCGGCGTGGCGGTGGTGTGTCTGCCGCAGGGCGGCTGCGGGGGCGTCGAACGACGGGGCACGGCCCCGGTACGGATGCTGCGGGCGGCCGGAGTGCGGGTGGCGGCCGGCAGCGGCGCCATGCGGGACGTCTCGAACCCCGTGGGGCGCGGCGACCCGCTGGAGGCGGCCTACCTGCTGGCCTCGCGCCACGGCCTGCGTCCCGAGGAGGCGTACGACGCGGTGAGCGGGCAGGCCCGGGCGGTGCTGGGCCTGCCGGAGGTACGCGTGGAGGCGGGATTTCCGGCCGAGCTGCTCGCTGTTCGCGGTGACCGGCTGTCGGGGGCGCTCTCGCTCGCGTACAGCCGGATCGTGGTCCACCGGGGGCGCGTGGTGGCGCGGACCAGCGCGGTGCGGGAGTACTGCAACACTGCGGCCGCGGCGGAGTTGGGGCTGCCTCGACAGGGGCGTGGGCAGTTGTCGTAGTGGGGCGGGCGGGGCACGTGCGGCCCGGGGGTGCGCGCTCCTGATGTGTGGCCGGAGTCGTGCGGCGGATGCGGCTGTGCGGGCGTACGGTCGGAAGCATGCGCATTGTCATCGCTGGTGGTCATGGTCAGATCGCGCTGCGGCTGGAGCGACTGCTCGCCGCGCGCGGAGACGAGGTCGCGGGGCTCATCCGCCGCGCCGAACAGGGCGACGACCTGCGGGAGGCCGGTGCCGAACCGGTCCTGCTGGATCTGGAGTCGGCCTCGGTCGAGGAGGTCGCGGCGCACCTGCAGGGCGCGGACGCGGCGGTCTTCGCGGCGGGTGCGGGCCCGGGCAGCGGGGTGGCCCGCAAGGACTCGGTGGACAAGGCCGCGGCGGTGTTGTTCGCGGACGCGGCGGTCCGGGCGGGGGTACGGCGTTTCGTGGTCGTGTCGTCGATGGGCGCGGATCCGGCGCACCAGGGCGACGAAATCTTCGACGTCTACCTGCGCGCCAAGGGCGAGGCGGACGCGTACGTGAGCGGCCTGGAATCCCTCGACTGGACGATCCTGCGCCCCGGTTCACTGACCAACGACGCCGGCACCGGGCTCGTACGGCTTGAGGCGCAAACGGGCCGGGGCGCGGTGCCGCGGGACGACGTGGCGGCCGTACTGGCGGAGTTGGTGGACACACGGGCCACGGCCGGACTGGTCCTGGAGCTGATCAGCGGGTCCTCGCCGGTGTCCGTGGCGGTGAAGTCGGTGGCGGGAAACTGAGGATGGCGACCGCGGGGGTGCCGGCGGCGCGGGAGGCGCTGCTGCGGCGGATGTACGAGGTTTTCTCGACGGACGAGCGAGACGCCTTCCTGGTGCGGTGCCTGGCTCCGGACGTGGACTGGCCGAACATGCTGGACGGGGTCCGGCTGCACGGCCGCGAGGCGGTACGCGCCTACTGGGCCCGGCAGTTCGCTGCCGGGCATCCCCTCGTACGGATGGAAGGGCTGCGGCTCGACGAGGACGGCGAGGCGGTGGCGGTCACCGTACGGCTCGGCATGCGGAACGCGGGTGGGGAGCACTGGGCCGGGACGGTCGAGCACGTGTACCGGTTCGGCGGGGACGGGTTGGTGACGCGGATGGATGTGCGGCCCGGCCCCTAAAAGCCCGTGAGTCGTGTCCAGAACCTCTGGAACCCCTAGAACTGGAACCCCTAGAACAGGGGCAGCTGCCCGGGAAAGACGGGGACCGCGTACCCGTCCAACGTGGGCTGCGCGGCTCCGAGTTCCGCCTGCCGCCGAGATCCTGGGCACGAGACGAGCTCGCCGCTCTCGCGTGCGCGGGGCGGGTCGTGCCGGGCGAAGCGTCCGGCGACGACCGCGATCTCGCGACGGCATTCGGGGCAGTGTCTGCGGCGGGTGGACATGGG
Source organism: Streptomyces sp. NPDC058678 (assembly GCF_042714835.1). NCBI lineage: Bacteria > Bacillati > Actinomycetota > Actinomycetes > Kitasatosporales > Streptomycetaceae > Streptomyces > Streptomyces sp. NPDC058678. Next base: position 665 of record NZ_JBHXSG010000012.1, on the reverse strand, counting down.
ATCAGTGTGCCCGCCCTGAATTGCTCCCCACTCCTCCCCGAAAACCGACCGCACTTGCTTAGGTCAATCAACATTCGTTCGGGTCTCCTGCGTCATCGGGCACCGGCATCGGGTTCACCTACGGTGCGATGCCCGCGCTACATCCTGCTGAGTGGCACCAGCGGCCTCACCGGCGTGGTCCTGTCCGCCGACAGCGGGGCGCCGGTCGGGGAGGCCGTCGTCATCGTCACCGACGTCAGCGGGGACGTCCTGGCGACCGGAGGCACCGACGCCCTGGGCGCGTTCAGCGTCGCCGACCTGGTGCCGGGGACCGCGACGCTGAGCGATGCCCTGGTGACCCTGGTGGACGCCGCGGGCAACGTCGTCGCCACGTCCACGACCGGCCCCGACGGTGCCCACGCCTTCTCCGACCTGGACGGTGGCGCGTACACGATCATCGCGACGGGCTACCCGCCCCAGGCCGCCTCGGTGACGCTCACCGGCGACGGCGGGGACGACCACGACATCGAACACGTCCACGCGGGGCGGTAGTTCCCCCTCGATCCCTCGCCCGCCCCACGTGCCGCCGACGCAGAGGCCTTGGCGGCACTCGTGGGGGCGGCGAGGGGCGAACAAGGGACGCCGGTGCGCTGTACGGCAGCAGACATGACCAAGGGCCCGTGACC